>JACRCU010000044.1 GCA_016218865.1 Deltaproteobacteria bacterium | reverse complement strand
CGTGCTCGGCGCGCCAGTAGGGGAACCAGTCGGGCCGGCCGAAGCTGAGGGGGCCGCCTACGGCCTCGGCGGGTGTGGGCGCGTACCAGTCGGCGCACTCCCAGCCGCTCACATCGCGCAAGAATGCGCCGGCGCTGTGCAATTCGGCGTGCAGCGGCGAGCGCTTGGCGTCGCGGGCGGTCTCCATGGTCTTGAAGGGGTAGTGGCACTTGTAGACCAGCCCCAGCGACTCGACGATGCGCTCGCGGCGGTACTGCGGCGTCACCTGGTAGGGCTGCAGCCGGTCGATGTTCATGCCGGTGATGTCCATGTCCGGGTGGCCGCTCAGGATCCACTCCGCCATCAGCCGGCCCATGCCGCCGCCGGTCAGGATGCCGATCGAGTTCAGGCCGGCGCACACGAAGTAGCCCTTGAGCTCGGGCGCTTCGCCGACCACCGGGCGCAGATCGGGGGTGAAGCTCTCTGGACCGCAGAAGAACTTGCGGATGCCCAGGTTCTCGAGCAGCGGAACGCGGCCCAGGGCGCGCTCGACGAAGGGGCCCATGCGGTCCCAGTCGGGCGTGATCTCGCCGAAGGAGAAATTCTGGGGAATTCCCTCGACCTTCCACGGCGCCGACTTGGGCTCGAAGAGGCCGACCATCATCCCGCCGACTTCCTCGCGGTAGTAGCCGTAGCGGCCCGGATCCTCCAGCACTGGCCAATTCGACGAGATTCCAGGCACTTTATCGGTAATGAGGTAGTAATGCTCGGCCGCCTGCAGCGGGATCGTCACCCCGGCGAGCTCGCCCAGCTGGCGCGCCCACATGCCGGCCGCGTTGACCACGATCTCGCAGTGGATGTCGCCCAGCGGCGTGCGGACACCGGTCACGCGGCCGCCCGCCTTCAGAATCCCGGTGCACGGCACTTCTTCCAGCAGGGTCGCGCCCTGCAGCCGTGCGCCCTTGGCCAGGGCCATGGTCACGTCGACCGGGTTGACCCTGCCGTCTTCCTTCACATAGAAACCAGCCAGAATGTCGTCGGTTTTGGCGATGGGGAACAGGTCGCCGACCTCCTTGGCCGACAGCTCTTGCACGTCCACGCCGCACAGCCGATTGAACGCCGACACCCGGCGGTACTCTTCCAGCCGATCGCGATCGGCGGCGACTTCGATGAAGCCGACCGGCTTGAAGCCGGTGGCCTGGCCGGTCTCGGCTTCGAGCCGCGTGTAGAGATCGCGCGTGTACTTGCGGAGTTCTGTAGAGGTGCTCGAGGTGGAGCCAAAGGTCACCATCAGGCCGGCGGCGTGCCAGGTGGTGCCCGAGGTCAGGCGGTCGCGCTCGAGCAGGACCACGTCGCGGCAGCCCATGTGCGCGAGATGGTAGGCGATCGAACAGCCGATGATGCCGCCGCCGACGATCACGACGCGGGCGTGGCTGGGAACCGAGGTCACCCGATTGCTGAGCAAGGTCGGGGGCGTACTGGTCAGGTGGCTGGAATCACTCATGGTGCTGCGCGGTTCCGGCACACCGGCCGGGGGGCGCGGAGTGTAGCCGAAGGTGGCGGGCATTTTCTACCACTTGGAATCACAGATGTTTCATGGCGCACGGTCGCGCGCCTACGGGAGGCGCCCAGGGCCAAGCCCGCCGCGCTGCGCGGCCCAGGCCCGCCCGAAGAAGAACTGGAACGGCACGTGGCTGCGGCCGGCCCACGAGCCTTCGTTGTGGGTGCCGTCCGGGAAGCTGAACTGCAGCAGGTCCTGACCCAGGGTAAACCCGCGCGAAACCAGCAGATCGCGCATGGCGTTGGTGTGGTCGAAGTTGTCGCGCGGCCAGCCGCTGTCCAGGTACAGGCGAATCGGCGGCTTGGGCTCGCGGGCGATGCGCTGAAACAGGTCGTTCTGGTAGCTGAAGGTGCTGGAGAGGCAGGCGGCGCCACGGAAGACGTCGGGGTGTTGCCACGCCAGGTACAGCGACACCAGGCCGCCCAGCGACGAGCCCATCACCACCGTGTCGCTGCGGCCGCTGCGGGTACGAAACTGATGGTCGATCGCAGGTTTGACGACCTCGACCACGAAGCGTCCGTAGTCGGCGTAGCCCGGCAGGGTGTAGTCGACCATCCGGTCCTGCGGCGCGATGCCCACTACGATGACCTTGCGCACCGCGTTCATCTTGTCCAGGCGGTCCATGGTCTCGTCGACCTGCCACTCGGTGCCGCCAAAAGCTTCCTCGGGGAAGAAGAGGTTCTTGCCGTCCTGCATGTACAGCACCGGGTAGCGGCGCAGGTGATTTTCGGCGTAGCCCGGCGGCAGGTACACCCGCACGGCGTGGCTGCGGCCGTCGCGGGTAAAGCGCAAGATGTCCGTTACTTGGCCAACCTCGCGGTCGAAGAAGTACGGCCAGATCTCGGCGTCGGGCTCCCAGGCGCTGAGCACGTAGTTGCTGCCCTTGGACCAGTGGGCCGCAGTGCCGCGGTGCAGCACGGGTTTCATCGCCAGGGTGGGCGCGGCGAACGGCACGTCGAAGACGGCATGCTCGGGCGAGTGCTCTACCGGGCGCAGGTCCAGATCCCAGTCGGCCTCGCAGCGCAGCGTCAGGCGATCGGCGCCCACGGGGTAGCGGATGGTGACGTGCATGGACAACCTCGGCGAATGCGCCGGCGAGCATAGGTGGGCGCGCGGCAGCGGTCCAGCCCGGCTCGAAAACGTTGACAAATCAGCAGGTAGAAAGTGGCTGCATCGCTGTGACGCGGCGGCGTTGACCCTAGCCCCGGCCGGTCGCATTCTGCAGCGAGGGCGGCGTGGCGGCGCGGGGCCTGGGCGGAGAACAAGTTGTCCTTGGCGATTCAACTCGATGGCGAGCGGGTGGCGGCGACCGCCGGCGAGACCGTGCTGCAGGTGGCGCGGCGGGCCGGGCGCAGCATCCCCACGTTGTGCCACGTCGACGGCCTGGACACCCCGGACTCGTGCCTGCTGTGCGTGGTCGAGGTCGGCGGCCATCTGGTGCCGTCGTGTTCGCTAAAAGTTCAGCCCGATCTTGTGGTTGCGACCCACGGGCCGCGCATCCAACACGCCCGCCAGGCGGCGATGCAGCTGCTGCTGTCCGAGCACCAAGGCGAGTGCCGCGCCCCGTGCGAGCTGGCCTGCCCGGCGGGCTGGGACATCGCCGAGTTCGAGCAGACCTTGCCGAAACAGCCCCTGTTGGCGGCGCGGATGGCCCTGGACGGTCTGGGCCTGCCGACCACCCTCGGTCAGGTTTGCGACGCGCCTTGCCACCGGGCCTGCCGGCGCGGCGAGCTGGACCGCTACTTGGATATCCGCAGAACCCATGCGCAGTTGCCCCTGGGCGACCTGGAATTGCCGCCGCCGCCGCAAGGGCCCGCCGTGGTGGTGGTGGGCGGCGGTCCGACCGGCTTGGCTGCGGCGCACCGGCTGGTGCAACTGGGCTACCGGCCAATCATTTTCGAGCGCGAGGCCGAACTGGGCGGTTCGCTGCTGCCGCT
>JACRCU010000400.1 GCA_016218865.1 Deltaproteobacteria bacterium | reverse complement strand
GCGCTCGGCCTGCTCGCGCTCGTAGTCGGCGCGCTTGGCCTTTTCCAGAGCGTTTTCCGTGTCCATCAAGCGGCTGCGCGCCGCCGCTAGCTCGCCGGCCAGCTGCTCTTGCTTGCGCTTGGCCTCGGCGTTGGAGCTGGCGCGGGCGGCCTGCAGATCGCGGTCCTTTTCGGCCAGGATCTTCTTCAGGTGCTCCACTTCTTCGGCCTGGGCCTGCCGGCGCGACTCGCTGGCCCGGCGCATTTCGTCGCGCAACTGCTCGGCTTGCTGCTTGGCCTTCTCCAGCTCGGCCTGCAGGACCGCCAGGCGTTCGTCGCGGGCGGTGCCTTCTTGCTTTTGCAGGGCGGCGATCTGCTGGCGCAGCAATTCCACGCGCGCCTCTTCGGATTGCCGCTGCGCTACCACCGCTTGCAGCGAAGCGCGCTCTTTGTTCAGCTCGGCGCGCAGGGCATCGGCGGCCTTCTGCTCGCCAGCCAAGCGGGCGGCGGCCGCCTGGGCGGCCTGCTCGGCTTCGGCCAGGCGCTTCTTCAGCGACTCCTGCGCCTGCAGGTCGGTCTTGGCGCGCGCCAGCTCGTCGGCCAGGCGATTGCGCTCTTCTTGCGCCTGCTTGCTGGCCAGCGCTGCCTGCTCTTCGCGGGCGCGGGTGGCGCGCAGTTCGTCGGCCAGCTGCTTTTCGCGCGCGGCCGCGGTCTTGACGGCCTGCTCGTTGGCGGCCACCTGGGCGCTCTGGGCCTGGTTCAGCTTGCGGTCGCTGCCGTCGACCACCACCACCACGGCGTTGCCGTCGGCGCGGACGTGATACAGCGCATCTTGCTCAAAGGTCACGACAATTCGGCCGACCGGCGCGCCCGATTTCCTGGTCGACTGCACCTCGACCGACCGCACCACGCCGTTGCCCACGTACTTGGGCGCTTCCAGGCCCTGCACGTCGCTGCCCGCCACGTCGACGAACAGGCGCGATGGCTTGTCCAGGCGGAAGGTCGTGAAGGTCGGCGCCGCCAGACCGCGCACCGTGATGACGGTGGTCTGGGTCGCTTCCTGCACGTCGATGGCGGTCAGGGCGTTGCTCGCCTGGCCATGGCCCTCGGCCGCGAGCAAAGGCGTCGCTGGCAGGGCCATGGTCGTCGACAAGAACAAGCCCATCGACGAGCGCAGCAGCCGCTTGGCCATCGTTTGCTTGGTTCTCATTGCGGTTCTCCTCGCTGGTCTCGCTGGCGGTCGGCCACGTCAGGGCCGCGCCGGGCGGGGTCAGGGTACGTCACCCATGTCTTCAGCGCCGGGCTCGCCCACCGAAATGGGCGGAGCCAGCGACAACGTCACCGGTTTCTCTTTGCCGGGCACCGACAGGATCACCTTGTACTGGGTGATGGCCGTCACGCGCGCCCCGTCGTTGCCCAGGGCGTCGCCGCGCACCACGTCGCAGCGCCCGCCGTCGGGATCCGTAAACACTGCCTTGGGTTGTGCCACGCCGGTCATGATCATGAACAACACGTAGCGCTCGATCGGACCCTTGGTGGCGCAGGTGTCGGGCAGGTCGGCCGGCCGCTCGTCCACGCCCACCGGCTGGTCGATGATCGCTTGCTCGGGCACCTTGGGCCACTCGACCACCTTGGTGGTGTTGTCGAGCGACCAGTTGACCACGCCGTCGATGGGTTCCTTGGTGTAGCGCTCGAACAAGCCCTTGATCGGCCGCCACTTGGGGTTCTCGCCCAGGACTTGGTAGGCACTTGCGGCGGCGCCACCACCCGAACTGCTGGCCTCCGTGCCCGCCAGGCGGTTCAGGGCTTGGTTCATGTCCTTGGGTGGCGGCTTCTTGGCTTCGCCGCCGCCGCCGCAGGCCGCCAGCGCCAGCAAAGCCAGCGCAAGCAGCGCGCGCGCCGCGGGCTTGCCCAGGTTGATCAGGCCGCCACCCACGCCCAATCGGCTTCGACGCACGAAATCGCCCGGTGGCGGACTGGCGACCGCGGCCGCGGGTGCCCACAGGGGGCCGGGGGGCAGTGTGCCCCCAAAATACCTTCTGATTCGGACGGCTGACTGCAGCATCAGGTCCTCTTCTTCTTCGGCTTTTCGCGCCGAGCCATGCCTTCTTTGAGCTCAGCCGGCTTGCCGGTCCACACAAAGGCGTAGGCGGTAAAGGTCGTGCGGATGGTCGTGCGGTCGCGCGCCATGTCGGCCATCTCGAATTTCTCGTACAGGATGGCCTCGGGGCTCTTGGCCAGCTCCTGCTTCTTGTCGCCTTCCACCGGCTTGTGGGCAGATTCGTAGGCAGCGCGGACCAGTCCGGCGTCGGGAACCACCGTCTCGATGTTCAGGCCGCGGATGTTGATGAGACGGCGGCTCATACCCGCGTAGAGACGCAGGAATTCGATGAGCTGCTGGACGGTGCCCTCCAGCGTGACCTTGATCGGAATGGCGTTGTACAGGTCTTCGCTCTCTTCCTGTAGACGATCGAAGCGCTTGATCGTCAAATGGATGTTGGTGGCGTCGGCCTGCACCGCGTCGATGATCTTCGGGATCTCGTCGGCCGACGGGAAGCCCGCGCGGCGCTTCTTGTCCTCTTCGACGAGCTCGTCCTTTTCCTTGCGCAGTTTGTCGGCTGCTTCGGCGCTGGCCGAGGACTTGAGCAAGTTGACGTCGCGGTCGAGCTTGACCAACTGGGCGCGCGCTTGATCGGCCTTGCCCAACTCGGGGTCCACCAAGCCAAAGTACAGGCCCAGGGCGACGACCACCAGGATGCCGGCCAACACCGCAGCCTTTTGGGCGGGCGGCAGCTTCATGAACTGTTCCATGAGTCCTCCTCCCCTGGGTTATTCCGCCGCCGGCATTTTGTCGGCCGGTGCAGCTGCTGGTGGTGGTTCGGCCGCTTGGTGCGCAGCCGGCATTGGCGCCTTGCCGTCGTCGCGCGGCAGGTCGTCGGCTTTGGCCTTGGCGGGCTCGGCCTTGGCGGGCTCGGCCTTGGGTGCTTCGGCCTTGGTCTCGGGCGCGGTCGCCGTGTCGGGCTCGCTCGCCTTGGCGTCGGCATCACTGGCCGTATCCGGAGCCGAGCCGGCGTCGCGGGCGCCCACCGCCGTGGCATCGATCGGCAGCGGGATCGCCAGCTTGGTGCCGATGACGGCCGTGTCGTCGCCGCTGCTGCCCGCGTCGGCCGCACTGGCATCGGTCGAACCAGCGTCCGCCCCATTCCCAGCGGCGACCGCCTCGTCCGGCTTGGTCGGGTTCTGCGGCTCGATCAGGTAGACCAGCGAGGCGCGAATCGAGAATTCGACATAGGTAATGCCGACTTGGTCATCGCGCTTCTTCTCTTGGAACACCAACTTGGGCTCGCGGAAGTACGGGCTCGACTCCAGGCGCCACTGCAATTCGGCTACGTCTTCGTGCCCCAGCGCGCGGCCCTGGATGGTCACTTCGCCGCCCGTCTCGCGGTACGAGGTGATCCAGGCGCGGCGAGCGTCCCAGCCCACGTGCCAGCCCGCGGCCTCGAAGGCGACCAGATCCGCCGTGGGGGTCTCGTGCTGCTGGCGCGGCTGCAGGATGAACGACAGGTACTGCAAAGCCCCCGCCGGCCCATCCTTTTCGGCAAACAGCTCGTCGAGCACGGCCTTCTGATCGCGGAGTTTCTTGATCTCGTCGGTGGCCAGCGCGATCGCCTTCTTGTTCTCTTCCAGCTTGACGAGCTCCAGCTTGCGCCGCTCCAGCTGGGACTTGGCGCGCGTCGCCTCTTCTGCGGCGGTATTCTGCCACAGATAGAACACCGCCAGCTCCATCACCAAGAACAGCACGAACAGCAGGATGCCGACGTTGGGGATGTCGGGCAGGCGCAAGCCCACTCCGCCCTTACGACTTTTCTTACCGGCGCCGCCGCCGATCAGGTTGATGCGAATCATGCCAGCACCTACCGATCTCCCAGCCGGCGCATCGCCAGACCCACCGCCACGCCCGCCACCGGCGCCATGCGCTGCAGCATCTGGGCGTCGAACTTCTTGGGGTCGACGACGACGTTGTTGAAAGGATTGAGCGCCCGCACCGTGGTGCCCAGGCGACGTTCGATGCCCTCGATGAGACCGGCCTGCACCGCCGCGCCGCCGCACAAGTAGATGGCGGCGATGTCCGAGTTCATCGCCGTGGCGGCAAAGAAGTCGAGCGAGCGCTGGATTTCGTTGATGAGCACCTCGGACACCCGTCCCGAGATGCGCTGCACCTCGCGCAGCACGCCCGACATGGACAGCGTCGTTTCCGACGGGGTCTTCATGTGCTCGGCCTCGTCCCAAGGCACCGCGAATTGTTTGGCGATTTCGTCTGTGAGCAGGTTGCCGCCTACCGTGATGTCGCGGGTGAACGAAGTCGTGCCGTCGCTGACGACGTTGATGTTGATCGTCGAAGCGCCCACGTTGACGAGCGCGACCGTTTCGTGGGTCGGAACCGTGAAGTTCAGCTCGAAGGCATTGTAGAGGGCAAAGCAGTCGACGTCGACCACTACCGGCTCCAGCTTGCAGGCTCGCACCACGTCGAGCATTTCCTCGATCACCGCCTTCTTGGCCGCCACCAGCAGCACGTCCATCTGGCCCTGGCCGGCGTGCGGGTTGATGATCTGGTAGTCGACGTTCACGTCCTTGATGTCAAAGGGGATGTACTGCTCGGCCTCCCACTGGATCTGCTCGTCCAGCTCGGCCGGCGTCATCTCGGGCAGCGAGATCTTCTTGATGATGACCGAGTGGCCGGACAGCGACACCGCGACGCGCCGTTCGCGCACCTTGTTGGCCGCGATCAGCTCGCCCACGCGTTGGGCCAGCAGGGGCGCGTTGAGGATCACACCATCCTTGATGGCGTCGGGCGGGAGCATCATCGTGTCAAAGGCAAGCAATTGCGCGCCCTTAGACGTCTCCTTGAGATGGGCGAGCTTGATCGACGACGAGCCGATGTCCAAGCCGACGGCATTTCTGGTCGCCATGCTCGCGCTGCTCCTGCACAGGCCGTGTTGGCCCAAACCCGCTGTGGCACTTCCGGTATGCCGTGGCGGTGGGAGGTGGGCTGGGCCACGCCCAACACACTCCAAGGGGCAAGGCTAGAAGGGGTGGCGCAAGCCGTCAAGAAAACCGGAGGATCCGCCAGGGGCTGTGCAAGGCCTCGCTCCGCGCGCTTGGGCGCCGCGCCCACTTTGGGCAATTCGCTTGCCTGGTGCCGTCTTCCACGAAGCCATGACGCCCACCGCCGGCGAATCCTGGCAGGTGGACCGCCGCCGCGCTATGCTGCCGACCCGGCGCCAGTGCGCCCTTGGCCATGCCGATGCCGAACGCCGCCGCCATCCCCTCTGCCGCCCATCTTGGGCAACGTGTTGAAGTCATGGATAAAAAATCGACGCCGCCGCTGATGCGCCCGCCAGTCCTGGCCGATTCCGAGGTGTTGGCGCTGGCGCAGCGCTATCTCACGCCCAATTACAAGAATTCGCCGATCGTTTTCAGCCACGGCGACGGCCCGTGGAACATCGCCAGCGACGGCCGCCGGTTCCTGGACATGAGCGCCGGCGTCGCCGTCAATGCGCTCGGCCACGGTCATCCCGACCTGGTGGCAGCGATCGCCGAGCAGTCGGCGCGCTTGGTGCACCAGTCCAATTATTGGCACAACCAGCACGCCGCGCCTTTGGCTGCCGACCTGTGCCAGCGCTTCGAGAAAGCGGTGCTGGCGGCCACTGGCAAGGTCGAGCAAGGCAGGATCTTCTTTTGCAATTCCGGCGCCGAAGGGACCGAGGCCGCCATCAAGACCGCGCGCCGCTACCACGCCCGCGTGCTGGGCAAAGCGCGGCCGGGCATCGTGACCGTGCAGGGCAGCTTCCACGGCCGCACCTACGCCGCCATGACCGCCACCGCCCAGCCCAAGTACCAAGACGGCTTCGAGCCGCTGGTGCCGGGCTTCCGCTACGCCAAGTTCGGCGACCTGGACAGCATTGCCGCGCAAATCGACGACACCGTTGGCGCCGTCCTCATCGAAGTGGTGCAGGGCGAAGGCGGCGTGTGCGTGGCGCCCCCCGGCTTCTTCAAGGCCCTTCGGCAGTTGTGCGACGACCGCGGCGTGCTGCTGTGCCTGGACGAGGTCCAGACCGGCATCGGCCGCACCGGCAGCTTCTTCGCCTTCGAGCAAGAGGGCATCGCCCCCGACATCGTGTGGCTGGCCAAGGCCCTGGGCGGCGGTATTCCGGTGGGGGCGATGATCGCCCGCGAGGCCGTGGCCCAGGCCCTGCAACCCGGCACGCATGCTACCACTTTTGGTGCCAATGCCCTGTGCATGTACGTGGGTCGGGTGGTGCTGGGCGTCATCGACCGCGACCATCTGGTGGCCAATGCCGCCGCGATGGGCGACCTGCTGCTGAGCGAGCTGAAGAAAGCCTTTGCCAACAAGCCCTACGTGGTCGACATCCGCGGCCGCGGCCTGATGTGCGGCGTGCAGATCCGCGGCGACGTCAAGGCCGTCATCGATGCCGCCCGCGGCATGGGCTTGCTGGTTTCGCTGGCCGGCAGCGATGTGGTGCGCCTGACGCCGCCGCTGATTATCGGCCCCGAGCACGTGGAGTTCGCGGTGACGCGCCTGCTGGCCGCGGCCGAGCAGGTGCTCGCTAACGCTTGAACCCTGCGAGTAGTCTGCTACCCTAATTGCCTCGCCCTGGTGCCCTGGCTGGGCACCTCTACCTGGAGTGTCTATGCGTACCCGCCCCCTGACTTCGCTTGCCCTCGTGCTTTCCTCCCTTGTTCTGGCCAGCTGCGCCAACACCAGCAGCGGCGGCGGCGGCACGACCTCCACGGCCGACACCGCGACCAACACCGGCAACGACACGGGCAGCACCACCGGCAACGACACCGGCTCGACCACCAAGACCGACACCGGCTCGCAGGCCGGCACCGAGAAGTCGATCGTGGACATCCAGAAGGCCTCGGCGGCGTGCAAGCCCGGCGCGGACGGCAAGGAACCCGCGAGCTTCGGCGATGTGGCCGGCATCACCATCCGCAACGCTGTGGTCACCACCCCCGCCAAGAAGCAGACCAGCGACGGCGGCCTGGTCGGCATCTACGTGCAGCAGAAGAACGGCGGCCAGTGGTCGGGCATCTACGTGATCGGCAAGAAGGACAGCGAGATCGATCAGGTGGCCCCGGGCGACGTCATCACCATCACCGGCGACGTCAAGGACTACTACTGCTTCACCGAAGTGAACAACAAGTTCGCCGTGATCGAGTCGCAGGGCCAGGAAATGCCGATGCCAATCACGGTCACCACCGACGACATCGGCGACATCGCCGGCAAGGACAAGACCGAGCCCTACGAGAGTGTGCTGGTTCAGCTCCACGACGTGGTGGTGGGCGACGACGCCCTGGGCAGCGACGGCAAGCCCCACGGCGACCAGTACATCGGCAAGACCGCCGACGACAAGGCGCTGCGCATGGGCTCGACCTTCTTTGGCGTCTACCTCAGCGACAAGAAGCCGGACGGCACCTACGCGCCCAAGTATCCCAAGGGCACCAAGCTCGGCACCGTCACCGGCGTGCTGGAATATAGCTTCGGCGCTTTCCGTTTGGTGATCAGCAAGGATCCCGAGGGCGTCGTCAAGCCGTAGGCTGCGCGCCGCGTCCACAGCAAGCAACCGAGGAAATTTATGGACAAGAGTAATCTCTATGCCCTGTGCGCCCTGATCGGCGTGGCGGGATTCGCCGTGGGCCGCTTCGACGCGAACAGCCGCGCTGGCGGTGCGCCCGTGCCGGCGATCGCCCAGCCGGGAGCTGCGCCGGCTGTGGAACCGCCCAAGCCGGCAGAGGCGCCCAAGCCCGCCGAAGCTCCGCCCAGCCAAGCTGCGCAGATGCCCGCCGCCGCCGCTGCAGCCAAGCCCGCCGAGCCCAACAAGCCCAGCCTGCTCGATACCCAGAGCGACGAGGGCGCCGGCAAGGGCGTCGACGTCACCAAGCTCGGCGTGTCGCCGCAGGGTATGGCCAGCCCGTACATGGGCCCCAAGGACGCGCTGGTGGTGGTCAACGTCTACTCGGACTTCCAGTGCCCGGTGTGCAAGCGCTCGGCCGATCCGATCAAGCAGCTGGCCGCCGACTTCCCCGGCAAGGTCAAGGTCTACTTCCGCAACAACGCCCTGGCGATGCACGGACGCAGCAAGCCGGCGGCGCTGGCGGCGTGGGCGGCCAAGAACCAAGGCAAGTTCTGGCAATACCACGACAAGCTGTTCCAGACCGGCCAGCTCGACGACGGCAGCCTGGAGCAGGTGGCCAAGGACCTGGGCCTGGATCTCGCCAAGTGGAAGGCCGACCTCGCCGATCCCAAGAACGGCGAGCGCCTGGACCAAGAGGCCAAGTGGGCCGAGAGCATGGGCGCCACCGGCACCCCGGGCTTCTTCGTCAACGGCGTGCGCCAGGTGGGCTGGGGCTCGTACCTGGCGCTGAAGTCGATCGTGCAGCGCGAGCTGGACAAGGCCGACGAGCTGATCGCCCAGGGCACGCCCAAGAACCAAGTGATTCCCAAGCGGATTGCTGCCATGGCCAGCCAGAACACCAAGGGCGAGGGCGAGGGCGCGATCAATGGCGAGCTGTGGGTCAAGCAGCTGGCCGCCGATTAGACGTTCGGAGGAAGCCATGCGCTACGGTTGGATGATCCTTGCTCTTTTGTGGTCGTCCAGCGCGTGGGCCGGCGATGGCGCCGATTCGCCGGCGCAGATCGACAAGTTCACCAAGCAGCTCGCCAAGATCAAGAAGTGCACGCTGCAGAGCGGCGAGGTCAAGTTCGCGCCGGCGCCCTGCAAGGCTACGCCCAGCGGCGAAAAGGCCGCCAATGGTGCGACCTTGTGGCAGTTCACCTACAACGGCAAGGCGCAAAAGCTCAGCGGCACGCTGGCGCCCGACAACGGCAAGGTGACCTTTTCGGGCACGTCGAGCTGCTCGGGCGCCAAGCCCACCGTGTACAGCGGCGTGCTGCAGCGCGAAGGTCCGATGCTGTGGTTCGGCACGCTGAACCCACAGCCCAAGTCGGCGCTGTGCGGCCCGTTCGAGCTGACCCTGGGTAAATAGCGAAAACCCGTAGGTATTCAGCCTGCGTTCGGCGCCAGGATCACTTCCACGCAGTGCTGCGGATCCAGGAAGTGCTGGGCCGCGGCTTGCACGTCGGCCGCCGTCACCGCCAGCAGCGCCTCGATTTGGCCGCGGTAGGCCTGCCGCCCCAAGCCGTACAGCTCGTTCAGGCACAGGGTCGCCGCCCGCGACGAGCGCCGCTGCAGGCCGATGGCGAACGCGCCGACCATCGACTGGCGCGCGCGATGCAACTCTTCGTTTCCGATTGGATTTTGCCGCAGGCGATCCAGCTGGTGGTACAGGCCCGTCAGCCCCTGCTCCACTTTGTCGGCGCCGGTGCCCAGGTAGACGGCAAAGTAGCCCTCGTCCAGGCCTTCGACGTGCATGGCGCTCACCGCGTAGCCCAGCGACTGGCGATCGCGCAGCTCGATGAACAGCCGGCCCGACTGACCCGACAGCACCGTGGCCAGGATGTCCAGCGCGTAGCGCGACTTGTCGTCGAGGCGCGCCCCCACGTAGCCCAGCGCCAAGTGGGCCTGCTGCTTGTCGGTGCGGCTGCGCACGTGGATCGGCTCGCGCGGGCGGGCCACGGGTCGCGACGGCGGCGGCGGCTCGGCAGTGGCGGCGGTGGGCGAGTGGGCGACAATCGCCGTGGCCAACTCGTCGGCGTCGATGTCGCCCGAGGCCGCGTAGACCAACCGGCCTGGCGTCAGGCGCCGGCGCAAATAGGCCCGCAGCTCGGCGGCTTGCAGGCCTGCTACCGCAGGGATGTTGCCCAGCAGGTCCAGCGAATAGGGATGCTGCCCGTACAAGGTGGTCGCCAGCAGCCGCAAGGTCTGGCGCGCCGGTGCGTCGCTTTGATGGCGCAAGTCCTCCAACTGCACGGCGCGCTCTTGCTCCAGGTCGGCCGCCGGCAGGTCCGAGGCAAACAGACAGTCGAAGAACACATCCAGCAGGCGGTCGCGCCCCGAGGACAGCCCGGTGGCCATCAGGCCCAGGGAATTGCGCCCGGCAAAGCCAGCCAGGCCGGCCGCCAAGGTCTCGACTTCTTTGGCGATGGCCCCCGACGTGCGGGTCGCCGTGCCGCGGGTCAGCATCTGGCCGCACAAGTAGGCACGGCCATTGACCTCGGGCGTCTCGTCGCGCAGACCACCGTGGGCCGCGACCCGCAGGCCGATCAGCGGCACCGAGGGGTCGTGTTGCACGATGAGCACGTCGCCAGTCGGCAGTTCTAGCCGCTCGATGCCGTCGACCATGTCGCGACTGCGCCCTTGGCGCGCGGTGCGCGGCGGCCGCAGTTGCTCCTGCAAGGCCCGCCAGGTCGCCGGTGCGTCGACTTGCGCCGCGCCGTCCTCGCCGGGCAGCTCGACCCAGGTCAGGTTGTCCGCCGTCAGGTAGCGCTGGGCGACGCGCTGCACGTCGGCGGGCCGCAGCTTGCTCACCGCTTGGACGTAGTGGCGGTCCCAGTGCGGATCGCCGGTCGCCGTGGCAAAGTAACCGAGCGAATGGGCAAGGCCTTGCACGGTTTCTTGCTTGTAGACGGCGTCGGCCAGCACGTTGTGGCGGGCCTTGTCCAGTTCGGCGCTGTCGACGCCGCGCTCGCTCAGCACCTGGATCTCGGCGACGATGGCCTGGCGGGCTGCCGCCAGTCGCTCGGCCGAGGTCAGCGCCGTCACCGAAAACAGGCCGCCCCGCAATGGCGTCCACGACGACGCGCCGATGTCGTTGACCAGCCCCGCTTGCCGCTGTACCCGCTGCACCAGCCGCGACGAGTCGCCTTGCCCCAGCACGATCGCCAGCACGTCCAGTGCGGGCACATCGCGGTGATCCAGCGGCGGCACGGGCCACGCCAGGATGAGCCGGGACTCGGAAAACGCGGTGCGCTCGTAGTGATGGCCCGCGCCCGCGGAGCCCGTCGCCGCACTCGCCGGTGTCTCGGCGGCCTGGGCCGGCAAGTCGGCAAAGGCCTTGGCAATCGCCGCCAGCGCGTCGTCCGCATCCACGTCGCCCGCGGCGGTCACCGTCAAGTTCGACGCCACGTAGTGCTGCCGGTAGAACTGCAGCATGGCCTCGCGGGTCATGGCCCGCACGCTGGCCTCCGTGCCCAGCACCGGACGCCCGTAGGGATGGTCGCCAAAGGTGCAGGCAAACAGCCGTCGCCACGCCACCTGGCCCGGACTGTCGTCGGCGCGGTGGATTTCTTCGACGACGACGTCGATTTCCCGCGCCAACTCGGCGGCATCAAAGGTGCTGTGGCACACGGCGTCGGCCAGCGTCTCCAGGCCGTCGCGCCATGTGCTCGTCGGCATCACCACATGGAAGCAGGTGTGATCGGTGCTGGTCCAGGCGTTGATCTGGCCGCCGGCCCGCTCGACCGACGCGGCGATCTCGCCCACGCCGCGCCGCGCGGTGCCCTTGAACAGCATGTGCTCGTGCAAGTGCGCCAAGCCGTGCTGGCCGGGCTGCTCGTGGAAGCTGCCCACGCCCACCCAGACTTGCACGGCCACCACCGGCGCACCGGGTACCGATTGCACCACGGCCCGCAGGCCCGACGCCAAGCGCACATCGCGGACGCCTTGGCCGGCCGGCTGGTGGTTGCTCACAGTTGCCCCGCCCGCCTGCGCTGGGCCTGCGCCACAAAGCGCTGCAGGTCGCCGGCAAAAGGTGCCCGCGCCACGCCCTCTTCCGTGATGATCGCCGCGATGAGCTCGGCGGGCGCCACGTCGAAGGCTGGATTGAAGACGCCCACGCCGGCCGCCGCAAAGGGCACGCCGCGCGGGGTGGTCACTTCGTCGGGGCTGCGCTCCTCGATCGGGATCTGGTCGCCGGTCGGGCAGTCCAGGTCCACGGTCGAGGTCGGGGCCGCCACGTAGAACGGGATCTTGTGGCGCGCGCACAGCACCGCCACGCTGTAGGTGCCGATCGTGTTGGCCGAGTCGCCGTTGGCGGCGATGCGATCGGCGCCTACGATGGCCGCCTGCACCTTGCCTGACTTCATCACCCAGCCCGCCATGTTGTCGCAGATCAGCGTGGCCGGAATGCCGTCTTGGGCGCATTCCCACGCCGTCAGCCGCGAGCCTTGCAGCAGCGGCCGGGTTTCGTCGATCCACACGTGCAGGTCCTTGCCCAGGGCCAGGGCACTGCGGACCACGCCAAGCGCGGTGCCGTGGCCGCCGGTCGCCAGCCCGCCGGTGTTGCAGTGGGTCAGGATCCCGCCGCGATCGGGCAGCAGGGGCGCACCGTGGCGACCCATGTCCAGGCAACACTGCACGTCGTCAAAGTGGATCGCGCGCGCCTGATCGACCAGATCCTGGACACGCGCCGCCACTGGTTGCCCGGCGCTGGCCTGGCCATGGGCGCGCATGCGCTCGATCGCCCAAAACAAGTTGACGGCGGTCGGCCGCGTCGCTGCGTAGTCCGCGCAGCTTTTGGCCAGCGTCCCGTCAAAATCAGCAGCGCCCATACCGGCTTGCAGGGCCAGCAGCATCTCCTGGGCGATGCCGTAGGCCGCCGTGACGCCGATGGCCGGCGCGCCGCGGACCGCCAGCGTGCGGATGGCCTGGCGCACCGTGTCGCCGTCGCGGCAGTCCAGGTAGACCGTCTCGCCCGGCAGGCGGGTCTGGTCCAGCAGGCTGACCACCGGTCGGCCGTCGTCGAGCCGCCAAAGCATGGTCGCAAAGTGTTGGTTGGCTGGAATGGGCGGGGCGAAGGGCATCGGATCTCGCTTTGAAGGTGGCGCGCCAGCTCAGCGCACCTGCAGGTGGCCGACCGTGACGCGGTTGTCGCCGTGCTTGATGACGCCTGGGCCGGTGGCCGAGAGCAGCGGCAAGCGGGTGTCGCTCGACGGGTTGTACCAGCCCAGGATGATCTCGCTGGGGCCGGCGTTGGTACCCAGCGGCACCTCTTGCTCAAAGTAGTCGGCGATCACGTCGCCGGGCATCCAGTGGTTGGTCTGGAAGCAGCCGTTGCACGGCTTGTTTTCGTCTTCGCTGGGGTCGGGCTGGGTCAGCGGCCAGCGATCCAGGTGCAGCGGGTGCGGGTGCATGAACAGCTTCCACGACACGCTGGTCGGTTTGACCACCTTCCAGTACAGCGTCATCTTGTACTTTTGCGACCGCGACACCGCCGAGTCGGCCAGCTTGTAGCCGATCAGGTGAATGGTGTTGTCGAAGTTGGCAAAAATCTTGCGCAGTCCCTTTTGCTGGGCGACGTCGGCTTCGGTGATCAGCGCCTTCTTCAGCCAATTCTGGTCCGGCTGGCTCGGCAGCAGCGCGTTGGCGGCCAGGACCAGCCGCGACGAGCTGTCGTCCAGCAGCGGGATGTGGCGGCCGGCGTGCGCCTGGCGGAAGGTGTGGTTCAGGTCCGAGAAGCTGTCGCGCGGCAGGATCACGAACCGCTGCACGGCCTTTTCTGCGGCGTGTTGCCAGTCCGCCTCGCCCTTGGCCTTGTCCAGCACGATCCAGCCCTTGTTGCCGTCTTCGCTGGCCACGTTCAGCGGCTGCGACAGGGTCAGGTCGTCTTTGCCGTTCTCGACCACCGTCGCGGTCTGCCCGGCCGGGGCGTAGACCGCCGCGCCCTGCCACTGGTTCAGCTGCCAATTGGCTTTGGCCATCTTCAGGTGCGCGCCCTCGGCCTTGGCGACCAGGCCAAAGTAGGCCGGTTGATCGCGCTGACCGTTGCCGTCGGCATCCAGAGCCGGCTCCCAGCCGGGCAACGGCACCAGCCGCGTGGCGCCGCCATTGGCGTTGTCCACCACCCGCGCCGCCACGTTGTCGCCGCCCAGCAGCGACAGCACGGCCTGGCGCTCCTCGATGATCGGCAGCGACTGCATGTAAAAGTTGTTGTCGCCGCCGCTCTGGCCGCCGTGGGCAAAGGTGCGCGGCTCGCCGCGCTCGTCCGGGCCGCGGCCGCCCGCGTCGGCAATCCGCTGCAGCAGGTGCTTTTGCGAAAAGTGCAGCGACAAATTGGGCAACAAGGTATAGGCGTAGCCGCTGGCAAAGAACACGCCGCCGGCCACCAGCGCGGTCATCGCCCAGCGCGGCTGCTCCAGGTGGCCCAGCAAGGCCACGCCGCGGTCCAGTGCGCCGCGCAGCTTGTCGCGGTCCAGCGCCCACCGGTTCAGCGCCACTGCCGCCGCGGCCACCAGCCACAGCGCGCTGTCGGGGCTGGCCACCAGCACCCGCGCCAAGTAGGCGTAGGCCTCGGAACTCGGCTGCGTCTCTTGGATATAGCGCGCCGCCAGCGGTCCGAACAGCACCTGCATGGTGACGGCGCCGGCGGCCACCGTGGGCCAGGCCAGCAGCGCCGGGTTGCCCGCGGCCGTGCCCACTGCCACCAAGACGCCCAGCAACGCCAACCACCAGCAGCCG
>JACRCU010000401.1 GCA_016218865.1 Deltaproteobacteria bacterium | reverse complement strand
TGGGGACGCATCGGCACCCGCGCCATCGTCGCCTTGTCGGGCCGGGCCCACAACGACGCCTGGGCCGTCGACGCCGGCTCGCAACTCTGGCACTGGGACGGCGCGGTGTGGACGCCGGTGGCGGGACCGTGGCAACCCGGGGCAATGCCCGGCAAATACGACCCGACTCCGCCGCCCAAGCAGATCCGCGCGGCCTGGCACGCCCCCAGCGGCAACTTGTACCTCGCCGGCGACGAGGGCAATGTGATCCGCGCCACCTGGGCACCTGCTAGCCTGCCCGGTGCGCCCACGCCGGCGGCCCAGTTCCAGACGCTGCCATCGGGCACATGGCTCAGCCTGAACAGCGTGGCCGGCAGCAGCGACAGCGACCTGTGGATCTGCGGCGATCACGGCTACTTGGGCCACTGGAACGGCGCCAAGATGCAGACCATCAGCACCACCACCACGCAGACCCTGCAGGCGGTGCAGCTCGCCGGCGCCCTTGGGGTGTTTGCGGTGGGCGGGCGCGGCACTTGGCTGCAGGTCGGTGCCAGCGGCGCGGTGGTCGATCGGTCGCCCAGCGACCTCCGGGTGGATCTGCGCGGCGTGCTGCCCACCTTCGACGGCGGCTTCGTGGCCGTGGGCGTGCCCGTGCTGGTGATGGGCCCGTATCTCGAGATGCCGCTTCTGCAATTGCCGGCACCGGGCCAGAGCCTCAGCGGCCCCACGGGCACCGGCAGGGTGGTGTGGACCGCCAAGCCAGGCATCGACCCCACCTTGAACATGCTCCGACTGGCCGACGACAACTACCAGACCCGCTGGGAGATGCTGGTGCGCGGCAACGTCACCGTGGTCGAACTACCGGATTTTGCTGCATTTGGCGTCGATTCGCCCCTACCCAGCGGCACGGCCTACGTGCGACTCTGGCGCATCTACAACCAAGGGCTCGACGTCGACAACTTCACCTTCAAAGGGCTATCGTCGGCCGGCTGGCGTTCGTGGGCCTACATGGTCCGCAGCACCGAAGAACCACCGTGGATTCCGGGTGGTCAGCCGCAGCCGTCCTCGGGGTCACCGCAGCCGGGCTTCGACCCGCCCTGGCCCAAGTAGCCCCAATCCAGACGCCCCCTGGGACCCCTTGGGGACACGCAAACAGGTCCACATGCACGTTCTTGCCACTGTATCCTTGCCAGTGTGGTCCCGCGCACTCTTGGCGGCGATCCTGACCTTGGCCGCCGCGCCCGCTGGCGCCGAGCCGGCCAGGTCCGACGCCACCGCGCGCCTGATCCAGACCGCCCCCTACAAGCTGGAGGTGGCCAGCAGTGACGGCAATAAAGTCCTGATAACCAATGCCTTTACCCTGGAGCGCCGCCGCTTGTGGGAGCGCCCGGGCGTGGCGGCGCTGGCGTTTTCGCCCGACGGCGTGTGGCTCTACGCGGTGACGAGCAGCGGCGAGGCGGTGGCCATCGATCCAGATGCCGGCAAGGTGGTGCCGCTGGGCAAGCTGCCGATCCAAGCCGGCGAGCAAGTGGTCGACGCGGTGGGCATTGGCCCCACCGACCAGTTTGGCCTGGCTGCGATCCTGGCCAAGCCGCAAGGGCCCGTGGCGGCGCGGGGTTGCAGCACCTGGACCGTGCCGCGGCGAGTCGTGCTGCACCGCGCCTTCGACGGCACCGCGCCGCGCCTGGAAGCGCGCGAGGGCTGGCCCGACGATCAGCGCACGCCGCGCACTCGCGCAGTGTCGCCCAACACCAAGACCAAGGTCAGCATCGCGGGCCCGGCCCTGCAGGCCGAGGCGCAGTTCGGCGCAGGCGGTACCACCATCAGCAAGACGGCGCTGCCGGTCGGCGCCTTCCAGATCGACTGGATGCGCGACAGCCAAGGCCTGGCGCTGCACTACCCCAAGCGGGCCGAGGCCGCCTGCAAGTTCCGCGTGGGTACGCGCTTTTACCGGCAAGAGGGCGGCTGGACCGAGTGGAACCTGCCCGACGGTGTCGACACCGTGCGCGGCGATCAGCCGTGGCCCACGCCAGCGGCGGCACCGGACGGGATGCGGTGGCTGGGCACCAGTGTCCGCGGCGTGGAGCTGATCGAGCCGCTGCCGCGTTTCCGCGGAAAAGTAGCCCTGATTGCGCCGCCTTCCAGCGCATGGCCCAAGCTGCGACCCGGGGTGCGCGCGCTGCCTTCGCTGGTGGGCGGGCCGCTGCGCCTGGCCGAGCTGTGGCTCGAGACGGGCGACCTGGACCAGGCCGGCGTCGAAATCGACCGCGCCGAGAAGACCGCGGCGCCGGCCGCCGTGGCCAAGCTGCGCGGCCGTCTGCAGAAGCTGATCGAGGTACGGGCTCGGCGCGCCCAGGAGCTGGCTTTGCCCCTGGTAGACCTGCGATCGAACAAACAGGCGCCCGCGGCGGCGACGACCGGTCCGACCGCGCCCGATGACGATGCCGTCGAGCCCCCGGCCGCACCCACGCCGACCCGCGTCAGCCCCTGATGGGTCCAAGGAGCGCGTCGGGAGAATGCCGGCACAGCCCTGGCGCCGTGTCGCGCGCGGTGGCAACCGGATGAAATCGCCCGAACCTACTTGGGGCGATCTCGGGCCAGTTGGACGAACGAAACAGGCTGGCGGCCTGGATGGACGCAATAAGATCACGTAGTAATCCCTAACGAGCATGCAGTAGATCAGCGGTTTCCCAACAGGCTCCTGGCCAGTCTGCTCACGTCGGCTCGCAAGCTTGGGCCGTTTTCGGGCGCGAAGCGGGTGGAGGGCACCGAATCCGTCGGGACGCTGCGGCCCGCTGCGCAACCTTGGCACGTCGGTGACCGGCGGGCTCCGCACGGCGGGACGCCGTCTGCCGGGGGCTGCCGCACCCGCGCCGGCGCCAGCCCGCACTCGGCCGCAGGTGGTGCCGGGGGTTGTCTCTGAACTATGCAACGATATTGCTGTTTATCCAATCCGCCCGAACATTGCGCAGGGCCTTGGAGATTTGTGACGGCTGCTCTACACTCGCCAGCGAGGTAGATGCGATGGCTGAGCACGTTCCGTTCTGGAGGTGGCGCAATCTTGGATTCGCGCCGAGCGCGCGTCTCACTATTTTGGCAGTGCTGGTTTTTCTCGCTCAGGCGACCGCGATCCTGTTGCCGGCAGGGGCGGCCCACGCCGCGCTGAGTGCCGCCGAAGAGAGCAAGGTCATGGCGGTGAAGGGCGCGGATCTGTTCAAGAAAGGTCAGTTCCTGGACGCGGCCCAGGCGTTCGAGAAGGCCTATGCGCTGGATGCCAAGGATTTCCGGGTGTTGCGCTATGCGGGCCGCGCCTGGCAAGAGGTCGGCTTCTACGACCGTGCCCTCAAGCTGCTCACGCGCTACCTGGAGATCGAGACCGACGCCGAACTGGTGCAGTCGGCCAAGGCCAACGTGGCCAAGTTGAAGGCGACCACGCCGGCCGAGCGCGCCGCGGCCCTGGACCAGGCGACGCGCAAGTACCCGCAGGCTCGCTTGGAGGACGAGGCGGCCAAAGCCTACGAAGCGCTAGGCGACGCCAAGTCGCTCGAACGCGCTATCGAGCTGTGGGAGGTGGTGCGCGTGGCAACGCCCGACGAATCGGGCAAACGCTACGTAGACGACCACATGCGCAAGTTGCGCGAGCAGGTGCAGGCCATGCAGGCGGCGGCAGCGGGCAAGGCGCCCGGGGTGACCCAGCAGGCCGAGCCCAGCCACACGCTGCAGTATGCGGTGTGGGGCGCCAGCGGGCTGGCCCTGATCGGCGGTGTGTCGCTGATGGCGGTGGCAGCGGGCCAGACCAAGACCTCCAACGACGAATACACAGCCCGCACCATCGGTTACTCTGCCTATCGCGACCAGCGGTCGGCGGCGGACACGCTCTACTACGCCGGTATCGGCCTCACTGTGCTGGGCGCTGGCGGCGCCGTGGCCGGTTTCTTCCTGGGGCCGCCCGCCCATGCCAAGGCCAGCACGTGGCATGTCGTGCCCGCGAGCGGCGGCCTAGCGGTGGCCGGCTCGTTCTGAAGTCTGAAGGTTGCGTGACCCGACTGCGACGCTGGGATCTGTTGCTGCCCGCCAAGTTGTGCGACAATCGCCGGGACGCGGGCGACCAGAGGGCGGCGCACCTCCGCGCATCCCCAGCAGCCCTGAGCCAACCCGAGGAATCGTATGCCCCGCGTGTGCCCGGAATGCCAGCGCGTCACGGAAGAGGAAAGCTGCCCGCACGACGGCACCGCCACTGTGCGCATCGGCGTGGGCGCCCAGGCGATAGTCGGCCAGGTCATCAGCGGCCGCTACCGCGTACAAGATCTGATTGGCGAGGGCGGCTTTGGCGCCGTCTACCGGGCGGTCCACACCGGCACGGGCGATGTGGTGGCCATCAAGGTGCTCCGCAACGACCAACAAGCCAGCCCCGAGATGGCGATGCGCTTCCAGCAAGAGGCGTCGATCACCGCCAAGCTGAAGCAGCCCCACACGGTGCGCGTGTTCGACTTTGGCCAGATGGATTCGGGCGACCTGTTCATCGCCATGGAATTCCTGGAAGGGCGCGTGCTCACGGACCTGTTCAACAAGGCCGGGCCGGTGCCGTTCCGCCGCCTGTCGCGGATCATGCAGCAAGTGCTGAAGTCCCTTGCCGAAGCCCACGAGAAGGGGCTGGTCCACCGCGATCTGAAACCCGACAACATCTTCTTGCAGAACGTGCACGGCGAAGACGACTTTGTAAAGGTGCTCGACTTCGGCATCGCCAAGTCGCTGGTGGGCGGTGAGCTCGGCGCCAAGACCGCCACCGGCGTGATCGTCGGCACGCCGCCGTACATGAGCCCCGAGCAGGCGCGCGGCACCGCAGTAGACGTACGCACCGATATCTACGCCATCGGTTGCATCCTGTACGAGGCGTTGACCGGCATGTCGGCGTTCCCGGCCGAAAGCCCGATCGAGACGCTGATCCGCCGCATCACCGAGTCGCCGCCGCGCGCCCACGGCCGCTGCCGCTTGCCCACCCCTGATGCCTTCTGCGATGTGGTCTGGAAAGCGATGGCGACCCAGCCCGACCAGCGCTGGCCCAGCGCGATCGCCATGGCCAAGGCCCTGCAAGAAGCTGAAGCTGCAACAGAATACACCGAGGCGCCCGCCGGCGAACTCACCGGCTACGAACCGACGCTCGCGGGTTCGAATTCGGTGGTGGGCATGGGCAGCGCCCGCGGTGTGCCACCCACGGCGCTGGGTCAAGCAGCTCCAGCGGCGACCATCGCAGCCGCCGCTCCCGTGCGCATTCCCACGCCGGTCGCGACGAGTGCGCCACCCGCATCGGCGCTGTCGGCACCGAGCCAGCGCCCAGGGCCCAAGCGCCCAGGACCGCGCGTGCCCACGCCGCTGCCGCACAACTCGCCGCGCCCGCTGGACGCCAGCGACAACCCGACCGCAGGCCTGGACGTGGTGGCCAGCGCCCCGCCAGCCCGCGCCGCGGCACCGGCAACGTCGCTCGTCTCGGCCCCAGATCCGGCCGCAGCGCACCTGCACGCCGGCGACACCCTCCGCACGCAGGCCCCGGAAGTGCCCGTCAAGAAAGGCTCCACGGGCCTGATCGTGGGCGGCGTGGCCGCAGTGGCCCTGGCAGCCGTTGCCGCCTGGTTCTTGCTGGGCCGCACCCCGGCGGCGCCACCAGCCAACGCCGAGGCGGCGGCGCCAGCTCCGGCCGCTGCTCTCGCCCAGCCGGCAGCGCCAGTCGCCGCTCCTGCGCCCGCCCCTCCTCCGGTGGCAGCCCCCCCACCGGCACCCGCGCCCGTTGCGGCACCGACTCCCGCGCCGGCGCCCGCACCCGCCCCAGCGCCGGTCGCGGCTCCCGTTCCGGCTCCGGTGGCGGCTCCCGTCCCGGCTCCGGCCCCCGCTCCGGCCCCCGAGCCGGTCA
>JACRCU010000404.1 GCA_016218865.1 Deltaproteobacteria bacterium | reverse complement strand
GCATCAACGGCACGCTCAAGACGCTGCTGGCGACCGACAACGACCAGAGCAAGCTGTTCGCCACCAGTGCCAGCAGCCTCTATGCCACTTGGATGCGCATCCCCACGGGCTACGGCTGCAAGCCGCTGCTGCAGAGCTTGTTCCCCGATCGCAGCAAACCTGCCGGCGACGTCCAGAAAAATGCCGGCGACATCGCCAATTACAACCTGGCCGGCCTGGACACGCTGATCGCCGCGACCCGCAGCACTAGCGCCATGCCGGTGTGGACCGTCGGGTACGACATCGGCACGGCCGGTCAGGCGTGCACGTATGCCAACGGCGAGCCGCAAGGCCAGAAGATTCAAGACATCGACAAGTGGATGGCCGTGGTGGGCAACATCGCCGAGTGGTACGACCGCGTGCAGCCGGCCATGAAGAACGACCCCAAGACCGGTGATGCGCTGTGCCTGAGCAAGGATCCGGCGGTAGCCCGGCCGTGGTACTGCTCGCACACGCTGATCAATTTCGAGTTCCTGCGCGATCCCTTTGGCGCAGGCGGCTACAAGGCCGAAGTGCCGGCCGACCGCCAGGCTTGGCTGGCCGCCTACAAGAAATTCGCCATGGAGCTGCGGACCAAGCACTTCTGGCTGCCGGCCAACGGCGTAGTCAAGATCATCGGCCCGTCGGTGGTGGTCAAGGGCGATCTGGCGGTGCAGGACACCACTTCGGCGAACCGCCACCCCATCTACGACTTCATCGACTTCGTGGTCGCGCCCGCCAACCAGTACACCTATGTCGCGGGCAAGGACGGCGCTGGCGCCGAGATCAAGGAGACGGTGCGCCTGCCGCTGTCGCACCTGTCGCTGGAGATCGAGGCCGCGTCGCCGACCGAGGCCAAGCAGATCCTGCAGCGGATCAGCGACTACGCCGCGCAAAAGGGCCTGAAATCCGAGAAGTACGTCGATGGCGCCACCGGCACCGAGGCCATCCCCATTTGGCTCGCCGACTTGCGCATCAGCAAGCTGCCGGCGGTGGTCGCCAACCTGGCCGACCCCAAGGCGACGACCTACGATCCGTCGCGCGCCTCGGCCTGGAAGGGCGGCTTCTATGCGGCCAGCAAGATGCTGCTGCAGGGCCTGGCCACCGAGGCCACCATCGGCAACTTGGTGCGCATCCCCACGCTCGACCCCGACAACGCCGCCAACAGCAAAGAGCAATTGGTGAGCACCGCCCGCGACAGCGACTACCTGTGGTTCGGCCAGGAAAACATCACCGCCGGCTCGCTCAAGCCCGCCGGCTGGTACAGCTTCTGGTTCCACCCCGACTACATGGGCGGCAAGCAGCGCGTGTCGGTCAAGCACGGCCCCGACGCCCTGGGCATGACCGGCTCGGCCAACATCAACCCCGACTCGGGCATCGTGGTCATGGCCACCCGCAGCACCTGCCTGACCAGCCAGGGCGGCACCACCGACTGCGTCCCCGGCGTGACCACCGCCACCGACCGCAACGCCTTCGTCACCATGGGCAAAAAGGGCGTGCTCCGCATCATGGTCTCGGACTTCCAGGTCGAGCAGACCGGCACCAAAGAGAACCTGGAGCACAGCTTGCGCATTCAGGTCGACGGCTTGCCCGCCGGCAGCAAGGTGGCCGGCTACCGCTGGGCGTGGATGGACGGCACGCCACCTGGGACCTGGACCGACTTCGTGTACCGCGAGCTGGGCATCGTCGACATTACCAGCGGTTCCACCAGCTTTACGCGCACGGTGCCCGTCCCGTCGGTGCACTACCTGGAACTGTTCTACGATTAGGCTCGGTCTTTTCTGCCTTGCCAGCCTTGGGGCGGAATAATCCTCCGTTCCAACACATTTCCTTTCTTTCTGCAGGCAGGTGCGCATGTGCGGCATCATCGGTTACCTTGGTCCCGAGCAAGCGGCGCCGATTCTGGTCGACGGCCTGCGGCGACTTGAGTACCGCGGCTACGACTCGGCGGGCCTGGCGCTGGTCGAGGGCGGCGGCATCCAGCTGCGGCGCGCGGTCGGCAAGCTGCGCAACCTGGACAAATTGCTGCTGGAACAGCCGGTGCAGGGCACGGTCGGCATCGGCCACACCCGCTGGGCCACCCATGGCCGCCCCACCGAGATGAACGCGCACCCGCACTGCGTGGGCACGGTGGCGGTGGTGCACAACGGCATCATCGAAAACCACTTGGAACTCAAGGCGGAATTGCGCGAGCGCGGCCACGTGTTCGCCAGCGAGACCGACACCGAGGTGTACGCCCACCTCATCGACGAGCAGCTGCAAAAGGGCCTGGACCTGCCCGAGGCGGTGCGGCAGTCGGCCATGCAAGTCCGCGGCAGCTATGCCATCGCCGTGGTGGACAGCAGCCGACCGGACCGCTTGGTGGTGGCCAAGCAGCAGTCGCCGCTGATCATCGGCCTGGGCGACGGCGAGAACTTCGCGGCGTCGGACATCCCGGCGGTGATCGCCCACACCCGCAACGTCATCTACCTGGAAGACGGTGATTTTGCTCAGATCCAGCGCGACAATGTGCAGATCTGGCGGCTTGCCGATGGCGCGACGGTCGAGCGGGCCGCGACCCACATCGGCTGGAGCGCGGTGGCGGCCGAGAAGGGCGGCTTCAAGCACTTTATGCTCAAGGAGATCCACGAGCAGTCGCGCGCCATCACCGACACGGTGCGCGGCCGCGCCTCGGTGGAGCAAGGCGACGTGTTCTTCGAGGAACTGCGGCTGACTGCCGAGGATCTGGCGGCGATCAACCGCATCGTAGTGGTCGCCTGCGGTACGTCCTGGCACGCCGGTCTGGTGGGCAAGCACTACCTGGAAACGGCGACGCGGCTGCCGGTCGAAGTCGATCTGGCGAGCGAATTCCGCTACCGCGACCCGGTCATCGACGGCCAGACCCTGGTGGTGGCGATCAGCCAGTCGGGCGAGACCGCCGATACCCTGGCGGCCATCGTGGAAGCCAAGGCGCGCGGAGCGAAAACGGCCGCCATCTGCAACGTGATCGGCTCGTCGATTGCGCGCGCGGCGGGCGACGTGGTCTATACCCACGCCGGACCCGAGATCGGCGTCGCGTCGACCAAAGCCTTTACTACGCAAATGGTTGCGCTATACCTGCTGGCGGTCTACCTGGGCCGGCGGCGCGGCAAGCTGAGCGAAGCGGCGGCGCGCAACCTGCTGACTACCTTGGCGCAAGTGCCCAGCGCGGTGGAGCAGGCCATCACCCTGAATTGGCACGTGCGCGACGTGGCCCGCCGCTACATGGACGCGCAGTCGGCGCTGTACCTGGGCCGCGGCATGCAGCACCCGATCGCCTTGGAAGGCGCGCTAAAGCTTAAGGAAATCAGCTACATCCACGCCGAAGGCTACGCCGCGGGCGAGATGAAGCACGGGCCGATTGCCCTGGTCGACGAGCACACGCCCACCGTCATCGTGGCGCCGCGCGGGCCGAACTACGAAAAGACCCTGTCGAACCTGCAGGAAATCCTGGCGCGCCGCGGCCATGTGATCGCCGTGGGTCAAGCCGACGACGACGAGCTGCGGGCCGTGGTGCACGACTACCTGGCGCTGCCGCCGGTCGACGTGTGGGCCGCGCCGATCGTCGCCGTGGTGCCGCTGCAGCTGTTTGCCTACCATATCGCGGACCTGAAGGGCACCGACGTGGACCAGCCGCGCAATCTGGCCAAGTCGGTCACGGTCGAGTAGCGCCGGCCATGGCGGTCGATCTGGACGCACAGGCAGAGGCATCGGCCCTGGCGTACGGCTGGGCGGCGAAATCGTTTGGTTTTCGTGATGCGGGCGCGGGCGCCGTGCTGGAAGCCCCAGTGGCCGGCTTTGCGGCGTGGCTGGACCTGCCCGGCGGACCGCTGGCGCTGACGGCCGACGGCATCGGCACCAAGCTGGAATTGGCCGAGCGCATGGGGCGTTACGACACCCTGGGCTGGGATCTGCTGGCGATGGTCTGCGACGACCTGGCCGCCGCGGGTGCGGAGCCGGTGGCGGTCACCAACGTGCTCGACGTGGACCGCGTGGATCCGGCCGCGGTGGATGCGCTGCTCGGCGGCCTGCACGCGGCGGCCCAGGCGGCCAAGGTGGCCCTGGCCGGAGGCGAAATTGCCGAGCTAGGAAGCCGCGTTGCAGGCTACGGCGCCGGAATGCACGCCAACTGGAGCGCCACGGCGGTGGGGCGGCTGCGGCCGGGCTGGCAGCCGATCGACGGCCGGGCCGTGCTGCCGGGTCACGCGGTGGTGGCGCTGGCGAGCGACAACTTCCGCTCCAATGGTTTCACGGTGTTGCGTACGGGTCTGCAGCGGGCGCTGGGCGACGGCTGGCATCTGGCCCCGTGCGGCGATCGGCGCTGGGGCGACGCGCTGCTGGAGCCGAGCACCCTGTACTGTCCACTGGTTACGGCTCTGCGCGCCCAGGGGGTGCACCCGAGCGGCATCGCCCACGTGACGGGCGGCGGCATTCCAGCCAAGCTCGGCCGCGTGCTGGCTCCGCAGGGGCTGGGCGCGGTACTGGAGCAGCTGTGGCCGCCGACCGCCGCGATGCTGCAGGCCGAAGCCCTTTGCGAAGTCGGGTTGTACGACGCCTGGCGCCATTTTGGCCGCGGCAACGGCATGCTGCTGGTGGTCGCGCCCGAGCAGGTGCCCGCGGTCCAAGCCCAGGCCGACGCACTGGGTCTGCGCGCGCGCCAGGCCGGGGTGGTCGTCGCCAGCCCTGCGCTGCACCTGTACCATGGCGACGCGGCGTGTACCTCCGCGCTGCCAGGGAAGCACCATGTCCGATAGCCGCGCCGAAGCCCTGCCCTTGGCCGCCAGCGACGCCGAGCTGCTGGCCGTGTCCGAGCAGCGGCAGCTGAACCTGAACCTGGCCGAGCTGCGCGCCATCGTTCAGCATTTTCGGACTTTGGCGCCCCAGCGCCGCGAGCTGGGCCTGCCGGAAGGCGCCACGGTGTGCGAGCTGGAAGTGTTCGCCCAGACCTGGTCCGAGCACTGCAAGCACAAAGAATTCAACGCCATCATCGACATGAAGCTGGGCTCGGGTCAGGCGGCCAAGGCCTGGCGGGTCGACTCGCTGCTGAAGACCTACGTGATTCGCGCCACCGAGACCATCCGCGACAAGTACCAGCGCGCCGGCAAGGACTGGGTAATCACGGCCTTTGACGACAACGCCGGCGTGGCCCGCTACAGCGACCGCCAGCACCTGGTCCTGAAGGTCGAGACCCACAACGCGCCGTCGGCCATCGAGCCCAAGACCGGCGCCACGACTGGGCTTTTGGGCTGCCAGCGCGATGCCCTGGGTACCGGCAAGGGCGGCGCGCGCCTGATCGCCGGCATGGACGTGCTGTGCTTTGCGCCCCCGCAGCCCGGAGTGCCGCTGCTGCCGGGCCAGCTGGATCCCGAGGTGGTGGCGCGCGGCGTTGTAGAAGGCATTGCCGCGGCTGGCAATTTGACCGGCGTGCCCACTGTGGCCGGCGCCGTGGTCTACGATCGCCGCTACGCGGCCAAGCCGCTGGTGCACTGTGGCACGCTGGCGCTGCTGCCTGCCGAATACCCCAGCGGCCCCGGACACTTGAAGGTGGTCCGCCCGGGCGATCGCGTGGTGGTGGTGGGCGGTCCGACCGGCCTGGACGGCGTGCACGGCGCCACGTTCTCGTCGGCGGCGCTGAAGACCGGCCAGTCGGCCAGCGTGGTGCCGCCCGGCAACCCGGCCCTGCAGCGGCGGTTGCTCGACGTGCTGGAGCGGGCCTGTGCGCGCGGCCTGGTCCTGGGTTGCACCGACAATGGCGCCGGCGGCCTGGCGTCGTCGGTGGGCGAGCTGGCCCAGCTGAGCGGCGGCGCCCACATCGACGTGCGAAAAGTGCCCGCCAAGCCTGGGCAAATTTCGGCGTGGCAGCTGCTGCTCAGCGAGTCGCAAGAGCGCATGACCCTGGCCGTGGCCCCCGAGCACGTGGCCGCGGTGCTGCAACTGGCGAGCGAGCAGCGGATTTTCGCAGCGGATATCGGCGCGTTCGACGCTTCGGGCGTGTTCGCGGTGGCCGACGGCGGCGAGCGGGTGGCCCACCTGGACCTGGGCTTCCTGCACGGCGGCGTGCCGCGCAAGCACCTGCAGGCCCAGTGGTTGCCGCCGATCGTCCGCGAGCCCGAGCTGCCGCCGCTGGACCTGGACCAGACCCTGCTGCAGCTGCTGGCCAGCCCCAACATCGCCAGTCGCGAGGGCGTGATCCGCCGCTACGACCACGAGGTGCAGGGCGGCAGCGTGCTGAAACCCCTGATGGGCGAACTGGGTTTGGCGCCGCAGGATGCCGCGGTGCTGCGCCCCGATCCGGACAGCTGGCAGGGACTGGCGATCGCCCACGGCATCTGCCCAAAGTACGGCGACTTGGACCCCTACGAGATGGCGGCCGGGGCCTTCGACGAGGCGGTGCGCGCCTTGGTGTCGGTCGGCGCCCAACTGCCCAGCCTGCAGCACGCAACCCCTTGGGTGGGCTGCGACAATTTCTGTGTACCCGACAGCGTCTACCACCCCGAGCACAACAGCGACGGCCGCAAGAAGCTGGGCGCCCTGGTGCGCATGGCCGAGGCGCTGTTCGATCAGTCGGTGTACTTCGACGTGCCGATGATCTCGGGCAAAGACTCGATGAAGAACGACTTCCGCGCCGGGGCGCTCAAGTTGTCGGTACCGCCGACGCTGCTGGTGACCCTGGTGGCGCAGGTGCCCGACGTCCGCCATGTGCTGAGCAGCGAGTGGAAGGCCGCGGGCGATCTCATCTATCTGGTCGGCGCGACCTACGACGAGCTGGGCGGCTCGGAGCTGTATGCGCTGTTCGGCAAGCTGGGTGCGCGGGTGCCCAAGGTGCGGCGCCCACAGGCCAAGACCGCGTATCTCAAGCACAACACTGCCCACGGCCAAGGTCTGCTGCAGTCGAGCCACGACCTGAGCGACGGCGGGCTGGCGGTGGCCTTGGCCGAGTGCTGCATCGGCGCCGGGCTGGGGGCCCAGGTCTTGCTGCCCGGCGACGGTCCCAGTGATCTCGCGTGGTTGTTCAGCGAGTCGCACAGCCGGCTGCTGGTGTCGGTCCGCCCGGAGCACGCCGCGGCCTTCGAAGCGGTCCTGGGCGACACTGCGGCGCTGATCGGCAGCGTGACCTTCGAGCCGCGGTTGCGGGTGCTGCGGCGCGGCGCCGTGTTGATCGACAGCGAAGTGGCGGCCCTGACCCGCTCCTGGCACATGGGGGGCCTGCTATGACCGCGCGCGTTGCCGTCTTGTGGGGTCTGGGGCTGCACTGCCACAGCGAAGCGCTGGCCGCCTACCGCAGCGTGGGTGCGGCGGCAAGTCTGGTCGACGCCAGCGCATTTCTGGCCGGACAGGCCGATCTGTCCGCCTACGACCTGCTGCACGTCAGCGGCGGCTTCAGCTTTGGCGACGACGGCGGCGCCGGGGTGGCGTTTGCCCAAGAGCTGCGGCAGGGCCCAGCCTGGTCCGCGCTGGTGGCCTGGTTGGCTGCCGGCGGGCGGGTGGTCGGCGTGTGCAACGGCATGCAAATCCTTGCGGCCTCTGGCCTTTTGCCCAACATCGCCGGCACGTACACGCGCGAGGTCGAGCTGCAGCCCAACCTGGGCGGGCAGTTCGTGGACCGCTGGGTGCGCTGCGTGGGGCGGTTGCCCAACCTGCCCGACCAGTATCTGGAGATGCCGGTGCGGCACGCCGAAGGGCGGGTGGTGCCGGCCTCGCCGGACATCGCCCAGCAGATCGAGGACCTGCAGCTGGCGGTGCTGCGCTACGTCGATCTGGGCGACGACGTGACCGAGCAGGCCCCGGACAATCCCAGCGGCAGCCAAGGGGGCGTGGCCGGGCTGCTTTCGGCCGACGGGCGGGTACTGGGCCTGATGCCGCACCCCGAGGCCGCGATGAGCCCGCTGCAGCACCCAGCGTGGCTGGTGCGGCGCCGCCTTGGCGACCTGCCCGAGCACGGCGACGGCGAGCGCCTGCTGCGGTGGCTGGTGGGGCCGTTCCTCCAGCGAGACACACCATGAGTACGATCGGGGAGTTGCTACATCCCGTGCGCACCGCGCTGCTGAGCGTGAGCGACAAACGCGGGCTCGTCGAGCTGGCGCGCACGCTGGCCCAACACGGCGTGCGGCTGGTGGCGAGCGGCGGCACGCGGGCCGAGCTGCAGGCGGCCGGTCTGGCGGTCGACGATGTCGCCAGCTACAGCGGCCACGGTCAGGCCTTTGGCGGCCGCATCAAGACCCTTTCCTTCGAGGTGATGGCCAGCATCCTTTTCGATCGCCGCGAGCACGCCGCCGAGGCCAACGCCCTGGGATTGCAGGCGATCGACCTGGTGGTGGTGAACCTGTACCCCTTTGCCCAGCGCGCGGCGGCCGGCGTCGACGGCGCGGAGCTGGTCGAGTCGATCGACATCGGCGGGCCGACCCTGATCCGCGCGGCGGCCAAGAATTTCGCAGGGGTGGCGGTGCTGACTGACCCGAGCCAATACGCCGAGCTGCAGGCGGAGCTGGCGGCGAACGCGTGCGCTACCCGTCTGGATGCACGCAAGCGCTGGATGCAGCAGGCCTTTGTCCACACCGCCGCCTACGACACCGCCATCGCCGAGCACTACGCCGGCCAGCCGCTGCGCTACGGCGAAAACCCGCACCAGACCGCGGTGTTCGTGCCCGACGGCCCGCTGGCGATGCAGGTCCACGGCGGCAAGGCCCTGTCGTACAACAACTTGCTGGACATCGACGCGGCGCTGTCGCTGGTGCTCGATCTGCCCGAGCCGGCGCTGGCCATCGTCAAGCACGGCAATCCCTGCGGCGCGGCCATGGGCGGCGACCTTGCCCGGCTGCTGGAGCTGGCGTGGGCGGGCGACCCGGTGTCGGCCTTTGGCGGCGTGTTGGCCTGCAACCGCCCGCTGGACCGCGAGGATCTGCAGTTCTTGGCCATGGACACCGCCGAACGGCGCTTTGTCGAAGTGGTGGCTGCACCGGCGTTCAGCGACGAGGCCGTGGCGTACCTGAGCCAGAACAAGAACTTGCGTATCGTCACCTGCAGCGGGTCGCTGCCGCAGCGCCGCCGTCGCAGCCTGGCGATGGGCACCGTGAGCCAGAGCCGCGACGACCAGCTCCTGGCCGGCCTGAAGTTCGTGTCCAGGATGCAGCCCTGGGAATTCCCGGTGCCGTTGCTGGAATTCGGCCTGGCGGTGGTGCGCGCCCAGAAGTCAAACGCCATCGCCATCGTGCGTTCGCTGGGTCAAACCCACCAGCTGGTGGGCATGGGCGCCGGGCAGCCCAATCGGGTGGCGTCGGTGCGGCTGGCGGTGGAGCAGGCCCACGCCAACTTGCGCCGCGAGAATCCCCACTTTCACCCTATGTCGGACATGGCCCAGTGCATCCTGGTGTCGGACGCCTTCTTCCCCTTTGCCGACGGGCCCGAGCTGGCCCTGCAGGGCGGTCTGCGCGTGATCGTGGAGCCGGGCGGCTCGGTGCGCGACGCCGAGGTCATCGCCGCCTGCGACCGCGCCAATGCCGTCCTGGTGTTCACCGGCACGCGGCACTTCCTGCACTAGTATGGCTAGATCGCTGCACATTGCCGTCATCGGCGCCGGTGGCCGCGAGCTGGCGCTACAGCAACGTCTGCAGGCCGAAGGCCATCGCGTCCTGCCCTTGGCGGTGCCAGCCGGCGACCTGGACCGGTTCAGCGGCGACCTGGCCGCGCAGTCGGTCGACCTGGCGGTGATCGGACCCGAGGCGCCGCTGGTGGCAGGGCTCGCGGATGCGCTGCGCAAGGCCGGCGTGGCCGCTGTGGGGCCCGGCAAGGCCGCCGCCCGCCTGGAGGGCTCCAAGTCCTTGGCCAAGGGCTTCATGGGCCGCCACGGGGTCGCCACGGCCCCCTGGCAGGTGTTGGCGCTGGGCCGCGCGGTGCAGACCGCCGATCAAGTTCCGCTGCCGGTGGTGGTCAAGCGCGACGGTCTGTGTGGCGGCAAGGGCGTGAACCTGTGCCGCGATCGCCAGCAGCTGCGGGCGGCGCTGGAAGTAGCTGTCTTGGCCGATGGTCCCGAGGCACCGGTCGTGCTGGAGGAACTCCTTCACGGTCGCGAGCTTTCGCTGCATGCCCTGGTGTCCGACGGCGAGTGCTGCCTGCTGCCGGCGGCTATGGACCACAAGCGCTTGCTCGACGGCGACTTGGGCCCGAACACCGGCGGCATGGGCGCGGTCGCCCCGGTCCCATGGGTCACCCCGGCCGTGCTCGCGTCGATTCGCACTGCCATCGTGGAGCCGACCCTGCGCGGCCTGCGCGAAGAACACCTGGACTATCGCGGTATTCTGTACTTCGGGCTGATGCTCACGGCCGCCGGGCCGCGCCTGCTGGAGTACAACGTGCGCTTGGGCGACCCCGAGTGCCAAGTCCTGCTGCCGCTGCTGGCCACGGACCTGGGCCGGCTGCTGCATTCCGTCGCCAATGGCTCCCTGCCCACCGCGTCGCCGCCGCTGCACCCGGGCTTCGCCGCGGCGGTGGTGCTGGCCGCGCCCGGCTACCCGCTGGCGCCGCAGCTTGGACGGGCCGTGGAAGTAGCCAACCCGGAAGGACTACTGCTGGCTGGGCTGTACACGACCCCGGAAGGACTGCAAACCAGCGCAGGCCGGGCGGCAGTGGCGGTGGGCCATGGCTCCACCCTGGAGCAGGCGCTGCGGCAGGCCTACGATCGCGCGGAACCCTTGGCAGCACAGGGCCTTTGCCTGCGTCGCGACATCGGGAGCAAAGCGCGGCCGCTGCGGCTGGCGGTGCTGGCCTCGGGGCGCGGCTCCAACCTGGCCGCTCTGCTTCGCGCCTGCGATCAAGGGGTTTTGCAGGGTCTGGCCCAAGTCGTCGTCACGCTTTGGGACCGCGCGGCCCCCGGCCAGGCGCTGGCCCAGGCGGCAGGCGTTGCGGTCGCCCAACTGGACCACAGCGGACTCACCCGCGGCGAGTGGGGCGAGCGCGCGGCGGCGCTGCTGCGACAACACGGCGTGGAAGTGGTGGTGCTGGCAGGGTTTGCCCGGATTCTGGCGCCCGAGTTCGTGGACGCTTTTGCCGGGCGGATCGTCAACATCCATCCCGCCGATCCTACGCAATACGTAGGCCTGCACAGCTACCGCTGGGCGTGGGAGCAGGGGCTGGCCGCCACCGCCGTCACCGTGCATCTGGTGGAGGCGGGGCTGGACAGCGGCCCGATTCTGGCGCAAGAAGGCGTGGACCTGCGCGGCGCGGCCACGCTCGTCGAGGTCGAGGCCCGCGGGCTGGCGGTCGAACACCGCCTGTACGCCCAGGCAATTCGCAACTGGCTGTTGGCGTTGTAGAACCATGTGCGGAGTCCTAGGCATCGTCAGCAGCAGCGCCGTCGCCAGCGACCTGGTGGTCGGCCTTTCGGCCTTGCAGCACCGCGGGCAGGACGCGGCCGGCATCGTCACCTGGTCCGACCGCTTCCACCTGCACAAGGGCTCTGGACGCGCCACCCGGGTCTTCGGCGACCTGGACGTGCACAAGGAGCTGCGCGGCCGCATCGGCATCGGCCACGTCCGCTACGCCACCCAGGGCAGCGCCGAGGTGCAAGACGCCCAGCCGGTGGCCGTCAACTACCCGCTGGCGCTGGCGATGGCCCACAACGGCAACGTGACCAACTTTGCCCGCCTGCGCACGCGCCTCAACCGGGAGCACCATCGCCTGGTCGAGACGAACAACGACGTCGAGCTGATTCTGTATACGCTGGCGGCACTTTTGGAGCGCGCCGACCTCAAGCGCCTGGGCGTGCCGGCGGTGCTCGCGGCCGTGTCCGCGCTGCTCGATCAGGTCGAAGGCGCCTACTCGGTGGTGGCGGTGGTGGCCGGGCTGGGCCTCCTCGGCTTCCGCGATCGCCACGGCATCCGGCCGCTGGTGCTGGGCGAGCGCCGCCAGGGGCAAGGCCATAGCGTCGCCTTGGCGAGCGAATCCACGGTCTTTGACCACCTGGGCTTTGCCGTGCAGCGCGAGGTGGCGCCGGGCGAGGCGGTACTGGTCACGCTGGACGGCCAAGTCCACTGTTCGGCGCCGGCCCCGGGTCCCAGTCACTTTTGCGCCTTCGAATTCATCTACTTTGCCCGCGAGGACGCCGTGATGAACGGCGCCCGCGTGGCCGCCCAGCGGATCAAGGCGGGCCGCAAGCTGGCCGACCGCGTCCGCGAAGCCGGCCTGGAGCCCGACATCGTCATCGACGTGCCCAACTCGGCCTACTTTGCCGCCACTGGCCTGGCCGAGGCGCTGGGGCTGCCCTACCGGCGCGGCCTGGCGCAAAATCCCGAGTTCGGACGCAGCTTTTTGCACTCGACCCAGGCCGAACGCGAGCGGGCGGTGCGGCAGAAGCTGAACCCGATCCGCGAGGTGATCGCCGACAAGAAGGTGGCGGTGGTCGACGACTCGATCGTGCGCGGGACCACGTCGCGGCACATCGTCCGGCTGCTGCGCGACTGCGGCGCCAAGGCCGTCTACATGCTGTCGGCCGCCCCGCCGGTGCGCTTCCCGTGCGTCTACGGCATCGACATCGCCACCCGCGGCGAGATCCTGGCGGCGGGCTTGGACACCGAGCAGATTCGCCTGGCGCTGGGCGCCGATGCGGTGGTCTACCAGCGCCTGGACGACCTGCAGGCCCTGTTCGGCAGTACCGCCGGCTGCTACGCCTGCTTCAGCGGCGTCTATCCCACGCCGATCGACCGCAGCACCTTGCGGCAAATCGAGAGCGAGCGCCGGCACAGCCGCGGCGACGAACTGCCCGGGTCCGCTACGGCAGCACCAGCAGGCGACGCCGCAGGTAGCCGAACTCCATCGCGCTGAACGCCGGGGTCTGGCTCAGAATCTCTGTGATGTTCAGCGACTTTCCCTGCTGCATCAGGTTGGGTCCCGGGGTGTCGATGTGCCAGCCGTCGCTGGGACCGGCCAGCCACGGCCCGTCGACGCCGGCCAGCAGCCCGTGCGGCGGCAGCCCCGGCTGCACCAGACCCAGCGAGTGCCCCATCTCGTGGGCCAGCAGCGAGCTCAAGCCCGTCGCGAGCAGCCGCAGCACCAGCTTGAACAGGACCGCGCGCTGATGGGCGACCGGCTCGGCGATCGCGCTGGGGTCCAGCTTGGGGTCCAGCAGCGCGGCATCGCTGGCCAGGTTGCCGAAGGGCTGACCGCCCAGGGCCGGCACCACCGGCGCCAGCAGCTTCTGCGCCACCGGCTGCTGCAAGATCGCCCGCAACAGCGACGTGGTGAAAATGCCCAAATCGTGGGCGGTATCGTCGTCGGCTTGCTGGTTGTTGGCATCGGTCAGCGCCTGGCCGAACAGGCTCTGGACGCCGCCGATCACCGGCGCATCGCCGCCCACCGCGATCTTCGAGACCTTGACCGCGCCCGCAGTCGGCCACGGCTCGTCGTCGAAGGCGAGCTGCACGCGCACACTGCCCGCCGTCAGCCCCCCGCTCAGCGGGTCCAGGTGGAAGTAGCCCCACAGTTGCTGGCGTACGGTGTTCTGCAGAACCGTGCGCAACCCCGCATTCCACTGCGGGTCGCCGCCCTGCAGGCCCAGGTGCTGCAGTGCCTCGATCCAGTCCGGGGTGCCGTTGGGCTTCTTGGTCTGGGTGACCTGCGCCGCGCTCCCCGCCAGCTTGACCTGCACCTGCCCCAGGTCGCGGCCCCAGTGCACGCGCCAGAAGTCCACCTGATCAAAGGGATCCAGGGCGGGCGTCCGCGCGACCACCTGCAGGGTCAGCTCGGGCGAGGTGGCGGCCGACGAGCGCGCCCGCAAGCGCACTTTAGCTGCCGCCAAGCTGGGTTGCAGACGCCAGACGTGCTGGCCGTCGCCGGTTACGGCATGGACGGCAGCTGGGGCCGGCAGGGGCTGCCACGGCGCGGCAGGGTCCGCCGCGGCGGCATATTCCACCGTGGGTGTCTGGGGTTGTGCAGGGTCGGCCGCCGCCAGCACGTCGAGTTCGAAGTCGCCTTGCGCCACCGCCCAGACCAAGGTCGGCGCGCCGGTGCCGGTCATCGCCGCCGGCAGGTCCTCGACCGACAGCCACAGGGCGGTGGCCGCGGGCGCCACTGCTTGCGTGTCCGCTACTTGCACGTCGGCAAGCTCGGAATCGGGCCCGGCGACCAGATCTACAGAGGCGGCGTCTGCGGGTTGCGATACCGAAGCGGCGCCGTCGCAACCCAGGGCCAGCGCTAGCCAAGTCCAAGCAGCACCGCGCCTTGGCCATGCCTTTGCCGGCGGCGTTTTGCGCTGCGTACCGATCACGAGCCAAGGCCCTCGCGCCGCCGCAGCCGCAGCACCGCCAGGAGCCCCAGCACAGCCAAACTCCGCCAGTCGCCCGCGGTTTGGCTGGTACAGCCGCTGTCCGAGCTAGGGGTCGCCGGCTTGCTGGGGCCCATCGCGACGTCGAGCTTGCCCAGCTCGCCCAGGGTCGTGTCCTTCGCGGCGCTGGCATCGGCGACCGAGGCCGTGTCGCTGGGCGGGGTGTCGCTGAGCGCGGCGTCGCCGCTCGCATCCGGATCGACCGGCGCCGTCTCGCCGGCCGCGTCGGGCGCTTCTGTGTCTTCGGTCGAAAGGTCCGAAGTCGCCTGATCCGCGCCACCCGCGTCCGGAAGCTCGGCGTCGGCCACGGCGGTATCACCCAAGGCATCCCCGGCCGCTGCGTCGCTGTTGCCCGCGTCCGCCCCGCCCGCATCCGGCGCGATCATGCAGCCGATCGGCGCCGAACAGGCCACCGCGCCGCACGAAGTGCTGCTCTGGTTGTCCAGGCAGCCGTCTTTGTCCGAGTCGCTGCACACCACCGCCGCGCTGCCGTCGCAGGTCAGCTCGCCCACCTTGGGGCACGCGTCGCTGCAACCGCCGACGCAGGCGGCATTGCTGCACGACGCGCTGGGTTTGCAGTCATCGATGTACTTGAATTCCAAGCACGAGTCGCTGTCCCAATTGCCGCATTGCGCCACGTGCCAGCGCCCCAGCGAGTCCTTGACGCAGGCCGTCGCGCCGTCTTTGTTGCCCGCCTCGTCGCACAGGTCGATGCAGTTCGACGAGCACGAGCCGTACTGGCAGAACTGCCCTTCGTTGCAGCTGTCGTACTTCATCCAGCCGTAGCACGGGCCGTTGGTCTTGCTGCAGCCCCACACCTGCCAGGTGCTCGAGCCGGCGTCCCACTCGCACTTTTTGTCGAAGGGCCCGGCGCAGGCGTTGCTACAAGCCTGGATGCACGCGTGGTTGGCGCAGACCAGGCCCGCGGGGCAGGTCGGATTGCCGTCGTCGACCACGCCGTTGCAGTCGTTGTCCTGGCCGTCGCAGCGCTCGTCGCCGTCCGCGCCGGTGCAGTCGCTGTCCACGCCGTCCTTGCAGACATCGCTGGCGCCGGGGTGGACCGCCTTGTCGGCGTCGTTGCAGTCGACATCGGCGGTTGCGCCGTCGCCGTCCAGGTCCTGGGCCACCGTGACCACCAGCTTGGGCGGCTCGGTGCCCTCTTTGGCATGGAAGGTGACCCAGCGCTCGATGGGCTTGTCCTTGCTGCCAAAGTCGGGATCGTACAGGTGCAGCCCGCAGTTCTCGGCCACCGGCACGGTGCTGTAGTCGGTGTCGCCGTTCTGCCAGTCGCGCACCGCCTTGGTCACGTCGAAGGTCCAGGTCTGGTTGGGCGCCAGCGCCAGGTTCTGCGGCAGCGAGCTCCAGGTGGTGCCGTTGCTGTCGTTCAGGGTCGCCTCGCTCCAGGCGCAGATGGAGGTGGGGTTGCCGATCTTCTTCAGGCGGGTGGTGGTGACCTTGGCCTTGCCGCCCAGGACCTCGGTGACCTTGACCACGCGCAGGTTCAGCTTGGCGTCGACCACCAGCCCCTTGGGCAGCTTGCTGGAGTCGAAGCGCAAGTAGGTGCGGAAGCTGCGGAAATTGGCCCAAGCCGGCGCAGCCGTGGCGCAGGTGCCCTTGGGGGCGCAGAAGCTGGGCACGTCGCCCGCGGCCGGGCAGCACTCCTGACCGCCGCTGACGCAGATGTTCTTGGGGTCGCCGACCTTGCATTCCTGACGCTGGATGCCGACTTTCAGCGTGCTCTCGGCGCCGTGGACGGTGGCATCGTCGTGGGTCGCCCAGGTGTCGTCCGTGGGCGTCAAGGTCACGGTGGTCATGCCCTTGGGGTCGCCCGCGGCCTGGGCCCCCGCCGGCACGCCCAATGCGGCCAACATCGCCGCACCTAGCCAGCAGCGCGCCCCGGGCAACTGCAGTCGCCGCATGGAATCTACCATCAAAAACACTGTGTTCTGCTGCTGCTTCGCCACCATCGGGTCGCCTCGCGTGCGGGCATTCCGGCCTGTGGAGCCAGCCTACGCCCAGCGCACCAGACCGTCAACGGCCCGACTTCGCCGAAATTCATGAAGAAATCCCCGCACTGCCACGGGGCCGCCAGCCAATCGCCGCCAACGGCCCCGCCGCGCGGATCCTATGGAGTGCAGCCCGGCAGCGAGACGTGCACGCAGGTGCTGTTGAAGGTATTGCACGAGTCGACGGTGCACTTGTTGTTGTCGTTGCAGTCGGTGTCGGTCTTGCACTGCTGGTTGGGGTTGCAGCCGCTGATCGGCACGAACAGGCAGGCCCCGGTGGTGGTGTTGCACAAGTCGGTGGTGCACACGTTGTTGTCGGTGCAGTCCGAGTTGAGCTTGCACGGCGGCAGCGGGTTGCAGCCGGCCAGGGTCTGGTTGATGCACTGGCCGTTCAGGGTGTTGCAGATGTCCAGCGTGCACGGATAGCTGTCGTCGCAGTCGGTGTTCTGCGTGCAGCCGGCGGCGCAGCCGAAGATCTCGGGATAGGCGCAGACGCCGTAGGCCGCCACGCAGTTGTTGCTGGTGCAGGGGTTGCTGTCGTCGCAGACCTTGGGCGTGCCCTTGCAGAGGCCCGAGACGCAGGCGTCCTTCTCGGTGCAGTTGTTGTTGTCGGTGCAGGCCGAGCCGTCTTGGAAGGTCATGACGCACTTGCCGCCCACGCAGGCGTCGCTGGTGCAGACGTTGTTGTCGTTGCAGTTGGCGTCGCTGGTGCAGTTGGCGTTGCAGGTCTGCAGGGTCTGGAAGCTGCAGTTGCCGTTGCCAGTGTTGCAGTTGTCGAGCGTGCACGGGTTGTTGTCGTTGCAGGTGACCGCCTTGCCGCTGCAGGTGCCGCTCGCGCAAGTGTCGCCGGTGGTGCAGGCGTTGCCGTCGGTGCAGTTGGCGGTGTTGGCCGTCATCACGCAGCCGCCGGTCTTGGCGTCGCAGGCGTCGTTGGTGCACGGGTTGTTGTCGTTGCACTGGGTGATCTTGGCGCCCTGGCACACGCCCGTGGCGCTGCAGGTCTCGCCCCAGGTGCAGGCGATGCCGTCGCTGCAGGCCGTGCCGGTCAGATAGGTGATGGCGCACGAGCCGTTGCTGCACTTCTCGCTGGTGCAGGTGTTGTTGTCGTTGCAGTCGGTGTCGGCCTTGCACTGGGTGCCGCAGCCGGCGATGGGCGCGTGGCTGCACTGGCCGGTGTTGGCGCTGCAGGCGTCGGTGGTGCAGACGTTGGTGTCGTCGCAGTTGGTTGGGGTGCCCTTGCAGGTGCCCAGGCTGCAGCTGTCGCTGACGGTGCAGGGGTTGTTGTCGCTGCAGGTGCCGCCCGCCGGCGCGGCAGTGTAGACACAGGCGCCGTTGGCCGTGTTGCAGGCGTCGTTGGTGCAGACGTTGTTGTCGTTGCAGACCACCGGGTTGCCCTTGCAGAGGCCGCCGCTGCAGACGTCCTGATTGGTGCAGGCCTGGCCATCGCTGCAGTTGTTGTTGTTGTTGGTGTGGGCGCACTTGCCGTTCTGGCAGCTGTCGTTGGTACAGACGTTGTTGTCGTTGCACTGGTTGTTTTGGTTGCAGTTGTTGCCGCACGGCACGATGGCGGTGTTGACGCACGCGCCGGTGGCGGTGTTGCAGCTGTCGGTGGTGCACGCGTTGTTGTCGTTGCAGTTCTTGGCCTGGGCAGCGCAGTTGCCGTTGTTGCAGGCGTCGGCGGTGGTGCAAGCGTTGCCGTCATCGCAAGGGGTTCCGTTGCCGACATTGGTGTAGACGCAAGCGCCGTTGGCCGTGTTGCAGCTGTCGGTGGTGCACGGCTTGTTGTCGTTGCAGACCACTTTCTTGCCGGTGCAGGTGCCGTTGCTGCAGGCGTCGCTGATGGTGCAGGCATTGCCGTCGCTGCAGGCGGCGCCGTTGATGAAGGTGTTCTGGCACTTGCCGCTGACGCAGGTGTCGGCGGTGCAGGCGTTGCCGTCGTTGCAGTCGGCCGCCGCCGCGCAGTTGCCGCCGCAGCCAAGCACGGCCTTGAAGGCGCACTTGCCGCTGGCCGCATCGCACGAGTCGATGGTGCACGCGTCCTTGTCGTCGCAGACCACTGGGCTGCTGCCCACGCAGGCGCCCGCCGCACACGCGTCAACGGTGGTGCACGAGTTGCCGTCGCTGCAGGGCAGGCCGTTGGTGCCCGGGCTGGCCGAGCAGGCGCCGGTCGAGGCCACGCAAGTGTCGTTGGTGCAAGGATTCTTGTCGTCACACACCACCGTGGTGCCAAAGCACACGCCGGTCTTGCACAGGTCACTGCTGGTGCACAGGTTGTTGTCGCTGCACGCCGTGCCGTTCAGCGCGGTGTGGACGCACTGGTTGTTGGTGCAGGCGTCGGTGGTGCAGGCGTTGTTGTCGTTGCATTGGCCCACGTTGTTGCACGGGTTGCAGGTGGTCGGCGTGAACACGCAGTTGCCGGTGTTCGAGTTGCAGGCGTCGATGGTGCAGGCGTTGTTGTCGTTGCAGACCACGGCCTTGCCGGCGCACTTGCCGGTCGTGCAGGCGTCGCCCAGGGTGCACGGGTCGCCGTCGCTGC
>JACRCU010000397.1 GCA_016218865.1 Deltaproteobacteria bacterium | reverse complement strand
GCGCCGACAAAAGCTCGGATGCCGAGGGCCTGAAGCGGGATCTCCTGGCGATGCAAGGGCATTTTGGCTGCGACGTGGCCCTGCAGCGCGAAGGCCTGATGCGCCGCTCCAAGCGCCTGGTCGTCATGGACATGGACTCTACGCTCATCCAACAAGAGGTTATCGACGAATTGGCCCGCCGCTACGGGGTGTTCGACAAGGTCGCCGCCATCACCGAGCGGGCGATGAACGGCGAGCTCGACTTCGACGACGCGCTCCGGGCCCGCGTGGCGCTGTTGGCGGGGGCGCCGGCCACCATCCTGGGCGAGGTGCAGGACGCCATCGAGTTCACCCCGGGCGCCGAGCACCTGGTGCGGGTCCTCAAGCGCCTGGGCTACCGCCTTGCTTTGATTTCGGGTGGTTTCATCGAGCTGGCCGAGCCGATCCGCCAGCAGCTGGGACTGGACTACGCCTTTGCCAACCAGCTGGAAATACAGGGCGGCAAGCTGACCGGCAAGGTCATCGGGCCGATCGTCAACCGCCAGCGCAAGGCGGAACTGCTGGAATCCTTGGCGCAAACCGAGCGCATCGCCCTGGATCAGGTCATCGCCATCGGCGACGGTGCCAACGACCTGGACATGCTCAACCGCGCTGGCTTGGGCATCGCCTTCAACGCCAAGCAGGTAGTCCGCGAGCAGGCGCAGTACAACATCACCCAGCGCAACCTGAACGCGATCCTGTACTTGCTCGGCATCAACGACGACGAGGCCGCCTCGCTGGCTTAGCTAATTATCTACTTGCTATTTATCCAGTAGCTCCGGGTTCTCCAGCACGCCGCGGATGGTCTTGGCCACGGTCGCCAACTGGAAGCCGTCGACGAAGCGGTGGTCGATGGTCGCATTCAAGGTGAGCTGCGGCCGCACCACCGGCTGACCGTCGCGCGCCACCACCACGTCTTTCACCGCGCCCACCAGCACCAGGATCGGCACCCGGGCAAACGGCGTCATGGGCGCAAACGCTTCGTCGATGCCCAGCATACCCACGCTGGTCACCACGCACGAGCCAAAGGGAAACGCTTCCAGGCCCAGCGCCGGCAGCGAGACCCCGAGCGAGCTGGTCAGCCAGCCGGTCAGCCACAGCACCGGCCGCAGCAGCCAGGTGGGCAGGGCACGCAGCACGCCTTTGGACTTCTCGAACTCCGCGTCCTCGCCCTTGCGCAGCTTCTCGGCGCGCCCGCGCAGCTCGGCGGCGATGTCGGTCACCGGCCGCTTGTCCAGGTTGGCGATCTTGACCTTGGCCAGATCCGCGCCGCCTTCCAGCGCCACCAGGAACGTGACATCCACCGTGTCGAAGGGGATGTAGCTGCCCATGGTGATGCGCCCGTTGATTTGCGGCGCCTTGGCCAGCCCCAGGGCGATGGCCTTGCCCACCAGGTGGGTGATGGTCACCTTTTCGCCCGTCGTCTCGCGGATTTTCTCGATCCAGCGCTGGGCGGCCTCGGCATCCACCGTCAGCTTGCCCAGGATGTTGCCTTCGTCGGGCGGACCCCAGGTGGCGATCGCCAGCTTGCGGCGCGTCGAATTCATGCAGAACCTCTTGATTGTGGGGACAGACTACCGCGCTACGGCGTGCAGGGAGTCACGGCCTTGTAGAAGCAGGCGCCGGTGCCCGAGTTGCAGGCGTCGATGGTGCAGGCATTGTTGTCGTTGCAGTCCTTCGACTTGCCGGTGCAGGTGCCCTTGGTGCAGGTGTCGCTCAGGGTGCACGGGTCGCCGTCGTCGCAGCCGTAGGTGCCCACCAGCACGGTGTTGACGCAGCTGCCGTTGGTCGGGTCGCAGGCGTCGTCGGTGCAGGGGTTGCCGTCGCCGCAGGCGCGCAGGGCGCCGGACTTGCACTTGCCGCTCAAGCACTTGTCGCCGGCCGTGCACAGGTTGCCGTCTTCGCATTGGCTGGCGTCCGCCAGAGGCGCGAACACGCAGTCGCCGGTCTTCTGGTCGCAGCTGTCCATGGTGCAAGGCTCGCCGTCGTTGCAGGGCTTGGCAGTACCGCCGGCGCAGGTGGCGCCCTTGCAGCCATCGCTCAGGGTGCAGGGGTTGCCGTCCTCGCAGGGGCCGCTCGCCACCGGCGCACTCGCGCAGCCCTTGGCGCCGTCGCAGTTGTCGGTGGTGCAGGCGTTGCCGTCGTCGCACATGTTCTGCGCCGAGCCCAAGCACTGGCCGCCGCTGCAGATGTCGTTGATGGTGCAGGTGTTGCCGTCGTCGCACGCGCTGCCGTTCGATACGTTGTGGTAGCAGCCCTGGCTGGGCGAGCAGGCGTCGACCGAGCACGGGTTGTTGTCGTCGCAGCTGGTGGCCAGCGTGGATCCGCACTTGCCGCCCTGGCAGTTGTCCTTGTCGGTGCACGGGTTGGCATCGTCGCAGGGCGCGTTGTCGGCGTTGCTGCTGCTGCAGCCGCCGCTGGGCGTGCAGGTGTCGGTGGTGCACGGGTTGTTGTCGCTGCAGTTGGCCGCGGTGCCGCCAGCGCACTTCATGCCGGCGCAGGTGTCGCTGACGGTGCACGGGTTGCCGTCGCTGCATGCGGTGGCGCCACTGGGGGCGTGGCCGCAGCCCGACTTGGGATCGCAAAAGTCGACGGTGCAGTTGTTGTCGTCGTTGCAGTCCTGGGCCGCGCCGGCATTGCAGTACGGTCCCAAGCACCAGTCGCTGGCGGTGCAGGCGTTGCCGTCGTCGCAGGCTGCGGCGCCGCCCTGGGCATAGGCCTGGACGTTCAGGCGGAAAATCAGGCCCGCCGGGTTGGTCTCGGGTGTGCTGCCCGCCTTGCCGGGGTTGGTGACCGAGCAGGTCCAAGTGTTGCTGCCGGTCACCAGCTTGCCGGCCAGCGAGATCTTCAAGGGCTTCTGGTAGGTGTTCTCGGCGGTCTCCACGCCGACCAGCTTGCCGTTGAGCTCGCAGATCCACGCGCCGTCCGCCGCCAAGTCCACGGTGCCCACCACGGTGACCGCTGTGTTCGGCACGTCGAACGTCCGGATGAACGTGGTGGTCTCGGTGGCCTCGGGGTTGGCGACCTTGGTCGTCGCCCAGATCCACTTGGCGTTGATGGCCTTGCTCCAGTCGGCATAGCCGTCCCAGGCCAGCTGCGCGGACACCTGGCTGCCGTCGGCCTTGACCACGTTGGTGGAGCCGTCCGAGCTGACGAACACGGGCGTGCTCTGGCCAGTCGACGCCATGGGGAAGACGCAACCCATGAATTTGTCGCACTTGTCGTTGGTGCACAGGTTGCCGTCGTCGCACGACGTGGGGGGGCCGCCCTGGCACTTGCCGGCCAGGCACGCGTCCTTGGCGGTGCAGAGGTTGCCATCGTCGCAGGGCAGGGCGTCTTTCACCTGATTGCTGCAACCGCTGCTGGTGTTGCAGGTGTCCAGGGTGCATGGGTTGCCGTCGTCGCAGAGCTGCCCGACGATGCCGGTGCACTGGCCGCTGTAGCACACGTCGGTCGAGGTGCACGAGTTGCCGTCGTCGCAGGGCGCGCCGCCCGAAACGGTCGACAGGTCGACGCGGAAGGCCAGGCCGCCCGGGTTGGTGGTGGGCGTGCCGTCGGGGAAGCCGATGTTTTCTACGGTGCAGACCAGTGTGTTGCTGCCCACCACCAGCGCTTGCTTGATGCCCACGACCTTGGCTGCGCTGTAGTTGTTGCTGGCGGCGCTGGCGACCACAGACTTGCCGTTGACCATGCACAGCAGCGAGTTGTCGGCCGCCACCGTCAGCGTCGCGTTCACGTTGGACAGGGTCGTCACGTCGAAGGTCTGCTTGAACTGGCACATGTGCATCTTGGTCGGGTCGGTGGTGGTCGGGGTGATCCACACCCAGGTCGCGCCCTGGATGGTGGTCCAGAACGGCGCGACCCACGTTGCCACCGCCGGCACGAAGTTGCCGTAGGACTGGCTGCCGTCGGGATTCTGCACCAGGGTGTCCGACACCAGCGTCTGGTCGCCCGAGCCGAAGCTGATGGTCTTGGTGGTTCCGTTCGGCACCGGCGTAAAGATGCAGCCCGACTTGGGATCGCAGCTGTCGGTAGTGCACACGTTGCTGTCGTCGCAGCCGAGCAGCTTGGCGCCCACGCACTTGCCGTTCACGCAGGCATCGGGGCCGAAGCAGGCGTCGCCGTCGTCGCACTTGGCGTTGTTGGTGTTGTGGACGCAGCCCGCCTTCACGTCGCAGATGTCGTTGGTGCAGGCGTTGTTGTCGTCGCACAGGTCCCAGATGCCCGACTGGCATGCGCCGGACTGGCAGATGTCCTTGAGCGTGCACGGGTTGTTGTCGTCGCACGGCACGGCGGGGTTGGCTTTGTGCTGGCAGCCCAGGCCGGGGTCGCACCAGTCGGCGGTGCAGGTGTTCTTGTCGTCGCAGTCGACCACCGTCAGGCCGGCCTTGCAGGTGCCGCCGCTGCAGAAGTCGCCGCTATTGCAGGCGTTGTTGTCGCTGCAGACGTTCTTGTTGTTGGGTGTGAACACGCACAGGCCGTTGCTGGGGTTGCAGGCGTCGTCGGTGCAGGCCGAGCCGTCGTTGCACGAAACCGGCTTGCCAGACAGGCACTTGCCACCTGTGCAGCTGTCTCCCGCGGTGCACGGGTTGCCGTCGCTGCACGGGCCCGAGAACGGCGTGAACTTGCAGCCCAGCACGCTGTCGCAGGTGTCGCTGGTGCAGGGGTTGCCGTCGCTGCAAACCACGCCCGTGCCCTTGCACTTGCCCGCGGCGCAGGCGTCGCCGGTGGTGCAGACGTTGCCGTCGCTGCAGGGGTTGCCGTCGCCGACCGCCGGGTACTTGCAGCCCGACGTGGGGTCGCAGTATTCGCCGGTGCACGGGTTGCTGTCGGTGCACACCAGCGCTACGCCGGCGCAGGCGCCCTTGTTGCACACGTCGTTGGTCGTGCACGCGCTGCCGTCGCTGCACGGCGCGGTGTTGGCCGTGTAGTTGCACTTGCCGGTGGCGGTGTCGCAGCTGTCGGTGGTGCACGGGTTACCGTCGTCGCAGTAGATGACGGATTGCGGCTTGCACGTGCCGTTGTCGCACGCGTCGCCTTCGCTGCAAGCGTTGCCGTCATCGCAGGGCAACGTGCCGACCTTGGCCACGCACTTGCCGGTTTGCTGGTCGCACTTGTCCAAGACGCACGGGTTGCCGGTATTGCAGTCCTTGGGCGCGCCGGGCACACACGAGCCGGACTTGCACAGGTCGCCCACGGTGCAGGCGTCGCCGTCGGTGCAGGTGCCCCCTTCGTTGGCGCTCACGTAGCTGCACTTGCCGGTGTTGGTGTCGCACGAGTCGTTGGTGCACGGGCTGTTGTCGTTGCACGCCAGCGCCTTGCCGGGAGCGCAGGCGCCCTTTTGGCAGTTGTCGCCTAGGGTGCACAAGTTGCCGTCGTCGCAGGCGATCAGGTCGGGTACGGCGTTGTAGGCGCACTTGCCGGTCTTGATCTCGCACACGTCGAAGGTGCAGGCCTTGCCGTCGTTGCAGGTGACGTTGGACTTGGGCGTGCAGACGCCGGCCTGGCAGGTGTCGCTGAGCGTGCACGGGTTGCTGTCGTCGCAGCCGGGCCCCGTCAGGCTGCCGCTGCTGCAATTGCCGGTGTTGGGGTCGCAGCTGTCGGCTGTGCAGGCGTTGCCGTCGTCGCAGTTCTTGGGCAGCGAGCCCACGCAGGTGCCGCCGCTGCAGATGTCGGTCTGGGTGCAAGCGCTGTTGTCGTTGCAGGTCACGGTGTTGTTGGCGTGGCTGCAGCCGCCGACCGGGTCGCAGCTGTCGTTGGTGCAGGGGTTGCCGTCGTCGCAGCCGATGCCGGCGCCCGGCGTGCACACGCCCGCCAGGCACGAGTCGCCCTTGGTGCAGACCGACGAGTCGGCGTTGCAGTCGGTTTGGTCGGGCTTGTTCTTGGGCTCGCACTTGCCCTTGCTGGGCGTGCACGACCAGTTCAAGCACGCGGTGTCCTGCGTAGTGTCGCACACGACCACGGTCTTCTTGTCGATCTCGCAGGTATGGGTGGTCAGCTCGCAGTACAGCGTGCCGTTGCACAGGTCGCCGTCTTCCTTGCTGGTGCAGTCGGCGGTGCTCTGGCAGGCGCAGACTACGGAGCCGCTGACGCAGCTGCCGCCGTTGCACTTGTCGTCGGCGGTGCAGTTGTTGCCGTCGCTGCAGGCCTTGCCGTCGGCGTTCTTGGCCACGCACTTGCCGCTCTGCGGATCGCAGGCCTCGTCGGTGCAGGGGTTGCCGTCGTCGCACTGGGGCACCTTGCCGGGCGTGCACTTGCCGCTGGTGCAGACGTCGCCCTGGGTGCAGAGCTTGCCGTCTTCGCAGCTGATGCCGTCGACCGCCGCGGCCGACTTGCATTCGCCGTTGCTTGGGTCACAAGCCTCGGTTGTGCAAGGATCTTTGTCGTCGCAGTCCTTGGCGGGACCGGACTGGCAGCCGCCGCCCTGGCAGGTGTCGCCCAGGGTGCACGGGTTGTTGTCGTCGCAGTTGCCGCTCGCGGGGGCGAAGACGCAGTTGCCGCTGGCAGGGTCGCACGAGTCGGCGGTGCAGCTCAGGCCGTCGCCGCAGGCTTTGACCGCGCCGCTCACACAGGTGCCGGCCACACAGGCGTCGCCCAGGGTGCAGTTGTTGCCGTCCTCGCAGGTCTGGCCCTGGGTGGGTTCGAACAGGCAGGCGCCGTCGCTCTTTTGGCAAGCGTCGGTCGTGCACGGGTTGCTGTCGTCGCACACATGCGGTGCACCGACGCAGATGCCGTCGTGGTTGCAGATGTCCTTGTCGGTGCAGGGATTGCCATCGTCGCACGCCGAGTCGTCGGCCACCTGCTTGTGGCTGCAGGTGCCCTCGGCGCAGGCATCGATGGTGCACGGGCTCTGGTCGTCGCAGTCTTTGGCGGTGCCGCTGCACAGGCCCTTGCTGCACAAGTCCGCCTCGGTGCACGGGTTGGCGTCGTCGCAGGTGGCGTCCTGCGGCAGGTGGGCGCACTCGCCGTTGGCGCAGCTGTCGGCGGTGCAGGGCGTGCCGTCGTCGCAGTCGACCTTGGTGGTGGTGCAGGCGCCCATGGCGCACACGTCGGGACCGGTGCAGGTGTCGTTGTCGCTACAGGTCGCCGTGTTCGGCAAGTTCACGCAGCCCTTGGCCGGGTCGCACGCGTCGTCGGTGCAGGGGTTCTGGTCGTCGCAGACCAGGGCGGTGCCCGTGGTGCACTCGCCAGCGACGCAGCTGTCGCCGATGGTGCAAGCACTCCCGTCCTCGCAGCCGCCGTCCAACTCGGCGTGCTGGCAGGTGCCGTCGGTTTGATTGCAGCTGTCTTTGGTGCAGACCTTGCCGTCGTCGCAGCCGGCCGCCGCGCCGGGCACGCAGGTGCCGTCTTTGCACGCGTCGCCGCCGGTGCACGCGTTGCCGTCGTCGCAGGGTGCGCTGTTGTTCGGGTGAATGCAGTCGCCGTTGCTGCTGCACACGTCGTCGGTGCAGGGGTTGCCGTCGTAGCACAGGCCTTCGTCGGTCTGGCCGTCGCAGTCGTCGTCCTGGCCGTTGCAGACCTCGGTCTTCGGCTCGCACGGCGGCTTGGGCGCGCAGACCATCTTGCTGGGGTCGCCCTTGGCGGGCTGGCAGATCTGGCCGTCCGGGCACTTGCCGTCGTCGCAGGGCAGGGCGCAGGTGCCCAGAATCCCAGTAGCAGAGGTCGCGTCTTCGCTCAAGTTGCACTGGCCCGACGCGCAGTCGGCGTCGCTGCTACACGGGCAGGCCTTCCCCACGGGACAGATTTCCTGGATGTCGCTGTCGGTGGTGGCGTCGGGCAGTTCGGTCTGGGCGTCCTGGGCAACTTCCTCTGCAGGTGTCGCATCTTGCGCGACCTGAACCTCGGTCGCGTTGCTGTCGCTGGTCACGGTCTGGTCGGCCACCGCCGCGTCGGCGTCGGGGGCCTCGGTCGAGCCCGACATCACGTCGTCGTTGCAGCCGGCGAGTGCGATAGCGGCCAGCGCGGCCGCTACGACCGACCGGGCGCGCCAACTCGGACCGGACAGCGTGTTCACAAAATAACACATGTGGTCGTGGGCAGTTGGCTTCGACATGGCGCCTCGGAGTGGGTCGTCAGGGGGTTCGAATCGCTTGCTTCGCTTGCCGAACGAAATCAGCTTCAACGATCGAGTCTACGCATTCGCCGACTTCAGGAAAAGCAAAAAAACTCGATCGGCGCCAACTTTGGTGCAAACTTACTCCTTTTGTGGTCAGCGCCACCGCCGACCCCAGCGCAGGCTCTGGTCGCGGCTCGGCGCCGCTCGGCCCGGCCCACGGTCCAGTCAAGGATGCCCATGCCCACCGACCCGCAGCAAGGCCGTGAAACTGCTCCTATAATTCGGCCGTCCAGTCGCTCGCCCAACTTGGAGCCCAGCTGGATGGCTGTGATGGGCGACGTGTTCGACGAAGAGTACATGCGCGAGCTGCGCGCCTTCCTTGTCGAAGAAAAACAGAAGTATACGGTCTATCCGCCCGGCAAGGACATCTTCAACGCCTTCTGGTACACGCCGTTCGACCAGGTGCGGGTGGTGATCCTGGGCCAAGACCCCTACCACGGTCCGGGGCAGGCCCACGGGCTGTGCTTTTCCGTGCAGCCGCACGTGCCGCCGCCGCCAAGTCTGCAGAACATCTTCAAAGAGATTCACGACGACCTTGGCATCGGTATCCCCGACCACGGCTACCTGGTGCATTGGGCCCGGCAGGGCGTCTTGCTGCTCAACGCGGTGCTGACGGTCCGCGCCGGTTCGCCGCAGAGCCACGCGGGCCAAGGTTGGGAGGCTTTTACCGACCGAGCCATCGCCGAACTCAACCGCCGCCGTTCGGACCTGGTGTTCGCCCTGTGGGGCTCGCCGGCGCAGAAGAAGGCCGCGGCCGTCGACCGCTCCCGCCACCTGGTGCTCACCGCGCCGCACCCCAGCCCCCTGTCGGCGCACCGCGGCTTCCTGGGCTGTCGGCACTTTTCGCAAATCAACCGCTGGTTGACCGAGCACGGCCAGCCGCCGATCGACTGGGGTTTGCCGCCCAAGACTACGCCGCTGGGGTAGCGCACAGCTGCAGCTAGCTCGGTCCACAGCGCCACCGTTCGGCCCGGTCAAGGCACCCAGGTCTGGTCGTTCCTGCCGCACCGGATGGCTACTGTCTGGCGCTAGTCGAGCAAAAATCGCAGGTTTCGCGGGATTGCCCCCTCACCCGGCCGGCTTCGCCGTCCACCCTCTCCCGCTCAGGGGAGAGGGTATTGATTGAATAATCATCAGTTGCCCCTCGCCCCAGGGCGGGAGAGGGGCAGGCGCGAAGCGCCGGGGTGAGGGGTGTTCGCACGCGGGGCGGCAGCAGGTAAACAGTTTGGCAGGCGGTCGCTCGGTGCCCAAATGGCCCTGGACAGGCTCGCCGGCACCGGCTACTGTACACACAGGGATGTACAGGAGCACGCCATGCCGCCCACGACCCACGCGACGCACGCAGTCCAGAACAGCCACGTATTCAAGAACGGCAACTCCCAAGCGGTGCGGATCCCCAAGGCGCTGGCCTTTGCCCGCAGCGACCTCGAAGTCGAAGTCGAGCGCATCGGCGACGAGCTGCGCATCCGCCCGGCGCGGCGACCCTTGAATCAGCTGCTGGCCAAACTGTCCGCATTTTCGCCGGATTTCATGGCCGAGGGCCGCGGCGACACCGACCAGATCGACCGGGAGACACTCCAGTGAGGGAGCTGTGAATCCGCGCTACGTGCTCGACACCAACATCTGCATCTACCTGATGAAGCACAGCTCTCCGCGTGCGGCCGAGCGCCTGGCCGACTGCAGGGTGGGCGACGTCGCCATCTCCGCCATCACGCTCGCCGAACTGGAGTATGGAGTCGTTGCCTCGGGCGAGCGTGCCGAGCAGAACCGCGCCGCCCTGACCGCACTTCTGGAAGACCTGCTGGTGCTTGCCTTTGATGCCGCCTCCGCCAAGGCCTACGGGCCGGTGCGCTGGCAGGGTCGAACCAGAACCCGCGACGCGTTGGACAAGCTGATTGCGGCCCAGGCGCTGGCCGTCGGGGCGGTCCTGGTGACCAATAATCCTGGTGACTTCAAGGACTATGCGGGGCTGGTGGTCGAGAATTGGGCGGCGTAGGTGGCGCTGGCTCGTTTCCGTCGCTGAAGCACACGGAGTAACTGCTTGATATGTAATAATTAACCGCGACCGTTAGGGAGCGGATACGTCGCGAAGGTACCCGATCTGGAACCCGCCGGAACCCCTCATTCCCGCGGCCCGTCCTGGCCTTCCAGCACATAGGCTATCGCCGTGGCGACGTCGGCCTCGCGCGGAAGGTGGCGCTGGCTCAGGCCGCGGGCCCAGACGGCTGGCCAGGATCCGCCCGTATCTTCGCGCAGTCGCCGCGTGCTCCACGCCTTCCAGGCTCCTGCCACCTTCGGTGGCGCTTCGGCGGTGGCGACCACGGCGTGTACGTGGTTCGACCGTACGGCCAGGGCCAGTAGGTGCCACAGGCGGTGGCTGCACACGTCGCGGATCGCGCGCTCGACGACGGCGCGCTCCTGGGGTGTGAGCGTAACTGGCGACGAGGTAAGGTGATCTTCCGCGTGCCGTGCGAGGTGGGCCTGGGGATGTTCGCGCTCGCTTGGGCCCGAAGAGGTGGAGTGGCGGTTCCAACCTCGCGCGTCGCCCGGGAGCCAGGTGGCGTAGGTGCGGAAGGTCAGGAGCCAGGCGGCGGTGGGTAACATGGTCAGTGGGGGAGCAGGGGAATGGCGGGGCGTATCCGCTCCCTAACGGTCGCGGTTATTTAGGAATATTCATACATTATGGCGGTTAGGGTACGTAATTCAGCGGGCCGACGATCTTGTCGGGGAGGCCGACTTGTGTGGGGCTAAGTGAAATAACTGAATTTATACCAGAAACAAACTCCGACACTGCAGAGCACCCGCCTTCAGGAATCGACACAGAGCCGGCGGTAAGTGTCTTGCCGATTTTGGGCCAGGGTTGGCCGGGCGCAACATTCGCCGCCCAGTACGACGATGTCGCCGCGAAGTACCTGGCAACCATCACGGCATAGGGTGCAGTCCAGTTGATATAGGCATAACCAGGTCCGGTGCAGTCCTTGCTCTCGAAGTACAGTTTCTCAAAGTTCGGAAATCCGGCAGCGCCGGCGGCTAGTTGCGCACCATCCATGCTCATTGGCACCCCATAGCCCTTCGCAGTCAGGACGATACCTGCGCCCGGCGTGAGCCACTGAAAATGCCCCAACTTTACCCCATTCGCATCCACCAACCACGGCCCACCAGAACCTCCACCCGCCACCAACCCATCCACTTTCGTCTGAATTCCATCCACCTGCGTCTTCAACGCCCCGCTAGCCGCCGCCGCACTCCCCGCCACCTTGGCCGTATCGGCCTCCAGGGCATAGGGAACCGCGCCCAGCTTGGTGCGCGGCAGCACGGTCTTGGTCGCACCCACGGTCAGCTCGGTCCACAGCTCGCTTTGGTCGCGCACGGCTTGCACGCAGTCGGGCGGCAGCGTGACCTGAAAATTGCCCGTATTCGCCTCGGCTTGCACGGTGCCTGCCGCACACTTCTGGGTGCCGCCGCTGACCGCGTCATAGAGCTTCAGGGTCACGTCCTGTGCGCTCGCATACGGCTTGCCGTCCTGGTCGGTCAGGGTGCCCGCGTAGGTGAGCGGCGCCTGGGTCGGCGCACCGGTGGCCAGGGCCCGGTCGATGCCGATACCGCTTGCGACGGCCGCCAACAGCAGCGCCGCCGCCAGACTCAGATTGCGCAGGTTCATGGGCGAATTCCTCCCTGGATGCAGTAGCCTTGGCCGCAGATGCGCTCGAGCAGCCACCGCGCGTTCTTGATGCGGTAGTCGGCGCCGCTGGGCGTACCCAGGCCAGCAAAGCCGCCGCTGGCCTTGAAGCCGTGTTGGGCCAAACAGGCACCGTTGCTGCAGATTTTGCCGGACTTGCCGCAGTCTTCGGCTCCGGTCGCTGCCGTGCCGGTGGCGTTGCACACGGACTTGACGCTGCCCTGGCAGAAGGCGAGATTGGCCTGGCAGACCTTGGACTTGCAGGCGCCGGCCTCGCACGAGCTGCCGCTGGGGCAGGGTGCGGTGCTGTAGCCGCTGCCGTCGGCCTTGCAGGTGGCGAGCGAGGCGGCGTCGGCGCAGGTGGTCTGGCCGGCCTTGCACGCGGCGGCGACGCACTGGCCGCCCAGGCACACCTGCCCCGAAGTGCAGGCGGCGAGCGGGGTTGCGCTGCCGCCCGTGGCGTCGCACTGCTTGGGTTGCGCGCCGTCGCAAAAGGCCAGGCCGGGTTCGCAGACCTTGGCCACGCACTGGCCAGCGTTGCATACCTTGCCGTTCTCGCAGGCTTTTTGCGCCCAGCTGGTGCCGGTGTCGCTGCAGGTGGCGAGCTGGCCGTTCTGGCACTCCACCGCGCCGGGTTTGCACACAGGTGTCAAACACTGGCCGTTTTCGCAGACTTGCGTGTCGTCACAGTTGACCGGCTCGCCCAGCGCCGTGCCCGTCTCGTTGCAGGTGGCCACGGCCGCGCCCACGCACACGGGCTTGCCCGGCTCGCAGACGGTGACGGCGCAGTCGCCGCCGACGCACATGCTGCCGCCGGGGCAGTCGGTCTGCTCGTAGCCCATGCCGTCCGAAGTGCAGGTCTTGACAGACTT
>JACRCU010000396.1 GCA_016218865.1 Deltaproteobacteria bacterium | reverse complement strand
GCCGCGGGCCATGCGCAGCTGCGCCACCACTAGGTCCAGCCCCACCACCACCTCGCTGACCGGGTGCTCCACCTGCAGGCGGGTGTTCATCTCCAGGAAGTAGTGCTTGCGCGCCACCGGGTCGAACAGGAACTCGACCGTGCCGGCGCCCTGATAGCCGACCTGCGCGGCAAACGCGCGCCCCGACTCGCAGATCGCCGCGCGCTCGGCCGCGCTCAGCACCGGACACGGCGACTCTTCGATGACCTTCTGGTGGCGGCGCTGCACCGAACAGTCGCGCTCGAAGGCGTGCACCACCGTGCCGTGGCGGTCGCCCAGCACCTGCACTTCCACGTGGCGGGCATTTTCTACATAGCGTTCTACAAAGAGTTTGTCGCTTTTGAAGGCCGCCGAGGCGATGCGCCGCGCCGTCTGCAGCGCCGGCAGCAAATCCTCTGCGCGATCCACACGTTGCATGCCCTTGCCGCCGCCACCGTCCTGGGGCTTGACCAGCAGGGGAAAACCGATGTTCTGCGCGAGCTTCTGCAGCGTGGCCGGCTCGAAGTCGTCGACCACCGCCGCTGGCGCCGTGGGCACTCCCGCCGCTTGCGCCACTGCCTTGGCCGCCGTCTTGCTCTGGATCGGCTCGATGACCTTGGCGGGCGGGCCAATCCAGGTCAGACCGGCCGCTTCGACCGCGTCGGCAAAGTCGCAGTTCTCGCTGAGAAAGCCGTAGCCCGGGTGCACGGCGTCGGCCCCGGTCCGCCGCGCCGCGTCCAAGATTGCCGGGATGTTCAGGTAGGACTGGGCGCTCTCGGCCGGCCCAACCCGCACCGCTTCGTCGGCGACCCGCACGTGCCGCGCCAGCCGGTCGGCGTCCGAAAACACCGCCACGCTCTGCAGACCCAGCACGCGGCAGCCCCGGGCGATGCGCACGGCGATCTCACCGCGATTGGCAATCAGGACTTTCTTCACGCTACCTCACGGGATCCAGCTGGCCTTGCGTTTTTGCAGGAACGCCGCCATGCCCTCTTGGGCCTCGGCCGACGCGCGCCGCTCGGCGATGGCCTGGGCGGTCCGATCGAACACGGCCTCGGCCGGCTGGAAGGCCACCAGGTCGACCAAGTGCTTGCAGCCCAGCAGCGCCTCGGGGCCACCTTGCGCAAGCAGATCCGCCACTTGCTGCACCTTGGCGTCCAGCTGGTCGTGCGGCACGCAGTGGTGGACCAGCCCCACCCGCCACGCCTCGGCCGCATCGATGGTCTCGCCCGTCAGGAACAGCGCGCGCGCCCGGCTGGGTCCCAACCGCTCGACCACAAAGGGCGAAATCACCGCAGGGATCAGGCCCAGCCGCACTTCCGTGAGCGCGAACGACGCCCGCTCCGACGCCACCGCGATGTCCACCGCCGCCGCTAGGCCCACACCGCCGCCGCGCGCCGCCCCTTGGATGCGACCGATGACGGGCTTTTTCGACTTGGCGATGGCGTGGAAGGTGAGCCCCAGGTCCTTGGCGCCCTGCACGTTGGCCGCGTGGCCGCCCTTGGACTGCTCGGCCATCCACGCCAGGTCTGCGCCCGAACAGAAGGTTTCGCCGGCCGACTCCAGCACAATCACGCGGCACGCCGGGTCGTCGCCCAGCCGCAGCAGCGCAGCCTGGATGTCGCTTAGCATCCGGCCATCAAAGGCGTTTTTCTTGTCGGCGCGCTCCAGGCGGATGTGCCCGATGCCCTTGCTCACCTCGACGACGATCATGTCTGTACCCACCCCTAGGTGAAGAACGCAACTGGCGCTACATGCGGAAAATACCCGGTTTCCAAGGCGGAATCGGCGCGTTGTAGCAGGCCGACAGCGCCAGCCCCACCACGTCGCGGGTCTGGCCCATCTCGATGATGCCGTCGTCCCACAACCGCGCGGTGCCAAAGTAGGGATTGCCCTCGCGCTCGTACTTCTCGCGAATCGGCGCGGCAATCGCCTCTTGCTCCTCGCTGGTCATCTGGTGGCCGCCCTTGGCCATCTGCTCGCGCTTGACCTGCACCATCACCGACGAGGCCTGCTCGCCGCCCATGACGCTGACGCGCGCATTCGGCCAGGTGAACAGGAAGCGCGGCTGGTAGGCGCGGCCGCACATGCCGTAGTTGCCGGCGCCGTAGGAACCGCCAATGATCACGGTGATCTTCGGCACGTTCGCCGTCGCCACCGCGTGCACCATCTTGGCGCCGTCTTTGGCGATGCCGCCGTGCTCGGCCTTGCTGCCCACCATGAACCCGGTGATGTTTTGCAGAAACAGCAGCGGCGTCTTGCGGTTGCAGGCCAGCTCGATGAAGTGCGCAGCTTTTTGCGCACTCTCGCTGAACAGCACGCCGTTGTTGGCCAGGATCGCCACGGGCAGACCGTGAATCCGCGCGAAACCACAGACGATCTGTGTGCCGTAGCGCGGCTTGAACTCGTGCATGCGCGAGCCGTCGACGATGCGGGCGATGACCTCGCGCACGTCGTAGGGGGTGCGCAGGTCGCTCGGCACGATGCCCAGCAGCTCGGCCGGGTCGTAGGCGGGCGGCTCGCTGGGTAGGGCGATGCCGTCGATGTGCTTCTTTTCGTTCAGGGTTCCGACCACGCTGCGGGCGATCTGGATGGCGTGCGGATCGTCGTCGGCCAGGTGGTCGGCCACGCCCGAGATGCGGGTGTGCACGTCGCCGCCGCCCAGCGCTTCCTCCGAGATCTCTTCCCCCGTCGCGGCTTTGACCAGCGGCGGCCCGGCCAGGTAGATGGTGCCCTGGTTCTTGACGATGATGGCCTCGTCGGCCATCGCTGGCACGTAGGCGCCGCCGGCGGTGCACAGTCCGACCACCACGGCGATCTGCGGGATGCCGGCGGCCGACAACCGCGCTTCGTTGTAGAAGATTCGCCCAAAGTGGTCGCGATCGGGGAACACCTCGCTCTGCAGCGGCAAGAACGCGCCGCCCGAGTCGACCAGATAGATGCACGGCAGGCGGTTCTCCGCCGCAACTTCCTGGGCGCGCAGGTGCTTCTTGACCGTCAGCGGGTAGTAGCTGCCGCCCTTCACGGTGGCGTCGTTGGCGACAATCATCACCTCGCGGCCCGCGACCCGGCCGATGCCGGTGATGATGCCGGCCGCCGCCGCCTCGCCGTCGTACATGTCCCAGGCCGCCAGCGGCGACAGCTCCAAGAACGGTGCGCCGGGGTCGAGCAAGAGGTCGATGCGATCGCGCGGGAGCATGGAGCCGCGGGCTGCGTAGCGGCGGCGGGCCGCCTCGGGACCACCGGCGCGAAACTGCGCCAGGCGTCCGCGCAATTCAGTCTGCAGCCGCGTGTGGTGGGCCACGTTCGCGGTCCAGCTGGCGGTGGTCGGATCCAGGGTAGTGTCGATGCGTTCCATGGGGCCGGCTTCTAGCACGGAGGCGCCCAAGCTTCCAGAGTTGCCCGCCACGTCCCCATCACATCGGCGGCCCTGGCGATTGCCAGAATCGTCAATTGGTGCGAAAACCCCCGCGCCGACCCGTCGCGGCGGCATGGATCACGCCCCCGGGGCACTGCACCACCACTCAGGCACTACCACTCTGGCACTGCGAGGTACACCATGGAGATGAGCAAAGTCGTCGCACTCGTTACGGGATCGGCCTCGGGCCTGGGTCGCGCCACGGCACTGCGCTTGGCGCACAAGGGCGCCCGGGTGGTGATCTGCGATCTGCCGGCCAGCCACGGCGCCAGCGTCGCCGCCGAAATCGGCAAGAACGCCCTGTTCTGCCCCACCGACGTCACCGCCGAGGCCGACGTGCTGAAGGCCATCCAAGACGCCGAGGTCCACTTCGGCACCCACGTCAACGTCGGCATCAACTGCGCCGGCATCGCCATCGCCCGCAAGACCGTCAGCAAGGCCGGCGCCCACGACTTCGCCTCGTTCAGCAAGACGCTGCACGTCAACGTCGGCGGCTCGTTCAACGTGATCCGCCTCATCGCCGCCCGCCTGGCCGAGACCGAGCCGGGTGTCGACGGCGAGCGCGGCGTCTTCATCAACACCGCCAGCGTCGCCGCCTACGACGGCCAGATCGGCCAGGCCGCCTACGCCGCCAGCAAGGGCGCCATCGTGGGCATGACGCTGCCGATCGCCCGCGATCTCGCGCAGTACGGCATGCGCGTCTGCACCATCGCCCCCGGCTTGTTCAAGACGCCGATGCTGGCCTCGCTGCCCGAGCAGGTGCAGAACGAGCTGGCCAAGCAAGTGCCGTTCCCGTCGCGCCTGGGCGATCCGGACGAGTACGCGCAGCTCGCCGAGCACATCATCACGAATCGCATGCTCAACGGCGAGACCATCCGCCTGGACGGCGCCCTGCGCATGCCGCCCAAGTAGCGCCCGCCGCCGCGGCCATCGCACACGCTCCAGCGCCGTTCTTGCCGGGTCGGCCAAGGGCAAAAAACCGCCTGTGGGCGCACTGAATTTGAAAAAAACCGCCTTCCCTTGGCGAGCAGGCCTTGCTATACTTAGCAAGCCTTCGCACAAGCCGTTTTGTACGCGGGTCAAGCAAGTCAGACAGGCGACCCGGTGGTGGCGCTTGGTGCCACGCCGAAGCCTTGGAAAACGAGTGAGATTGAGGACATGGGGAAGAAGCTTTTTGTCGGCGGATTGAGTTGGAACACGGAAGATGCCTCGCTGCGCGCTGCCTTCGAGCAGTTCGGCGCGGTGACGGACGCGAAGGTGATCAAGGATCGCGAAACGAATCGCTCGCGCGGTTTCGGCTTTGTGACGATGGCCGATGACGACGCGGCCAAGGAAGCTGTGGCGCAGATGGACGGCAAGGCCATCGACGGCCGCACCGTCAAGGTCAGCGAAGCCCAGGAACGTCCGCCTCGCAGCGGCGGCTTCGGCGGCGGCGGTGAGCGCAGCGGCGGTGGTTACGGTGGCGGCGGCGGCGGTCGCGGTGGCTTCGGCGGCGGTGGCCGCGGTGGCTTCGGCGGCGAGCGCAGCGGTGGCGGCGGCTTCGGTGGCGATCGCAGCAGCGGCGGCGGCTTCGGTGGCGACCGCAGCGGCGGCGGCGGCTTCGGCGGCGACCGCGGTGGCTTCGGCGGCGGTCGGCGCGACTTCGGTGGCGGCGGCGGCGGCGGTGGCTACGGTGGCGACTTCGGCGGTGGCGGCGAGGGCGGCGAAGGCCGCGGTGGCCGCGGTGGCCGTCGCGAGCGCGATCGTCGCGATCAGCGCGACTGGTAGTGTCCCCGGCTCGAATTCCCCGCTTGAATCCGGCCAGCCTGGCCTGACGCGCTGCGGCGCACTGCTTCTCTGGCAAAGGGAAGCCCGTCCTGCCCCGTCGGGATGCCTACCGCCAAACCCTGGTTTCCACCGGGCCCGCGCGGCGGCATCTAGCTGAACTGACCGTGGAGCCCGCCAGGGCGCTCCGTTCCTCCTGGAAAACTCGCGGCCGCAGTCGAACCGTTGCAAGCGGGCCGGCTGCGGCCGCTCGGCTTTTTGGCCAGCCCAGGTCGTTCGCGCACTGCCGCAGCGCACACCCCAAGCGGCCGAGTTCCGCCGCGCGCGGAAGTGCCAACCCAATGGGATCGGTCTTTCCTGCCATGGGCCTTGCGGGCGGCGTGCCTGCACCCGCGTCCTGGGCGGCGGCCCGCAGTCCGGCCAGCGGTGGCGGGACGGAATGCCTGTCTTGCACGTGGCGAAGAATTTGAACGGCCAGGCGGCCGAACCCAAACAAGATTCCCCGGCTCGAATGGGTTCGGCTCACCTGGCAGGTGCCGTGGCGAAGTGGGCCAACAAGACACCGCCCGCGCTTGCAGTTCGCGTCAGAGCTGCAAGCGGGAAGCCAGCGCCACAGTCCGGGAGGAACCGCGACGCCGTCTTGACCAACTGTATGAGCACGAAGCGTGCCAACTTTGCGGTTCGAGCGGTGCTGTACAACTATGTGCAATCATACGCACTAAGTTGCATTCCCTGCGGGATATATGCTTCGGCACTGTACGATTTGTACAGATCAACTGTCCGAGCCGCACAGTTGGACTGTACAAATCGTACAGATCGCTTCAGGGTACTGTAGGATGCCTGCGCCGGGCCGGAAGGGCCGCGGATGCGGATGCGCTAAGCGCGGCTGGCAGATTCTCACGCCAAGCCCATTCGATTCGGCCCGAATCGTTGGGAAATTCTCTGGACCCGACCCGCGTTCCCGCCTGATTCTCGCCAGTTGCCAATCAGGCCCCAGAAGCCGTCCCGCGCGAGTCCGGTGGGGTGCATATCAAGTGGGCAGGGCAAAATCGACCACCACCGGGGCGTGGTCGCTGGGCTTGCCGCCCTTGCGCTCGTCGCGGTCGACGAAGGCGGTTTGGGCCAGTGCCGCCAGTGGCGCAGTCGCCAGGACATGGTCGATGCGCAGGCCGTCGTTCTTGATGAAACCCAAGTTGCGGTAATCCCACCACGAATACAGGCGCTCGGTCGGGTGGATCTGGCGCACGACGTCGGTCAGGCCCCAGCCGAGCAGACGCTGCCAATCGCCGCGGATCGCATCGCAGCACAGCACGGAATCGCGCCAGGCCGCGGGGTTGCGGGCGTCCAGATCGGTGGGGGCGATGTTGAAGTCGCCGCACAAGGCCAGCAGCTCGTCGGGGCGTGCGGTGCGCTCCAAGTGGTCGATCAGGCGGTCGAGCCAAGCGCGCTTGTAGACGAATTTGTCGCTGTCGACCTCGGAGCCATTGGGCACGTACAGCGACAACACCCGAACCCCGCCGAACCGGACGTCGAGCAGGCGGGCCTGGGGGTCCTCGTCGCCGTGGGTCCAGGTTTTGGCAAGTACTTCGCACGGTTGCTTGGTCAGCACCGCCACGCCGTTGTAGGTCTTCTGGCCCACGACGGCGGCCTGGTAACCCGCGTCGGCGACGGCTTGCCAGGGGAACTCGGCCTCGACCGCCTTGAGCTCTTGCAGACACAGCAAATCCGGCTGGTGCCGCCCGAGCCAGGCCAGCAACCGCTCTTGCCGAATTCGTACCGAATTGACGTTCCAGGTGGCGATGCGCATGGCCGGGACGATAGCGCCGGCACCTCAGCTTGGCCAGGGCTTCCGTTCCAACCGCGCTTGGGCCATGCTATTGCGCCCTGCTCGCGGGTGGGGCCGCGGAACCGGGCAGACGATGGCGATCAGCAAACGCAAATGGATGTGGGGCGGCGCGGCGGCGATCGCGGTGTCCCTGGCGGCCTATGCCGTGTTGCTGACGCGCGTGGAGCCGTGGGTGCGCCAGGCCGTGGATCGGCGGCTGGCCGGCTCCGGCTTCGCCGTGGAGTGGCAGGGCCTGCAGGTCGGCTGGCTGGGCCACGTGCGCCTGACCGGTCTGCAGGTGCGCGAGGGCAGCGACACCCTGTTGGAAGTGGCTGAGATCGAAGCGAGTCCGGCGCTAACCCCGCTGATCGGCGGTCGCTTGCGCTTGGCCAGCGCGGCGGTGCGGCAGCCGGTGGCCCATGTGGACATCCGCGACGGCAAACCGGGAGCGTGGCTGCGGCTGCGGGACGCCCTGCGCAAGCCGACCGCGGAGCCCGAAGGTCCGCGCCGCACGCTGGCTGATCGCATCGGTGTGCTGCACGTGGAGCAGGGGCGCGTGGAGGCCAAGGTCCTGGGTCCGGCGGTGTGGCTGGCCGGCACCGATGTGGTGACCAGCCAGATCGCCGTGGAGCTGGATACGGCGAGCGGTGGGTCGGCCAGCGCGGTCTTGCCCGACCTGCTGGGCGGCGGCAAGGTGACCGCCAAACTGCAGATGCAGG
>JACRCU010000395.1 GCA_016218865.1 Deltaproteobacteria bacterium | reverse complement strand
GCCGCTGGGCCGGGCCTGCCGTAGGCTGTGCGGGTCGCTTTTGCGAGGTTGCTCATGCTCCGCCGCCGTACTCTCTTGATTTTGCTTGGCCTGCTGCCCGCGGCCCTTCTGCCGCTGAACGCTTGCGAGAGCGAGACCGCCACGCCCGCCGCGGCCACGCCCACCTGGCAACTGCCTATCACCGAGTATTCGGGAGCGTTTTTCTCGGCTTGGGGCACCTCGTCCAGCGACGTGTGGATCGTCGGCGCCGCCGATCACAAGACCGCGGGCGCCGGCCCGGCCGTACTGCACTTCGACGGCAGCGGCTGGCAGAAAACCGTAGTGGACGCGCCCGGTGTCGACTTCTGGTGGGTCTCGGGCCTGGCCGGCGGCGACACCTGGTTTGCCGGCACCAAGGGCACCATCGCCCACTGGCACCGCGCCACCAACCAAGTCGACGTGGAAAAGACCCCAGGCACCGACCACATCTTTGGCCTGCTGCCCGTGGCCGCCAACGACGTGTGGGCGGTCGGCGGCTCGCTGGGCTGCGGCGCCCCCAACAACAAGTGCGGCGTGGTCTGGCACTACGACGGCACCGCCTGGGCCAAGGCCGACGTGCCCGCCAACCTGCTGAGCGGCGCGACCCAGTGGTTCAAAGCCTGGAAGCACAACGGCATTTTGTGGATCGTCGGCGCCGAGGGCAAGGTGCTGCGCTACGACGGCAGCACCTGGACCAGCCCGGCCACCCCCAGCGACCGCACCATCCTGACCATTCACGGCAACGGCACCTTGCTGGCGGCGGTGGGCGGCGCGGGCACCGGCGATATCCTGGAGCTGGGCAGCGACGGCGCCTGGCAGAAGGTGACCCCTAGCGCCATCTTCCCGATGATGAACGGCGTCTACGTGCCCAAGAACGGCAATGCGGTGGCGGTCGGCGGCGGCGCGGCCATCGCCCGGCGCACCGCGGGCGTATGGGCGCAAGACAAGGTGGCCCGCAACGCGCTGGAAGACCTGGGCGCGTACGAGGACTTCCACGGCGTCTACGTCGACCCCGACGGCGGCGTGTGGGCGGTCGGCGGCCAGATCATCTCGGACTCGCCGGTGCTGGGCCAGGTGTGCTACTTCGGCAGCAAGAAAGTGCCCAAGCTGAAATAGCCGCGCCGGCCGCAAAAAGGCAGCGGGCAAGGCCACCTGCACAGCCCTGCCCGCCACTCGACTCCCAAGAAAACTAGGGCTTGCTGACGCCGATCAAACCACAGGCGATGCGGCCGCCGGCGTTGCCCGTGGGCTGGCCGCCGTCGTCGGTCTTGGCGTGGACGATGACGCTGCGGCCGATGACCGCGTACTTCTTGCCCACGGTCAGATTGTCGACCACGATCGCGAGCTTGGCCTTGCCGTCCTTGTCCGCGGTCAGGTTGCCCAGGTCGCCGGCGTGGCGCTTGGGCGCCTTGTCGGGCAGACCGTGGTCGTGGCCGCCGGGGTTGTAGTGGCCGCCGGCCGAGCTGCCGTCCGCCGCCGAGCAGTCGCCGAACTCGTGGACGTGAAAGGCGTGCTGCTGCCCGGGGTTCAGACCCTCGAGTTCGGCAGTGACCGTGACCTTGCCGTCCGCGCCCTCGGCGAACTTGACGGTGCCCTTGACCTTGCTGCCCGCGGTGGGCTGCATCTGCGCCAGGGCCGCCGTGGGCGCTCCCTCGCAGCAGTCCGGCGCACAAGGCTTGCCGTCTGGGCCCACGCAAGGCTTGGCATCGTCGGCCTTTTTCTCCGCAGCCTTGGCCGGCTCGCCCTTGGCCGGCTCGGCCTTCTTGGCGTCCTTGGCCTCGGCGGCCGGCTTGGCATCCTTGCCCGCCAGCGCCGGCACGGCGACCAGCGCCGACAGGGCCAAAAGCCCGCTCAATCCCAGGTACGTTTTCATGCTTCCTCGTTGTTGGGGGGTCAGACCAGGCCCAGTTCGGCGTCGACCAGGTCCAGGGCGCGGTCGATGATGGCGAAGCCCTCGGCCATCTCGGCCTCGGTGATGCACAGGGGCGGATTGGTCATGATCGTGCCCCATTGGATGTGCGTGAACAGGCCGTTGTCGCGGAAGAACTTGCCCACCTTGGCCATGATCGGGTGGGCGGTGTTGTAGGGCACCAGCCGCTCGCCGCCCAGATCCTTCTGCAATTCGATGAGGCCGAACAAGCCGATGTTGCGATGGGTGCGGACGCACTTGTGTTTCGCCGCGAGCCGCCGCATGTGGCCGTCCATGATTGTGCCCATGCGCGCGGCGTTTTCGATCATGCCCTCTTCAATCATCACGTTGATGCCCGCCAGCGCCGCCGCCAGGCACACCGGGTGGGCGTTGTAGGTCAGGCCGCCGTAGAACACGTTCTCGCGGAAGTGGTTGGCGATCTTGTCCGACACGCCCATCACGCCCAGCGGCAGGTACGAGCTGGTCACGCCCTTGGCCATGGTCACGATGTCGGGGACGATGTCGCCGTGCTCGAAGGCCAGCTTCTTGCCGGTGCGGCCCCAGCCGGCCATCACCTCGTCGCAGACCAGCAGGATTCCGTACTTGCTGAGCAGCGCCTTCAGACCTTGCAGGTAGCCCTTGGGCGGAATCAGGATGCCGTTGGTGCCCGTCACCGTCTCGATGAACATGGCGGCGATCGTCTGCGGCCCCTCGAAGCGAATGATTTCTTCCAGGTAGGTCAGGGTGTTGTGGACGATCTCCTCGTCGGTCTTGCCAAAGCTGTAGTCCCACGGCATCGGGTCCATCACCCGCACCACGCCGGGGATGCCGGGCTCGTTGGGCCAGCGGCGCGGGTCGCCGGTCAGGGACATGGCCCCCGCAGTGGCACCGTGGTAGCTGCGGTAGCGCACCAGGATTTTCTGGCGGCCGGTGAACAGGCGCGCGGCCTTGATGGCGTTCTCGTTGGCCTCGGCGCCGCCCAGGGTGTAAAAGAAGGTATTGATGTCGCCGGGCACCAACTCGGCCAACCGCTTGGACAATTTGGCGCGCACCTCGGTCGCCACGCCCGGGTACACAAAGATCAGCTGGTCCAGCTGGTCCTTGATCGCCTGGATGACCTTGGGGTGGCCGTGGCCGATGTTGACGCTCATCAATTGGCTGTTGAAGTCCAACCACTTCTGGCCCTCGGGCCCGTAGAGGTAGACGCCCTTGGCGCTGGACACCGGCATGGGGTCGACCTTGCCGGTTGCGGACCACGAGAACAGGCTGTGCTGCTTGCACAGGTCGATCATTTCCTGGGAATTCATTGTGTTTTCCTTTGATTCAAGCCGCACACCGCCGCAAGTGGTACGGCGGCCGAAGGTGCGGCGGCGGGATCGGTTGCGATCGCAAGTGCCTGAAAATCGGAAGAACTACCCGCGCTTGACGGCGGTGGGCTTGGCCAGCTCGTTGCGCTTGTTCTGGCTGGCCCAGTACGGCGCGTGACACGGCCGCGGCACATACTGACCCCAGCCGCGCTCCACGGCAAGCTGGTCGTTGCACCACACCACCTTGCCGCGCGACAGGGTGACGGCCGGATTGCCAATCGTCTCCATGCCTTCGTAGATGTTGAAGTCGATGTTCTGGTGGTGGGTCTTGGCCGAGAGCGTGCGGCTCTTGTTGGGATCCCACACCACCAGGTCGGCGTCGCTGCCCACGGCGATGGTGCCCTTCTTGGGGTAGATGTTGAAGATCTTGGCGGTATTGGCGCTGGTCACCGCCACGAACTCGGTGGGCGTCAGCCGGCCGGTGCGCACCCCGTGGTGCCAGAGCACGGTCATGCGGTCTTCCACGCCGCCGGTGCCGTTGGGGATCTTGCGGAAATCCTCGAACCCCATCCGCTTTTGCGGCGCGCAGAAGCAGCAGTGGTCGGTCGCGGTGGTCTGCAGCACGCCGGCCTGCAAGCCGCGCCACAGCGCCGCCTGGTGCTCCTTGGCGCGGAACGGCGGGCTCATCACGTAGGCGGCCGCCTTGTCCCAGTCGGGGTTGCGGTATACCGACTCGTCGATGACCAGGTGCTGCGCCAGCACCTCGCCGAACACGCGCTGGCCCTCCAACCTGGCGCGGGCGATGCAGTCCAGGGCGTCCTGACACGAGGTATGCACCAGGTACACCGGCGCGCCCAGCACTTCGGCGATGCGGATCACGCGGTTGGCGGCCTCGGCCTCGACTTCGGGCGGCCGGCTGAGCGGGTGCCCCTCGGGGCCCAAGATGCCCTGGTCGGCCACCAACTGCGCCAGACGCACCACCAATTCACCGTTCTCGGCGTGGATGGTGCAGAGCGCTCCCAGCTCCTTGGCGCGCAGGAACGAGTTCACCAGAATCTCGTCGTCGGCCATCATGGCGCCCTTGTAGGCCATGAAGTGCTTGAAACTGTTGACGCCGTGCTCGCGACACAGGGTGCCCATGTCCTCGCGCACGCTCTCGTCCCACCACGTCACCGCCACGTGGAACGAGTAGTCGGTCACGGACTTCTGCGCCCAGCCGCGCCAGGCGTTGTACGCCTCCATCATGCGCTGGCCCTTGCCCGGGATGGCGAAGTCGATGATGGTCGTAGTGCCGCCCGCCACCGCCGCCGAGGTCCCCGTAAAGAAATCCTCGGACGTCGTCGTGCCCATGAACGGCAGTTCCATGTGCGTGTGCGGGTCGATACCGCCAGGGATCACGTAGGCGCCGCCGGCCTCGATGACCTGGCAGCCCGCAGGTGCCTGCAGGTCCGGCGCGACCGCCGCCACCTTCTCGCCGACCACCAGCACATCGGCCCGCTGCTCTTGCTCGGCCGTGACCACGGTACCACCACGAATCAGAATGTTCGACATGACGCTCTCCTACTCAACTCCGTGACTCTGGGTGATTTATGGCTCAACGCCCTCACCCCCAACCCCTCTCCCGCCCAGGGGAGAGGGGCGCTAAGTCCTTTCACTTTCAGCCATGTTCCCTAACTGCGACGAACCCTCGCCCAGAAAAACCCCTCTCTCCAGCGCGTTGGAGAGAGGGGTGACGCCGTTAGGCGTCGGGGTGTGAGGCGGCGTTACTGGTGAACGCCTTTCTTCGGCCGAATCGCCTTCCCCTGGTACAGGAACTCGTTCCAGCTGGCCGGCGCGAAGCCGTTGTCCACCTGGGCCATGGTGATGCAATCCGGCACCGGGCAGACGATCTTGCACAGGTTGCAGCCCACGCACTCGCTTTCGTCCACGCGGGGCACGCGGGTGCCCGCTTGCGGGTGGATGCACTGGTGGGCGCCGTCCATGCACGCCACCAGGCAGGCCTGGCAGCCGATGCAGGTGTTGGCGTTGATCTTGGCGACGGTCTCGTAGTTGAGGTCCAGGTCGCCCCAGTGGGTGTAGTTGGGGATGGCCTTGCCGACCATCTGGTCGATGGTCTCGAAACCATGCGTTTTCATGTAGCCTTCCAGGCCCTCGATCATGTCCTCGACGATGCGGTAGCCCTTCAGCATCACCTCGGTACAGACCTGAACCGACGACGAGCCGAGCAGGATGAACTCCACCGCGTCGCGCCAGTTGGTCACGCCGCCGATACCGCTGATCGGCAAGCCAAAATTCGGGTTCTGCGCCAGCTGTGCCACCATGTGCAGGGCGATCGGCTTGACCGCCGCGCCGCAGTAGCCGCCGTTGGTCGACTGGTTGCCCACCCGCGGCTCGATCACCATGCGGTCGATGTCCAGACCGATGATCGACTTGATGGTGTTGATCAGCGACACCCCGTCGGCGCCGCCGCGATTGGCTGCCAGACCGTGGGGGTTGATGTCGCCCACGTTCGGCGTCAGCTTGACCAGCACCGGCACCGTCGAATAGTGCTTGACCCAGCTGGTGATGCGCTCGTTGACCTTGGGCTCTTGCCCCACCGCCGAGCCCATGCCGCGCTCGCACATGCCGTGCGGACAGCCGAAGTTGAGCTCCAGGCCATCGGCACCGGCATCGATCGAGCGCTTAATGATGTCCTTCCACTCTTCTTCGGTCTCGACCATCAGCGACACGATGACGGCGTGCTTGGGGTACTTCAGCTTGGTCTCGTAGATCTCGCGGAAGTTGACCTCGAGCGGCCGGTCGGTGATGAGCTCGATGTTGTTGAAGCCGGCGCCGCGCACGCCGCCGATGGTGTGGCCGGCAAAGCGCGACGACACGTTCTGGATCGGCTGGCCCAGCGTCTTCCACACCGCGCCGCCCCAGCCGGCGTCGAAGGCGCGCTGCACCTGGGCGCCCGAATTGGCCGGCGGCGCCGAAGCGAGCCAGAACGGGTTGGGCGACTGAATTCCCGCACAGTTGGTCCACAAACTGGGCATCATGACCTCATGTTATGCAATCAAAGTATATCGATTCGTTGTGATTTGGCGATTTCGGAGTCTACTTGCTCCGGAAGTACTGGTCGATGCCGCGCGCCGCAGCCTTGCCTTCTGCCGCAGCGTTGACCACTTCCTTGCCGCCGTTCTTGCAGTCGCCGCCGGCGAACCAGCCCTTGCGACCGGTCGCGCCATCGGCGCCGGCCTGCACCACGCCCTTGTCGACCGCGATACCCGCCAGACCGGCCACCATCGCGCCCAGCTTGGACTGGCCGATGGCGAGCAGCACCAAGTCGGCGTCCAGGGTCACCTTTTCGCCGGTCGGCTGCTTGTTGCCGTCGAGCTTGGCGCACACTGCCTTCTGCACGCGGCCCTGGCCCTCGAAGGCCACCGGCACCGCCTGCCACTCGGCGCGCGCGCCGGCGAGCACCGCGGCCTTCCACTCGTGCTGATAACCCGGCATGCCCGCAGCGGTTCCGCGGTAGACCATCCGCACGTCCTTGATGCCCAGGGTCAGCGCCTCGCGCACGCAGTCGAGCGCGGTGTTGCCGCCGCCGATGACCAGCACCGAGCGAACCCCGGACAGGTCCAGCTTCTTCAGCTTGATGGCCTCGATCCAGGCCACCGCGCCCACCACGCCGGGCAGGTCCTGGCCGGGCACCGGCATCGGCGTGTCCGGCCCCAGGCCCATGCCCAGGAACACAGCGTCGAAGTCATGCTCGAGCTGCTCCAGAGTCACGTCGCGGCCGATCTCGACACCCGTGCGCACTTCGATACCGCCGATCCCCAGAATCCAGTCGACTTCCTGCAGGCTTACATCCGCCTTCATCTTGTGGGGCGCAACGCCAAAGGTGTTGAGTCCGCCCAGCTCCTTGCGTTTTTCAAAAATCGTCGGGCTGTGGCCCAGGCGCCGCAGCTCGTGGGCACAGGCCAGGCTGGCCGGACCGGCGCCAATGAGGGCGACCCTTTTGCCGGTGCTGGCGCCGGCCTGGAAGAACTGCTCGCCGCTCTCCAGGGCCCAGTCGGTGGCGTAGCGCTGCAGACGGCCGATTTGGATGGCGGGGTGTCCCAACTGATTGTAGACGCAGGCGCCGGCGCACAGCGTCTCGACCGGGCAGACGCGCGCGCACGACGTTCCCAGGATGTTGGCGTCGAAGATGGTGCGCGCCGACCCGTGCAGGTTGCCGGTGGCGATCTTGCGGATGAACTGCGCCACGTCGATGTGGGTGGGGCAGGCGTTCATGCACGGCGCATCGCTGCAGTACAGGCAGCGGAACGCCTCGACCGTGGCCTGATGCGGCGTAAACGCCGGTTTGTAGTCGGTAAAAACCGATTCCGAGCGGTCAGTGGGCAGCGCGCCGGCGGCAGCTGCAAGCTTGGAAGAGGGCGCCATCGTGTCTCCAAAGGTGGTTGTGGCCGACTTGGTCGTGCCGGCGACTGTACGCTGCGCGGAATTGGTGTCAAGAGACGCGCACGCCTACCCATTTTCTTGTCGGAATGCTAAGCTGCGCCGGTGCGGCGGCTGGCAAGGAATTGAGGTAACTATGCGATCACTCAGAGTATTGGCAGTCGGCGCGACCATCGCCATCGGCGCTTTCTTGGCGCTGGGCGCGGCAGGCTGCTCGGACACCAAGCAAGGAAGCGGCACCGGCACCGCGGGCGCGGGCAACGACACCGGCGGCTTCGTATTCGACGCGAACGACGGCAGCGGCGGCGGCGGCCAAGACAGCACGGTGGCGCCAGACTCCACCGAAGCGCCGGATGAGCAAGGCGACGGCGGCGACGGCAGCAGCGCCGATGCCGGCAAGCCCGACGTGAGCACCGTAGGCGACTTCGGCAAGCCCTGCAAAAGCGACAGCGACTGCGAGTCGGGCTGGTGCATCGAGGGCTACAACGGCTACTTCTGCACCCAGAGCTGCGGCGGCAGCTGCCCCAAAGGCTACGTGTGCCAAAAGGTTTTTGCCAACAGCACCCAGCCGGTGTTCTTGTGCATGGCGCCGGTCAACAAGCTGTGCAAGCCCTGCAGCACCGACCTGGACTGCTCGGGCGGCGCCTGCGTGGACAAAGACGGCGAACACTTCTGCGCCACGCCCTGCGGCGGCAGCCTGCCCGGTTGCCCGGCTTCGCACAGCTGCGAGCCGATGAAAAACCCCGACGGCAGCGACGGTTCCACGGTGTGCATGCCCAACTCCGGCACCTGCGCCTGCTCGGCCAAGTCCAGCGGTCTGGTGCGCGCCTGTCAGCAGTCGAGCGGCCCGCAAACCTGCTACGGCATCGAGACTTGCAGCAGCGGCCAGTGGAGCACCTGCCAGCTCCCCGGCGAGGTCTGCAACGGCCAGGACGACGACTGCAACGGCGTGGTCGACGACGGCTTCGTGGACAACAACGGCAAGTACGCCACCTTGCAGGCCTGCGGCCAGTGCGGCATCAACTGCGCGGTGCTGAGCGGCGCCAACGCCAAGCCCGGCTGCAAGGTCAGCGACCAGGGCGGCGCCCAGTGCGTGCTGAACTGCGATGTCGGCTACTTCGACGTGGACGACAACCCCAAGACCGGCTGCGAGTGCTTCAAGACCTCGGCCACCGACATCCCCGACGGCCCCGACCAGAATTGCGACGGCATCGACGGCGAGGTCGACAACGGCGTGTTCGTGGCCCTGACCGGCAACGACAACAACAACGGCAGCCAGACCGCGCCCTTGGCCACCATCGGCGCCGCCGTGGCCAAGGCCGCCGCCACCGGCAAGCGCGATGTGTACGTCGCCTCGGGCGTGTACGAGGGCTCGCTGACCCTGGTCGCCAGCGTGCACGTCTACGGCGGCTACAGCGCCGACTTCCGCTTCCACGACCCGCAAGCCTACGAAACGGTGATCTTGGGCACCCAGCCCACCGGCGACCAGCCGGGCGCGGTCAACGCCATCGGCCTCGCCGGCGCCAAGGCCACCTTCGACGGGTTCGCCGTCTACGGTGTCTCGGTCAAGGGCAAGGGCGCCTCGACCTACGGCATCTACGTGCGCGACTGCGACAACGGCTTGACCATCCACGGCAATCAGGTAGTGGCGGGCGACGCGGGCGCGGGCACCCCAGGCACGGCCGGCAGCAACGGCGAGGGCGGCACCCCCGGCACCCCCGGCAGCAATGCCAAGGACATCGGCGGGTACACGTGCAGCGCCGCCAACAACACCGCGGGCGGCAAACCCGGCAGCCACAGCTGCGGCGGCACCGACGTCAGCGGCGGCACCGGCGGCACCGCGGTCTGCCCCGACTACGACGAAGACGGCGCGCAGCCCAAGTCCAGCCCCTACAAGCAGACCCTGAGCAGCACCGAGCAAGGCGGCACCGGCAAGGGCAGCGGCGGCGGCAAGGGCGGCATGCCGGGCTACGACGCCATCATCTGGGACGGCAGCTCGTCGTGCGGCATCTGCAACCCGCCGCGCCTCAAAGACGGCGACCCCTTCCTGTACTCGGTGGGCAAGAACGGCGTCGACGGCGCCGATGGCGCGCAAGGTACGGCCGGCGTGGGCTGCAACCAGACCGACGGCACCATCAACGCCGGCTTGTGGACGGCCGGCACGGCGATCGCGGGCAGCTCTGGCTCATACGGCAGCGGCGGCGGCGGCGGCGGCGCGGGCGGCGGCGTGGAAGTCACGCCCACCTGCACCAGCAATTCCCTGTTCAAGTACCCGGACATCGGCGGCTCGGGCGGCGGCGCCGGCTCGGGCGGCT
>JACRCU010000399.1 GCA_016218865.1 Deltaproteobacteria bacterium | reverse complement strand
TTCTTGAACCCGCGCCTCATCGAGGGTGAGCCCGAGCCCGAGCAGCCGCCGGCGCCCCGCAAGCCCCGGCCGATCAAGCAGGAATTCAGCCAGCCGCCGGGCACCGAGCGCCCCAAGCGCGCCAAGCGGACCTAGGCCGTCGCAGGGTGTCAGGTATTGACAGGTGACATCTTTTGGCCGGAGCCCGAACCCGAACCGGAGCCCGAGCCCGAACCCGAACCGGAGCCCGAGCCCGAGCCCGAACCCGAACCGGAGCCCGAGCCTGAGCCCGAACCCGAGCCGGCCCCGGAACCCAAGAGACATCCTTAGTTGATTTGCGTGCTTGCGGAAAAGGTGTCAAGTGTCAATACCTGACACCACCTATTCCTCGATGCCGCCCGTGGGCACGTCGGCCGCCGGCACCGCCGTCTGCGGCCAGCCGACGAACTTGGGCACGGTGTTGATCTCGGCCAGGTACTGCTCCTCCGAAATCACCTTCTCGTTCTTCATCTTGTCGAGAATGCCCTTCATCCGCGACTGCCACCACGTGTCCCAGTTCTTGGTGACGAAGCGGGTGTAGCCGCAGCGCGGGCAGGGCTTGTTGGCCGCCAGGAACGCCGACTCCAGGGGCGACAGCGCCGCGGCATCCTTGCCGAAGTAGGTCTTGGCGGCGCGCTGCAGGCCGTAGATCTTCACGTCCTTGCCGTCGTTGCCGAACTCGATCATGTTCACGTACAGCTCTAGGATGCGGTCCTTGGCGGCCTTGTTCGGCGGGTCCTTGGGGCCCTTGGCCGGCAGGATCTTCTGCAGGTCGCGCTCCATGTGCCACACGATCAGCAGCTCCTCGAACTTACGCGACAAGTTTTTGGCGCGGGTCAGGAAGATGTTCTTGACCAGCTGCTGGGTGATGGTCGAGCCGCCGTAGACGAAGCGGCCGTAGTCCAGGTCCAAGCGGATCGCCCGCAGAATCAGGCCCGGCGCCACGCCGCGGTGCTTGTAGAAGCGGCCGTCCTCGGTCGCCACCATCGCCCACCACGTCCACGGCGCCAGCTCGGCCAGCGGCACCCAGAACCCCGAGCTGGGGCCGACTTGCACGTCGTCGAGCAGGGTGCCGTTCTCGTTGACCGGCCGCGAGAAGTCGCCGGCCCACTCGTTCAGGTCCACATTGCCGAACTTGACGATCTCGCAGGTCGAGTCGTCCATTTCGACCTTCAGGTCCGACTTGTACACGTCGTTCAGCGGCACCTTCAGGTCGACCAGCCAGCTGATCTCGCCGCGCGCCTCGATGCGACCGATCGTCGAGGTCATGCCCGGCGGAATCGAGCGCGCCATCGCCCCAGCGTCCTGCTTGGGCGCCTCGAAGTGCAGGTGCACGGTCGGCTTGGTCGCCAGATCGGTCGCCTCTAGCAGCGCGTGGACCTTGGCCTCGCCGATGGTCAGGTCCGGCAGATCCACTGCGATGAGGTTCTCGGGCCCGCTCACGCGGAAGGCGACCTTGCCGGCGGCCGAGAAGTCGTCGATCGGCTTGGGCGCCAGGCGCCAGTAGTCGAAGCCCAGCTTCTTGATCGCGAAATCGCCCGTGATCGCCAGGTTTTGGCCGGCGACCGTGCCCGTGGCAAAGTCCAGGTTGACTACGATGTCCGAGTCCGGCGGCACCGACACCGCCGAGCTGACGATGCGCAGCGCCTGGGCAAAGTGGCCGCCCGACAGCTTCAGCTTGGCCTTCTGCAGCTTGGGGCCCGGCCCGGTGATCACGTCGCTGGAGATCTCGCCCCACACGCGCTCGTCGTCGAAGGGCTTGGCCGAGACCAGCAGCCCGCGGGTGCCGTCGGCCTGGGCCGGCGTGGACTCTACCGTGATGTCCTGCACGCCGCCAAAGGGCTTGTTCGAGCCCTCGCGCAGCAGCCCAAAGCGCCCGCCGCGCACCTGCAATTTCAGCTTGGGCGCCTGCGCCATCTTGGCGATCACGCTCTGCACCAGCTCGTCGGCCCCCAGCAGCTGCTTGTGCAGGTCGCGCAGGGGCTGCACCTGCGTGGAGGTCCACGACTTTTTCGCCTGGGGCGCCGCCTTCTTGCCGTCGTCGTCCAGCTGCGCACCGGCCACCTGCGGCTTCTTGGCGCCCGGCTTCTTTGCCTTGGGATCCTCGGGCAGCTTGCCGGCTTCGCGCAGCTTCTGGTCCACGCGCTCTTTGATCTTCTTGTCGCGCACGTCGGGCGGCAGGTTGGGATCGTTCAGCTCTTCGTCGGCTTCGGCCTCGTCCATCGCCTGCCGCTTCAGCTTGGCCAGCTCGGCGGCGGTCACCGCCTTCCACAGGTGGCGGCCGCCGGGTATCTGCTCCAAGGCCTCTTGCCGCCACGGCAAATCCACCGACGGCTGGTCCACGGTAAACGCAGTCAGCGCTTCCAGGGCGTGCTCGCCGGGGATCTTGTCGGTCTTCAGCTCCACGGCTTGCACACCGATGACGCCCACGTTGCCCGGAATGGTCACCTTGCAGGTCTCGAGCCGGGCGACCAGAGGAATTTCACCGCCTTCCACACCATCCAGCGCCAGGCTCAGCCGCTCGGCGGTGCCGTTCCAGATGCGCGCATTGCTCGCCTGGGCCACACCCGCCGGCGCCTGCGCGGCCGGGCCCTCGTTCTGCTGCGGCTTGGCCGGCTTGCCCGCCTTGTCTTTGGCCGGCTCGGCCTTGTCGGCGCTGGCCTTGGGCTCGGGCAGGGCAAAGGCGATCTGCTCGGCCGCCACGCCCAGCCGCTGGGTCAGCGGGCGCACGTGCTTGACCGACACCAGCACCTGCTCGCCCTTGCGCAGCACCAGGTCCTCGACCGAGCCGCCGGCCTGGGCGTCGAAGCGCAGACCCGCCCCCGCGATCGAGTCGACCCCCAGCGGCAACGGCGCCGCGTCGGGCATTTTCAGGCGGAATTCCGGCTGGAAGCGCGCCGCCAGCTTGGGCGGACCGTCGGCCTGCGTCTCCAGCGTCGCCGCCAGCTTGCTCGCCACCGTCCCGTCGACCACCGCCGCCAGATCGCCCACGCCGTGCGACAGGTCCACGTGCAGCGCCACGTCGTGAATCCGCAGTCCTTGCGGCAGGTACTGCGATCCCTTGCCCTGCACCCGCACCGTCACCGAGCCCTGCTCCACGAACAGCGCGGTGCCGCCCTTGGCCTGCTTCTCGTCTTGATCGTCGACCTTCTTCTTGGCCGGCCACTGCTTGCGCGCCGCCTTGTACAAGTCCAGTAGTTCCTTGGGCTTGCCGTCTTGCAGCAGCACATCGACCTCGAACTGGCGGACATCGGCGCGCTGCGGCCGCCGCCGCCCCATCAGCGCCTTCCACGGCGACAGCTCGGCCGTGGCCTCTTGCACGGCGGCCACGTTGCTGCCGTCTTTGCGGGTAAAGGCCAGCCCTTGCACGCGAATTCGCCCGAACGGCGAGACCGAGATCTGCTCCAGCTTCAGCGCCAGGCCCGCGTCGTCGGCCACCAGCTGCAGGCGCGAGCGCAAGATGCTGCCCGCGGCGTAGGAGCCGATGCCGACACCGCCGACGAGCAGCAGCATCAGGCCGCCAAAAACGAACAATGCGGTGCGGCGACCGCGACCTGGGGTGGGTTTTGGGGTGGCCAAGCGAGCTCCTTGGGCCAGTCGCGCACAGACCAGTCCGCCGGCGAGAATACACTACGGGGCCGCGTTGTCAGGAAATTCGCGCCGAATTGGCGTTCGCCGCCGGTGCCGGTATCATAGCGCCGTGGGTCCGGGGCAGTTGGCCGGCCATGGCGCGCGCCAACCGAGCTGTTCGACCGACCTGGACCATCGGACTTCCGGCCGTATCTGGCCCAATCTCCAGCCCGCGGGCAGCCAATCATCGGCTATCGGGCTGCCAATCACGGGGTAAATCATGCAGTTTCAAACCATCCGCCGGTTCGCTTTGGTCATCGCGGGCGCCGCATCGCTCCTCGGTTGCCAGAGTGTGCTCAACGACGCCGCCAAAGCCATCGACGGCACGCCGCTGGCGCTCAAGGAACCCGAGCTGCCGAACACGTCCAAGATGCTGAACTGTTGCACCAACCTGATGGGCAAGACCCTGACCAAGGGCCTGGTGACCGACCTGTGCACGCCGATGTCGCCGCAGGTCACCAAGGTCATCGACACCTACCAGGCGGCCAAGAAGCAAATCAACGACAACACCTCGCTGTCGGCCCAGAGCAAGACCGAGGGCCTGGCCGAACTGAAGACCAAGACCCAGGGCTCGCTGGAGCCGGCGGCGCGCTGCCTCCTGACCGAGACCATCGGCAAGCTCGGCCCCAACGCCATCCCCAAGGACTGCGAGGCCGACACCACCATCGGCGCCCTGCCGCAGGGCAAGACCTGCGAGGACGTCAAGGGCGCCATCACTCAGGCGCAGTAGTCGCGCGGCCCATTCGCCCAATCCCGCCGCAGACCTTGACCTGTGCGCCCGCCTGGCCGACACTCCTGGCCCGGTTTTGCGCCCGGAGGCCCCACGTGAGTTCCGAAAATAGCAGTGCCAGTGCTCGAGAGGGCTCAGCCAGTGTGCGAGAGGGCTCCGCTGCGGCGAGTACCATCGAACCCGATCTCAGCGTCGTCATCCCTTGCTACAACGAAGAGGCGATTCTGTGGGGCGCGGTGGTCGACCTGCACAAGGGGCTGCTGGCGCTGAGCCGGCCCTTCGAGATCCTCATCAGCGAAAACGGCAGCAAGGACGACACCCGCGCGATCGCCGACAAGCTGAGCCGGGCCTACCCAGAAGTGCGCGCGATCCACTCGGACGAGCCGAACTACGGCAAGGCGCTGCGGCGGGGTATCGAGGCGGCGCGCGGCAAGTACGTGATCTGCGAAGAGATCGACCTGTGTGACCTCGACTTCCACAAGCGCGCGCTCGCCATCTTGGACGACGATCGCGCCGACATGGTGGTGGGCAGCAAGGCGCACCCGGACGCCAAGGACGAGCGCCCAATGACCCGCCGCGCCGCCACCATGGTGATCAACGGCCTCTTGCGGGTGATGCTCGGCTTCCGCGGCACGGACACCCACGGCCTCAAGGCCTTCCGCCGCGACAAGCTGGCCTACACGGTGGGCAAGTGCGTGGTGGACCGCGACCTGTTCGCCAGCGAGCTGGTGATCCGCGCCCAGCGCTACCATGTGCGCGTGACCGAGATCCCCATCCGCATCCACGAGAAGCGGCCGCCGTCGATCCACCTGTTCAAGCGCGTGCCCAATGTGCTGAAGGGTCTGGGCCGCCTGTTCGTGGTCATCCGCATCAAGAACCGATGAACCGCACCTCGGCGCCGCGCGCGGCGGTCAACGTCGACATCGACGGCCTGTACCTGTACGACCGCATCCACGGCCACCAGGGCGGGTCCGGCAACGCCGCGGATTTTGACGCAAAAACCCATGATCCGCGCGTCTGGACCCTGGGCGTGCCGCGCTTCTTGGACTTGTTTGCCCGCGTCGGCGCCAAGGCCACCTTCTTCGTCGTCGCGCAAGACCTTGAGAACCCAGAGGTTCGCGCGGTCCTGGCCGATCTGGTGGCCGCCGGGCACGAAGTCGGCAGCCACAGCTTCAGCCACCCGTACAATCTGTCGCGCCTGCCGATCGCCGAACTGGCGGAGGAATTGCGCAAGGCGCGCGCGATCTTGCAGGATGCCACCGGGCAGGCCGTGGCGGGCTTCCGCGCGCCGGGCTACGTGCTCAGCGACGCGCTGGCCGAAGCGATCCTGGCGGCGGGCCACAGCTACGACTCGTCGCGCTTCCCGTGTCCGGCCTACCAGGGCGCCAAGGCCGGGATCATCCAGCTGTATCGGCTGCGCGGCCGTCCCTCGGGCAGCATCGCCGAGCCGCCGAGCGTGTGGCTGGGGCCCCGCAAGCCGTACCGTTGGACGCTGCCGTCGGGCAAGTCGCTGATCGAGCTACCGATCGGCACCTTGCCGGGCCTGCGCTGGCCGTTCATCGCCACCAGTGTCATCGCCGGCGGCGAGGCCCTGCGGTTGGTCACGCGCCCGCTGCTGCTGAGCAGCGACTGGCTCAACTTCGAGTGCCACGCCATCGATCTGCTCGACAACGCAGGCGATCAGCTGCCCGCGCGCCTGCTGGCGCAGCCCGATCAGCGGGTCCCGCTCAAGGCCAAGTGGCCGGTGCTGTTGCGCACGCTGGAGGACCTGGCCGCCACCCACGACGTGGCGCCGCTGGCCAGTTGGGCGGAACGTGTCTGAATCACAACGGAATCCAACGCCGCAACTGGGTCCGACCCTGGTCATCGCCGCCGCCTGGACGTTGGTGTGCGCCGGTCAGTACCTGTGGCACGGCCTGGATCAGGCCGGACTGGTGCGGATGGGCGCCAACCTGGGCGAGCTGATCGGCAAGGGCCAGTGGCCGCGGCTGGTTACGTCGGGTTGGCTGCACGCCGGTGCGCTGCACCTGTTCGCTTCGGTTGCCACGCTGGCCTGGGCGCGGCCGCTGGAGCGCCAGACGTCGGCCGCCGGTTTTACGGTGATTTTCGCAAGTTCGATGGTGGGCGGCGCGGTGGCCCAGGCCCTGCTCGAGCCCGGCAGACCGGCTGCGACCGCCTCGGCCGGGGCGCAGTGCGTGGTGGTGGCGACGGCGTGGCTGCAGCGGCAGCGCGAAACTCCGCGCCGCGGCGGGCGGTTGGCGTGGTTCGGCGTGATCGGCCTGCAACTGCTGGCGCTGGCGATGCCGAGCGGCGGTGCGGTGGCGCCGCTGGCGGGCGCGCTCACGGGCTGGGCAGCGGCGCTGCTGTGGCCCTGGCTGCGCAACTACCCGCAGTTGCTGCGAGTCAGCGCCTGGACCTACGCGTTGCTGGTGGCCACGGCCTTCGAGTGGCTGTGGTCGGCTACGCAACCCTGGCAGCACTGATCGCTATTTGCCCGCGGGCTTGTCGGCCGGCTTGTCGGCCTTGGGCGCAGCGACCTTGGTGAAGCTGGCCGAGTAGTGCGCCAGGAACGCGATCGTCTGGGTGCGGCCCTTGGTCTTGGTCACGGTGCGCTTGAAGTCCGTGTTCTTGATGGTCAGCGTGACTGGCTCGTAGCCCGACTCGCGCGGCGTCAGCGTCACCGTGTGGTCGCCGCTGCGGTCGATGCCCTTGATGATCAGGGTCTTGGCGCCGTCGACGTACTCGTGGTTGTCCCACTCCTTCTTGTCGTCGAGCTGGAACTTCACGAACTCCATCTTCATCACGATCTTGGCTTCGCCCAAGATCTCGTTCTCGTCGATCTGCGGGGTGTCCTCGGCGCGCGGCGGCGCCTTTTCTTTTCCCATCGCGGGGTTGGCGCTCACGACGCAAGCCAGGGCGGCGCAGACGACCGCCAGAGTGGTGAACAAGTTGCGTAGGGCTTTCATGGCGCATCTCCTAGTGATGTTGGCGACCCAGGTAGGGGGCGCTGGTATGCTGCGCCCGCGCTGGCGGCCGATCAAGCGGCGCACCAGCTTCCAGACGCGGCAGCGTCACGAACGATTCACACGCTTGCTGCGAGCAGGCTGTTGGCTCTCGAGCTCGGCCACGCGATCGCGCAGGGCGGCGATCTCGGCGCGCAGCTCGCTGATCTCCAAACCCATTTTGTCGGCCGATTGCCCGTGGGGCGCCAGCCACGCCACCACCGAGCCGCGCACCACCTCGTCCAAGAAGTGCTGCAGCTCGTCGGGCGAGAACGACGGACCGATTGGCCAACGCCGCGATTTCCCTTTGTTGTCGTGGCTCTCGCCGCTCGCGGGCGCTTCCGCCGCCGGCGCCTCGTCGCCTTCGCTGGTTCGGCGGTGTTGCAGTACCCGCTCCGCTTCGTGCCGCCAGCTCTGCACGGTGCGCTCGGCCTCGTCGCGCCAGGTCTCGACCGTGCGCTCGGCCTCGTCGCGGGCGCGCACCACCGGCTGCGCCACCTTTTTCTGCAAGAAGTCGTTGCCTTGGGCGATCAGGGTCCGCAGGCCGACCAGGGGCACCGTGCCGCGGCGCTTGCGCTCCGAGTCGAGCAGGGCCTGGGTAAGGGTCACCTCGGTCAGGTCGGCTTTGCTTTTGTTGTCGATGACTTGCACTTCGTGGCCGTCGCGCACCATCTCGGCCACTTCTTCGAGCGTGACGTAGCACGAGCGCGAGGTGTCGTACATTTTGCGGTTGGCATAGCGTTTGATGACGCGCGGCTGGCCCATGCGAGTGCTCCCGCCACGCCGGCAGAGGCGCGGCCACGCCGCCAGTTTATGACACGCTGCGTCATGACTCAACCGGCCGGCAAGCCAGCGTTATCGGTCGGCGCGCCGCAGCCTTTGGCGAAAGTTGTTCAATATTCGACCCGAAGCGCCCCAGACCACCCGGCCGCCGCTGAATTCCCAGCGCGGCATGGCAAAGGCCTGACCATAGGCGGCAAATTCCAGCACCGAGCAGGGCTCGGTCTCGACCAGCTCCTGCACGCCCACTTCCATCACGCTGTCGATCTCGTAGGGGTCGAGCTGCCAGGTCGCCGGCACATCGCGCACCCAGCCGACCAGCGGCCGGATGTGGAAGTTGGTCACCCAGGTGCGCTCGTCGTCTAGCTGCCCCAGCAACTCCACGCGCTCTGGGGCCAGGGCCACTTCTTCGAAGGCCTCGCGCAGGGCCGCCGCCTCGGCGGTCTCGGCCGCATCCAGGGCCCCGCCCGGAAAACCCACTTGGCCCGCGTGCTTGGCCAGCCGCAGCGACTTGCGCACCAGCAGCAGGGTCGCGCCACCCGGCCGGGCCAACAGCGGCAACAGCACAGCCGAGGCGCGGTCGCCTTGCAGCGGCAGCTGCTGCGGCGGCGGATCGCTCAGCGCCGCACGGACGCGATCGCTTGTCCAGATCATGTGCGAGCGGCCAGGAACCAGTCCTTCTTGCCTTTGCGCACCAGCACATAGCGGTCGCGCAGCCAGGCCTCGGCCGGCACGGGGGCGCGCAGGTCGCTGGTGAACTTCTGGCCCGAGATCGTCACGGCGTTTTGCGCAACCGCGCGGCGCGCCTCGCTATTGCTGGCAAACGGCCGGTTGTCGCCCACCAGCAGCTGCTCCACGCTGGCGTCGGCGGGCAGGGCGCAGGTCGGCAGCTCGCGCTGCAGCACTTGCAGCGTCGCCAGGTCGGCCTCCAGCGGGTTGCCGCCGAACAGCACCTTGACGGCCGCTTGCACTGCGGGAAGTTGCTGCGGGTGGACCAGGGCGGTCACCTCGTCGGCCAGCCGTCGCTGGGCCTGGCGCTGATGCGGCGCCTCCAGATGCGCAGCTTTGAGCGCCTCGTACTCATCCTGCTTGATGAATGTAAAGTAAGCCAGGTAGCGCAGCGCGTCGTCGTCGTCGCTGTTCATCCAGAACTGGTAGAACTGGTACGGACTGGTCAGGTCGGCGTCGAGCCACACCGCGCCCGCCTCGGTCTTGCCGAATTTTTGGCCGCTTTTGGTCGTAACCAGCGGCACCGTGACGCCAAAGGCCGGGCCGTGCGGCAGGCTGCCGTCGGCGCGCCGCTCCAGGCGATCGATGAGGTCGATGCCCGAGACGATGTTGCCCCACTGGTCGGACCCGCCGAACTGGGCCATGCAGCCGTGGCGGCGGTACAGCTCGACGAAGTCGAAGGCCTGCAGCAGCATGTAGCTGAATTCGGTGTACGAAATCCCCTGTTCGCGCGCCTCGAGCCGATTCTTGACCGAGTCGCGGGCGATCATCGCGTTGACGCTGAAGTGCTTGCCCACGTCGCGCAGGAAACCGATCAAGTCCTGGCTGCACAGCCAGTCGGCGTTGTCGATGCGCAGCGCCTGCACGCCCGCGTTGTCCAGCACCGCGCCGATCTGCGCGTGGATCGCCGCCACGTTGCCGGTGACATCGGCGTCGGAAAGCAGCTTGCGCTCTGCGGTCTTGCCCGAGGGATCGCCGATACGGCCCGTGCCGCCGCCCACCACCGCAATCGGCGTGTGGCCGGCCCGGCCCAGGCGCGCCAGCAGCACGATCTGCAGCAGCGAGCCCACGTGCAGGCTGGCGGCGGTCGGATCAAAGCCGATGTAGGCCGTCACTTTCTGGTCTTGCAGCGCTTGCTTGGCGAAGTCGGCGTCGGTGACCTGGTGCAGCAGCCCGCGCCAGCGCAGATCATCGAGGAGGTTCATGGCGTCCTGCTAGTACGTGCGCTCCCGAGTGCGCGGTGGGTTCGATACAGTCCCTGCGCACGTACTAGCTGACCGCGAGAGCGGGCAGACGCAGGGGTGCAGGGGGCGGCGCGCCCCCTATTCCTACTGAAAAGGCTAGCACTACAAACCATTCTGCTCCAAGAACCCGGTGCGAAGTCCGCGTTTGTAGTGCTAGCTATATGTATAGTAGTGTTTGATGAATGGCTACTGCTTGGGCGGCGCGTCGACGTGCAGCCGGAAGGTCAGGGCGGTGGTCCCGCGGGTCGGCGGCGCCAGCACCAGGTAGTCGCCAGGCTGGCGCGGCGTCCAGGTGCCCTTGCCCTGCGCATCCCATTCGACCACGTCGCCCCAGCCCATCTGGTCGTTCACGATCACCACGAACGGCAGGTTCAGGTCGCCCTTGGGCTTGTCTTGCGCATCCAGGTCCTGGGCCGCCAGCACCACCGGCTTGCCGGCGATGATCTGCGACGGCGTCGACAGCAGGGCCACGTGCTCGGCTTCGGACTTGGCGCGCGGACCCAGGCTGCCCAGGCCGGGCCCCATCACCTCGGGCAGGACGCCCTTGACCGTGACCGGCGCCGACACGACCCGCGCCGCGCCGCCCTCGGGCTTGAAGACCGCGATCATGGCGTGATCGCCGCCGCCCGGCATGTGGATGGTGGCTGCGCGTGCGTCCGCCCCTTCCTTGACCGGGCCGTTGCCAAAAGCGTAGCGGGCATGCCGCAGATCGCGCGCCACCACGAACAGGTGCAGCTCGGCGCGCTCCAGCTTGGCCAGCCGGCCGACCGGCCGCGACTTGTCGTCCAGCACCGTCACATAGACCTTGGTGTCTTCTACGGCGCTGGGCTGCGTCTGCGCCTCGTCCTTGGCGTTGGCGAAGCCAGAGGTGATACGCCAGCCGTCCAAGCTCTCGGACCGCGGGCCGGGGTAGACCTCGGGCGAGACCGGGGCCGGGGCGTCGACCGCGCTGGCCGCCGCGGGCAAACCCGCCGGAACTGGGGCTTTCTCGGTCCCGGCTGGCTTGATGGCGGGAGCTTCCGGCGCTTTGTCGCAGCCCTTGCAGCCGGTCTGGGCGAGCCCGGCAAGGCTGAGCGCGGCGACCGCGGCGATCCGTAGATGCAGGTGATTCATAGGGTTCTCCTGTCGGTGTGGCGGATCTCCGCCGCTCGACTCCGCGGACGATCACCGTGAACCGCCGCGGAGCCCAGCCGCTGTGTTTCTCTTGGGCTGAGTCTGCCCTTGGGGCGCCTCAGCCTTCCATGGCCGCCAGCGTGGCCTCGTCGATGTCGAAGTTGGCCCACACGCTCTGCACGTCGTCCAGGTCGTCCAGGGCTTCCATCAGGCCCATCATGACCTCGGCTTCGCGGCCCGACAAGGTGATGGTGGTGCCGGCGACCTTGGCGACCTTGCTGTCGGCGATGGGCAGCCCCATCTTCTCCAGCGCGTCGCGCACAGCCCACAAGTCGGCGAATTCCGTGGTGACCACGTAGTTGTCGTCGTCGTCCTCGGTCGACATGTCGGCGGCGCCGGCCTCCAGGGCCTTTTCCATGACGGTGTCTTCGTCCAGGCCGGCCTTGGGGACCAGGATCTGGCCCACGGTCGAGAACAGGTAGCCCACCGAGCCGGGCTCGGCCATCTTGCCGCCGCGCTTGGTCGCCACGGTGCGGATTTCGGTGTTGGCGCGGTTGCGGTTGTCGGTGGTGGCGTCGATGAGGATCGCCGTGCCGCCGGGGCCGTAGCACTCGTAGACCAGCTCCTCGTACGACACGCCCTCAAGCTCGCCCGTGCCCTTCTTGATCGCCCGGGTGATGTTGTCGGCGGGCATGTTGTTGCCCTTGGCGTCAAGGACGGCCTTGCGGAGTCGCGGGTTACCGTTGATGTCGCCGCCGCCCAGCTTGGCGGCAACGGTGATTTCCTTGATCAGCTTGGTGAAGACCTTGCCGCGCGCGGCGTCGGCCTTGCCCTTTTTGTGCTTGATCGTGCTCCATTTATTGTGTCCGCTCATACCCAATTGCTCCGGATGCGTAGTGGGGCGTTTCGCTCGCTGTGTTTCGCTTGCTCGGTTTCGCTCGCTCGGTTTCGCTCGCTCGGTTTCGCTAGCTGTGACTCGCTTGCACTGCGCCGGCGCTGCCCACGGGCCGGCTGCGAGGGGGCGTAAGCCTAGCACGTGCGGCAACTTGGCAAAAGAGGCAGGCGGGGTTGGTTTGACGCCCCCTGGCCACTTTGCGACACTGCCCGGCCGGCGCGCGGGACAGGAGCCCGACCCCGGCTGCGCCGCGCACCGCACTTCCTCAACCAGCCTGCACACCTTGGAACACCTCGTGGAACATCTCCCTTCGAATCCCCGGCAACCTCCGTCGACCGCCGAGATCGCCACCGCGCGGGCCTTGGACCGGTTGCGCCTGGGCGAGCCCGTCTTGCTGGCCGAGGACCTGGGCGGTTGCCGGGCGCTGTGGGCGGTGGTCCCGGCGCAAATGGCCACACCGGCTTCGGTCAACCTGCTGGCCGGCGACGCCCGCGGCATCCTGACCGTGACCTTGACGGCGGCGCGCGCCAAGCAGCTGGACTGTGCGGCCTTGGAGCGGCGTCGGGCGCCGGCCTGGATGCCGCATTACGGGGTGAGCGTCGAGGCGGCCATCGGCGTGTCGACCGGCATTTCGGCCGAGGATCGGGCACTTACCGCACGGCAGCTGGCCGACCCCAACGCCCGGGCCGAAGACTTCGTGCGCCCCGGTCACATCATGCCCTGCGTGGTGGGTGCGCGCGGCGTGCTGGATGCGCCGCTGGGTCCCGAGGCGGCCCACGATTTGATGGTGCTGGCGGGGCTGCACCCGGCGGCGCTGATCTCGCACGTGCTGGACGGCGTTGAGGAAGCCCGCGCCGATCAGGGCGAGCACTTCGCCGAGCGGCTGGGCTGGCCGCTGGTGGCCGTGTCCGATGTGCTCGCCTGGCGCGCGGCCCACGAGCGGCTGATCCGCATCGTCCGCGAGGGCGAAGTGCCCACGCAATTCGGGCCTTTCCGTATCCGCATCTACGCCCACGAGGTCGACGGCACCGCCCACATCGCGCTGTTTCGCCAGGGCGGCGACGCCCCCAAGTCCGATTCCGGCCGCGTACCGCTGGTGCGCCTGCACAGCCAGTGCCTGACCGGCGACATCCTGCACTCGCGCCGCTGCGACTGTGGCGATCAGCTGCAGCGCTCGCTGGAATTGGTGGCGAACGACGGCTACGGCGCGGTCCTGTACCTGCGCCAAGAGGGCCGCGGCATCGGCCTCATCAACAAGATCCGCGCCTACGCGCTGCAGGACCGCGGCAAGGACACCGTGGAAGCCAACGTGGCGCTTGGGTTTGCCCCCGACGAGCGCGACTACGCGGTGGCGGCGCAGATCCTGCGCGACCTGGGTATGGAGCGCGTGCGCCTGTTGACCAACAATCCCGACAAGATCTGGGCCCTGCAGCGTCTGGGCATCGATGTGGCCGAGCGCGTGCCGATCGAGGTGCCGCCGACCGCGGACAACTTGGGGTATTTGCTCACCAAGCGCGATCGCATGGGCCATATGTTCCACATGATTGGCACGGGCCCGGAGTAAGGGACTGCAAATGAATAAGTCGATCACTTCGTCTTGCAGCGTTGCGGCGAGTCTGCCGTAGGACGCGAGCTTGCGACCCACCCAGATGCGGGGAATGGTCCAAGTTAATCTTGGACAGAACCTAGGCGGCACCGAGCGCGGAGACCCCAGTGCAGCACGTAGAGAACCTGATTTTGGGCGGCGGCCTGACTGGGCTGAGTGCCGCGTATTTCTTAGAGAAGTCCGGCCAGGGCGACTACCTGCTGGTCGAGCGCGACGATCGCCTGGGCGGCCTGACCCGCACCGAGGTCATCGACGGCTACCACTTCGATCACACGGGGCATTGGCTGCACCTGCGCTACCCCGAGATGAAGCAATTCGTGGCCGACGTGATGGGCGACGCCATGCTGCGAGTGGCGCGGCTGTCGCGGATCTGGTCGCACGGGGTGATGACGCCGTTCCCGTTCCAGCAGAACCTGCACGGCCTGCCGCTGGAAGTGGTGCATCAGTGCACCATGGACGCCATCGAGGCGGCGCTGGCCGAGGCGCGCGGCGAGACGCAACCGGCCACGAATTTTCGCGATTTCTGCTTGCAGCGCTTCGGCAAGGGCATCACCGAGCGGTTCATGGTGCCGTACAACAGCAAGCTGTGGGGGTGTCCGCCCGAAGAGATCACCGCGGACTGGTGCACGCGTTTCCTGCCCAAGCCCAACCTGTCGCAAATCCTGGCGGGTGCCTTGGGAATCGTGGACGAACAGGCTGGCTACAACGCCAGCTTCGTCTACCCGCGCACGGGCGGCATCGAGACTTTTGCCAAAGCCATCGCTGCCCACGTGCCCGCTGCCAAGGTGGCGCTGAAGACCGTGCCCGTGGCCGTGGATCTGCAGAACAAGACGGTGCAATTGTCCAACGGTCGCCAGCTCACTTGGGGCCGGCTGCTGTCGTCGCTGCCGCTGCCCGAGCTCGTCAAGCTTGTCCGCGACGTGCCGGCCGCCGTGGAGGAAGCGACCGCGTAGCTGCGGTGGACCTCGCTGCTATACATGAACCTGGGCATCGCCCGGCCCAGCGTGCTGGACAACGTGCAGTGGCTGTACGTGCCCGAGCCGCAGTACCCATTCTATCGCATCGGGTCCTTCAGCAACGCCGTGCCCAGCCTGGCGCCGGCGGGCAAAAGCAGCCTGTACGTGGAAGTGGCGGCCAATTCCACCGCGAGCGACGCCGAGGTCGTGGCCTCGGTGCGGCAATTCTTGCGCGAGCACGGGTGGTTGCAGCACGATTCCCAGGTCGAGGTCGAGCAGATCCGCCACATTCGCTACGGCTACGTGGTGTTCGATCGCCACTATTTTGGCAGTCGCCAAACGGTGCTCGACTACCTGAGCGCCGCCGGGGTGGCGTCGCGCGGCCGCTACGGCAGCTGGATGTACGCTTCGATGGAAGATGCCATGTGGGATGGCTACACGTTTGCTCAAGGGCGGTAGCTGGGCGCCACTGGGGTCCACAGACAACGGGTTGGCCCACGCGGTACGCGCTGCGCTGGCGCGGGGCTGGGTGGGGCCGTATACTCCCCCCACTCCGCTTCCGGCGACGGTTGGCCACGCGGGCGAGCCATTGCAGTTTCGATAGCAGCGCGCAGGGACGGTTCCGGAGGTCATAGGGGTGTGGCGTATCTGTCCAACGTGTGGCATCCGCACCGATGCGCTGTCGTGTGACACCGACGCGTGCCCCACCGAAGTCATTCGCGCCGACACCGAGTTCCCGGGCCGTCTGCACCGCGGCGACGTGCTGCTCGATCACTACGTGGTCCACGATTTGGTGGGCGTGGGCGGCATGGGCGCCGTGTACCGCGGCCAGCAGCGCGAGACTCTGCAATCCGTGGCGATCAAGGTGCTTTGGCGCGATCTGGCGGCCGATCCGATCGAGGTCAAGCGCTTTACCCGCGAGGCGCGCGCCGCGAGCTTGCTGGCCCACCCCAATGCCGTGCGGGTCATCGACTTCGGCAGCGACTCGCGCACCAAGGCCCTGTTCATCATCATGGAATTCCTGGTGGGGCAAAAGCTCAGCGACGTGCTGCGCCGCGAGCCCATCATGGAGCCGGTGCGGGTGGTGCACATCGTTGCGCAAGTGTGCAAAGCCCTTGAAGAAGCCCACCGCAAGGGGGTGGTGCACCGCGACGTCAAGCCCGACAACATCTTCTTGCAGGACGTGGCCGGCGAGCGCGACTTTGCCAAGCTGCTCGACTTCGGCCTGGCCAAGTTCATCCGCGCCGACAGCAGCGAAGGTCAGCTGACGCGCTCGGGTTTCGTGGTCGGCTCGCCCGAGTACATGGCGCCGGAGCAGGCCTCGGGCAGTCCGGTGGGGCCGGCGGCGGACCTGTACTCGCTGGGCATCGTGCTCTACGAGTGCCTGTCCGGTCGGCTGCCCTTTGACGCCAGTACCACCGCGGAAGTGCTCCGCATGCACATCCTGAAGGGCGCGCCGGCGCTCATTGGCCCACCCGGCACCGACACCATTCCCCCGGCGCTGGAAGAAGTGGTGATGCGCTGCCTGGAAAAGGACCCGGCCCAGCGCCCGCCGACGGCTGACGCGCTGCGCATCGAGCTGCTCAAGGCCTGCGACCGCCGCAAGATGAACGTGCAGGTGCGGCCAGTCGGCGAGACCATCGTGGTGGCACCGGGATCGCTCGAGGAATCGGGCCGAAGTCTGCAGGCGCCGGGCTCGACCGCGGCGGCCGAGGATCCCCGCAGCACCGTGCCGCTGGGCGGGTCGCGGGCGTCGATCGACCCGGCTTCGGGCCCCACCTCGCCGCACATCGAGGTCGCCACCGTCAATTCAGAGGAATTGGCCGCCAAGTTCGATCGGTTCGACTCCGAGATCACCCCGACCGACGGCCTGATGGCCGTGTCGCCGATGGGCTTCGAGCCGCCAACCGTGCGCGAGTCGCTGCTGCGGCCCGTGGCGGAATCGGTCGTGGCGCCGCTGGCCCCGCTGGCACCGGACACCGGCCGCGAGTCCTCGCCGCTGGCCGAGGCGCTCGACGTCGACCGCCGCGACCCGCTGGCCCAGTCGCCCCGCGCCGAGCCGCCGCCACCCGCGCCCCCGGTCAAAAGCCGCTCGCCGTGGCCGTTGGTGGTGGCCGTGACGGTGGCCTTTGCGCTCGCCCTGAGCCTGCTGTGGCTTTCCAAGCCGTAGCGGCGCGAATGCGTTGCAAGTCACGACTTATCAAGCCAAAGTCAGTAGCTTGGTCACCTCGGCGCCAATGGCCCAGCTGGCCGTCAGCCCGGGCGACTCGATCCCCAGCAGGTTGACCCAGCCTGGCGCGCCGCGGGCCGATTCCTCGGCGATGTAGAAGTCGGCCGCGCGATCGATGGCGAGCTTGGGGCGGATGCCGGCAAAGCCCGGCCTCAGCCGCTCGGGGCCCAGATCGGCCAAAAACGGGCGCGCCGCCTGCAGAAATTGCTCGCCGCGCTGTGGGTCGACCGCGTAGTCGTCATCCGACGCAACAAGTTGGGTATCGGGACCCAGCCGCGCCTGCCCGGCCAGGTCCAGGGTCAGGTGGGTGCCCAGCCCCAGCAAGTGCGGCATGGGCAAGGGGTAGACCAGGCAGGGCGCCGGCGCCGGCCCGCTCAGATCGAAGTAGCTGCCCTTGACGAACCGGTGCTCCGGCAAGTCCGGCGCGTCGCAGGCCAGCCGCGCCACCCGGTCCGCCTGCAGCCCGGCGGCGTTCACCACCGCGTCGCATTCCACGGTGGTGACCGCGCCATCGGCTTGCTGGACCTGCAGTTGCCAGGTGGGGCCGCACCGCTCGGCCGCCAACAGCGTGTGCCGAACCAGGATCACCGCCTCGGCCGCTTGGGCCTGGCGCCGGTACCAGTGCACCAGGCTGTGCGGGTCGACGATACCGGTCCCGGGCGACCACAGGGCCGCAACTCCGCGCACTCCTGGGGCAAACTCGCGCAGCCGGGCTCTGCTCCACTCCTGCAGCGGCGGCGAGCCGTTGGCGACCGCCTGCTCGGCAAGCCTTTGCAGATCCGGCCGCTGCGCTTCGTCGACCGCCACGATCAGCTTGCCCACCATGCGCCCGGCCACCTGGCCCGCTGCAATG
>JACRCU010000398.1 GCA_016218865.1 Deltaproteobacteria bacterium | reverse complement strand
GTTGAACCCACAAACGCGTATGTGTATCTCTACACTGTGATCTTTGCTTGCTATCCAGTTTTCAAAGAGCGAACGACCTTGCGGTGCTGCGAATGCGCCACTTGCTGGCCGATACCCCTGGGATTGACTCCAAGGAGCGTTGCCTGGCTGTTCTGCTTTTCGCTTCGCTTCGGGAAACCGCTTAGGCTTCCCGGGGGCCGAAATCGTACAGCCCTCGTTGCGACTCGTCAAGACCCTCGGTGAAGATTTTTCGAAGTTGTTGCTTTTAGCCCGAAGGCCGGGGAACGACTTCACTTCGCGAGGATGCTGGCGAGGAGGGTGCTGCGATTTGGCTAGACGGCGTGCTCGAAGTTGCACCGGCAGGCCGCGGTTGCGGCCGGGATCGGTAGAAAGCCGAGTAGTTGCGCTGTCTTCCCGCCGACGACCAACCGGACGAACCGGCCGTCGTTGCCGGCGGGAGGCGAATAGTGACGGCTCCGGTCCTTGGTGTCAAGCGGCTGTTCGCACATTTTGCGATTTTGTTGCCCGGACCGCTGTGCGGCGGCGCGGGTGGGTGGAGCGGCGCCGGCGGTCGGTGCCGGCAAGTCGAAGGGAGTACGCAGGGTTGCCGCGGCGCTGCCCGCCACATCCAGTCCGAGCTTGACTCGCCAGGCGGACCTACCTTCCTTCGGATCAGCGGCGGTGGTGCCGAGCGGTCGTGGCGCGGTGGCTGCTGGAAGGTCGAAGCTGTTCCCGTGGTTGCGGCTCGCCGCAGCGGGCGTCCTGCTGGTCGCTGCGGGTGCGGCACGAGGCGATCCCGCCCAGGTCGATCCAATCTATCGTCCGTTTCGGGTCGTCAGCTACAACGTTGCGATGGGGCTGGGGTTTCGCGTGCACATGCAGTTGGGGACCTGGAAGGGTCCGGGCATCGCCTGGAGCGTGCGCGACGACAAAGCGCTGCGGCAGCCGGACGTCCTGGGCCTGCAGGAGGTGTGCCTGACGGCCGGAGCGCAGCTCGACTATCTGGTCGCGGCGATGCAGGCGGCCCACCCGGGTCGGCGCGTCTACCATGCCGAGGCCACCGACGGCGGACAGCTGGACCCGAAGTGCTCCAACGCCCAGGTGACCTTGAGCGTGCACCCGATCCTTGCGTCGGGGCGGTTCGAGTTTCCGCTGCTGTCGTGGCGAAACGCGGCGGTCTGGGCCGACTTGGACATCGGCGAGGTGGCGGCCTACTGGAACACCAGCCGGCGGCTGCGGGTCTACAACCTGCACTTGATCAACCGGGTTGGGCGCAGCGTGCAGGTGCCCGAGGCGCGCTGGACGCAGACGCAGGCACTGCTGGCGCACTACCAGGCCTTTCGGCGCAGCGAGCCGGACACGCCGGTGATCTGGCTGGGCGACTTCAATGCTTTGGGCGACGTCTTGCACCCGTGGCGCAAGGAGCGGAGTATCGTCGAACTATCGAAACTCTTTAAGCCTTCTCTGGACGGGTACCACCCCACGCACTTCCTGCTGCAGCAGACCGACTGGATCTTTGCCGATCGCATGGCGCCGCTGCGATCACGGGTGGTGTTCCTGCCGTACTCGGACCACTTCCCGGTGGTAGCCGACTACTGATGCGGGACAAAACATGTGACGCATGAGCGGGTTGAGCGACGAGGTGCCGGAAAACGGCCGTCCGCGGCGGCCGGCGATCGGCGCGGCGGCGGGGCCGAGAGTGACAGTGCTATGATGCAACTCCCGAGCAATTGACCGGTCTCAGCGGCCTTGCCGAGCCTGTTTTGGGGGTAGTTGGGCGTGCCGTCCGGCCCCGATGCATCAATTTGCTGCATTCACATGAAGTTATGTTGCGTTGACCGTTCCGCCGGGCCGGACGTAGCCTGCATGGGCCCTCGCCGCACCGCCATGGGCTGGCGCGGCAGTCCAAGGGGGAGCGACGTGAGTGTACCGTCTCCTGTGCGAGGACAGCCTGTGCAAGTGCCGGTTTCGGCCGGGCGACGGCGGTTTGGCGCTGGAGTGGTCCGCCCGTTGGCGCTCGCGATCGTTGCAGGCGGCGCACTGCTGCTGGCTCCCCAAGCGCTGCTGGGCGCCGAGCGGGTCGCGGCGGCGACGGGCAAGGCCAGAACGTGGTTGGCGCCGGTGGCCGCCGATCGGGCGCCAACTCCGCACGCGCCCCACGAACCGCGGGATTGCCGGGTGTGCCACGAGCGGTCGGACCCCAAGGACCCGGGACCGCCGCGCGAGGCGATTCCGTCGAGTTGCGTGGCGTGCCACGAGGAGGTGGGCAGCCTTGCCAAGGCGCCGCGCACCAAGGGCAAGAAGCGCCACCCCGGACCGCGCGCAGGCTGCGGGCTGTGCCACAACCCGCACAACTCCGCAAAGCTGCATCTGTTGCTTTGACCCAACGGGGCCGATGTACCGCCTCTCTGGCGGGCAGAGCCGGCCCACAAGCGGAGCACATCGGAGCCGCTGCAAGAGGAGACCATGAAGTACCTATCCGCTGTGATTGCGTTCGTGTTGTCGGCCAGCCTGGTGGCGGCGCCGGGCGCGAGCGCTGAACCGCCTCCGGCCAAAGACAAGAAGCCCGCGGCGGCCCAACCGCGCAAGGCGACCTCGGTGGCGCCCATCAAGGGTGCGGCGGTGTCCAGCCACGGGCCCTACGAGGCGGGCGACTGTAGCCTTTGCCACCAGGGCAAGGACCCCAAGAACCCGGGGCCGGTAGCGGGCCCGATCAACAAGGTGTGCTACTCGTGCCACGAGGACATGCAAGAGCTGATGGGCAAAGCCAAAGTCAAGCACCGCATCGCGGACGAGGCCTGCACCAACTGCCACAACCCGCACAACTCCGCGAGCCGCAAGCTCCTGTACGCCGACCTGCCCAACATGTGCCTGGACTGCCACGCGGGCGTGAAGACGGCGATGGGCGCGAGCGTCAAGCACGAGGCGATGAGCTCGGGGCGCGGCTGCATGAACTGCCACAATCCGCACGCCTCGAACGTGGAGCACATGTTGACTCGCCTGCCGTTCGATCAGTGCGTCGGCTGCCACGACAAGGACGGCGTGGTCGACGCGGCTGGCAAGCCGCTGACCAACTACAAGAAACTCTTGGACGAGAACCCGGTGCACCACGCGCCAGTGGCCGGCAAGGACTGCTCGAGCTGCCACCAGCCCCACGGCAGCGAGAATTTCCGTCTGCTGGTGGCCCCCTACCCGGCCCAGTTCTATTCGCCTTTCGATCCAGCCAAGTACGCGCTGTGCTTCACCTGCCACGACGACAAGATGGTCACGGCCGCCGAGACGACCACCGCAACGCGCTTCCGCGACGGCGCCCGGAACCTGCACTACGTGCACGTCAACAACCCGAGTCGCGGCCGCACCTGCCGCGCCTGCCACGAGGTCCACGCCTCTAAGCAGCCCTTCCAAGTGCGCGACGGCGTGCCGTTTGGCCCCAAGGGATGGATATTGAAAGTCAACTTCAAGGCCAACCCAGACGGCGGCACCTGCGACAAGACCTGTCACACGGTCAAGAGCTACGTCAACACCGTCAAGAAGTAGCCAGGAGGTCCAAGATGCTGCGCAACCTCAAATTCCTGTTGCTGGCGGTGGCGGTGGCGGCCTGGCACGTCCCGGTCGACGCTTCGAGCCGCACGCCGATCGGGCAGGTGATCGCCAACCCCGAGATGCCCAAGGTGGGCGGCGGCAAGATCAAGCCCTGGGGCGACGCAACCGCCAACGTCATGGTGTTCTTCCGGCCGGGCCAAGAGCACTCGCAGGTGGTCCTGAAGGAGCTCGCCGGCCTGGAGCGCGACTTGACCGGCAAGTCGGTGCGCTGGGCGGGCGTCGTGTCGGACCGCCACAAGCCCGATGAAATCCTGACGGATCTCAAGACTGCCGACGCCAAGTTCGCGGTGGGCTTGGACGCCGACGACGCCTACTACTCCAGCCTGGGTCTGACCCTGATGCCCGAGGTGGCGCTGGTGGCGAAGAACGGCAAGTTATTGAAAGTCATACCTTTTGCCAAGGTCAACTACCGCGAGATGATCCGCGCGGAATTGCGCTTCGTTCTGGGCGAAATCAGCGAAGCCGAGCTGCAGGCGGCGCTGAACCCAGAGGCGCCGGTCGCCAAGGCGGAGCACTCGACCGCGCGCCGGCACATCAAGATGGCCGAGCTGATGCTGCATGCCGGCAACCTGGACAAGGCTCTGGAATCGGCCAAGACCGCCGTGCAGCAGGCACCAGATCTGGCGGCGGCGCATAGTGTTCTGGGCGCCTGTCTGGCCGCCAAGGGCGACTGCAAGGCGGCGGTCGCGGAGTTCGACGAGGCGCTGAAGCTGGACAAAGGCGATGCCCGCGCCCAGGAAGGC
>JACRCU010000386.1 GCA_016218865.1 Deltaproteobacteria bacterium | reverse complement strand
GACCGTTTCGGCGACGCCGTCGACAACTGCCCGCTCGTGGCCAACCCGGGACAGGAAGACCGGGACCACGACGGCGTGGGCGATGCCTGCGACGACGACGACGACAACGACGGCGCCCCCGACGCCGTCGACAACTGCCCGGTGCTGGCCAATGCGGACCAACTCAACACCGACGGCGACAGCCAGGGCGACGCTTGCGACAGCGATGACGACGAGGACGGCACCGCCGACACCGCCGACAACTGCCCCTTGACCGCCAATGCCAACCAGGCCGACAACGACGGGGACCTGCAGGGCGATGCCTGCGACGCCGACGACGACAACGACGGCGCGCCGGATGTCGACGACAACTGCCAGTTCGTAGTCAACGCCGATCAGACCAACACCGACGGCGACAGCCAGGGCGATGCCTGCGATGCCGACGACGACAACGACACGGTGGCCGACGGCGCCGACAACTGCAGCTTGGTCGCCAATTCCGACCAGGCCAACGTGGACGGCGACGCGCTGGGCGACCTGTGCGACCCCGATCTGGACGGCGACGGCGTGCTCAACGTGATGGACAACTGCATCGCGACCGAGAACAGCGACCAGAGCGACTTGGACGGCGACGGCCAGGGCGACCTGTGCGACGGCGACATGGACGGCGACGGCATCATCAACGGCGCCGACAACTGCGTCACCATCGGCAACGCGACCCAGGCCGACCTGGACAGCGATGGCCTGGGCGATGCCTGCGACGGCGACATCGACGGCGACGGCGTGGTCAACACCGCCGACAACTGCGCCATGCTGGCCAATCCGGACCAGACCAACACCGATGGCGACAGCATGGGCAATGCCTGCGATGCCGACGACGACGACGACGGCGTGGCCGACGACGCCGACAACTGCAGCCTGCAGGCCAATGCCGACCAGTTGAACACCGACGGCGACGCGCAGGGCAATACCTGCGACGCCGACGATGACAACGACGGCGTGCCGGACACGGCCGACAACTGCTCGGTCGTCGCCAATGCCGACCAGTTGAACACCGACGGCGATGCACAGGGCAATGCCTGCGACGCCGACGACGACAACGACGGCGTGGCCGACGGCGCCGACAACTGCGCTTTGGTGGCCAACAGCACCCAGGCCAACTTCGACGGCGATGCGCAGGGCGATGCCTGCGACGCCGACGACGACAACGACGGCGTGGCCGACGGCGCCGACCAGTGCCAGTCGACGACGTTGGGCACCGTGATCGACCCGAGCAATGGTTGCTCGATCGCTCAGCTCTGCCCGTGCGCCGGTCCGCGCGCAACCACCCTGGCGTGGAAGAACCACGGCGCGTACGTGTCGTGCGTGTCCAAGAGCGCGGATACCTTCTACAAGAAGAAGCTGATCTCGCACAAAGCCGAAGAGGCCATCGAAAGCGCGGCCGGCAAGTCGAGCTGTGGCAAGCCCACCGCTTCGCAGTGCAAGTCGAAGTACGAGAGCGACAAGAAGTACGAGAAGGAGAATGACAGCTACTCGGACCAGCACTCGGGCGACGACGACTAGCAAGTCCTTACACGGACAGGTGATTTAGCCTGCCCGCAAACCTGCCGGCCCGGTGTGCGCAACCACGTACACCGGGCCGGCGCGTTTTTGTGAGAGGATGGGCGCCGTGCCGCGGGTGCAGCGCCGCCGAGCGACGATGCGTTGTCGCGGTCCTTGGTGAACGCCACGCCAGCGGCGCGGGGCTTCGCCGTTGCGCAGCAGCCAGGGCCGAGAGCGGGCGGAAGCGGATCGCTGTGATTCCAGCCCGCCCGAAGAGGAGCAACGATGAAGGGACAGCGCCTGATGGCGGCAGCGGTGGTCTTGGCGGTCGGCGGAGTGGTTTACTGGCTGTGGGCGCGGCCGGCAGCGGTGGTCAGCAAGGACGCCACGGATCGCGATCAGGGGCCGGCCGAAGAGGCCGCACGCCGGGCCCAAGCTGGCGATGCCCAGACTGAACTGCCCGATGCGCCGACCGCGGTGTTGCTGGACTGCCGCCAGCCGGCGGGCGACGTAGCGCGCGGCACAAAAGTGACCGTGAGCGCTGCGGATTTGTGTGCCGACTACCTCCGTTTGACCGGCAAGACCGGCCGGGTGACCGAGGCCATCGATCGCCGCATCGCGCGCGACACGTTGGACCGGCTACTGGACGAGCGGCTGGTGGCGGCCGCGCTGGCCGAGGCCCACACCGCCGTCAGCGCCGAGGAGGTCGACGCGGGCCTGGCGCGCCTGCACATGGCCGACCCGACGCGTCCAGAGGCGGCCGAGCAGCTCAAACGGCAAGGTGTGGATGTGGCGGTGGTGCGGCGCGAGGTCAAAAAGCGATTGGAACTTGAGCGGTTGCTGACCCTACGCGCGGTCACCGAGCCCATCGACTCGGAGATCATGGCCGAGTACCAGGCGCACCCCGAGCGGTACGTCAAAGGCGGCGTACGGGTGTCGGTGCAGGCCTACTTGGCGCGGCTGCCGCGCGACGCGACGCCAGAGGCGGTGGCCAAGGCCCTGGGCCAGGCCCAGACATTCGCCACGGCGGTGCAGAAGCAGGAGCCCGACAAGTTGGCACCGCAGCTGCGCACCGTGGCTCCGCTGCCGCCCTTCGACATCACCGACGGCGAATTGGAGCCCGATCTGGCGCAGGCCGTGCAGAAGTTGCAGCCAGGCCAGTGGACACCGCCGGTGCGCACCCGGGCCGGCTGGATGGTGGCCAAAGTGCTGGACCGCAAGACGGGCGAGCCGCGGCCGCTGCGCGAGGTGGCGGCGCAGATCGTGGTGCGGCTGCGCGAATCGCGGCGGGTGAGCGAGGGCAAGCGGGTGCTGGCGGCATTGCGCGCCGAAGCCGAAATCGCAATCCTGGTCCAGCTGTGAACGCGGCGGGGGCAAATGGCCATGGCGGAGTTCCACATCACTCTACCCAAGCTGCCGGCCGGGGTGGCGAGCCGCGGCCCGTGGACGTTTACGCTGCAGGACTCGGGCCGGGACGGCGTTGCGTCGGTGCTGACCATCCCGATCGTCAACCGGGGCCCTGAGTCCTTCGCCGAGTCTGCAGACCAGGAGCAGTGGGTCGGGCGACGCTGGCCCCGGCTGCAGCTGGTGTTTGCCGGTGCGTGGACCCTTGCAGATCGCCCGGCGTTCTTGGCGATCGCCGAGGAGCTGTGCGCACTTGCAGGTGGCCCCTCGGCCGCCGCCCGCCTGGCGCTGCACGAGCTGCAGTTCGGCGCGGAACCGCCGCGAGCGCGGGCACCCAACGGCTGCTCGCAGTGGAACCCGCGCGCGGATGTGGACGACACCACACGTAACCTGGCTCGCGCGCAGGATTTGCAGCGCTGGGACGCCCTGGTGGCCCTGGCGCCGACCTGGCACGAGGCCTGGCTGGCGCGCGCCCGCCGGCGGACCCACGAACACGAGGATTGCGAGGGAGGTGCCGCGGATGCGCAGCACGCCTGCACGCTGGCCCCACACTGCGCCGAGGTCTGGGAGGAGTTGGCACTAGCCCACCGGCTTGCGGGTAGGCTGGACGCAGCCGCGGAGGCCCTGCAGCGGGCGACCAGCTGTGCCGACGCCGGCCACGCCCCGACCATCCAGCTGGCCAGCGTATTGGTCGCGCTGGGCCGGAGCGCCGAAGCCGTGGCCGCCGCAGACCAAGCACTGAAGCACATCGGCAAGAAGCATCCAGAGTACCAGAATGTACAGCTGCTGCGGGCGCAGGCCCTGGCAGCGGTCGGTCGGGTGGACCAGGCCCTGAACGCATGCCGTGCCGCGGCGCGCGCGCAGCCCTCCAGCGCAGACCCGTGGTTGCGGGCGGCCAAGCTGTTGTGGCAACGCGGCGAGCGGTTGGAAGAGGCACTGGATCTGGCGGCCAAGGCGTCGCCGCTGGCGTCGGCATGGAGCGTAGAGCCACTGGTGGTGCACGCCGGCCTGTTGCGCGCGCTGGGACGGCCTGGCGAGGCGCTGCCGCTGCTCGATCTGGCCCTGGAGCGCAGCCCGGGCGACGCCGCCGCTTTGGGCGAGCGCGGCCTGGTGCATACGGCGCTGCAGCACTGGCAACTGGCGCTGGACGACCTGGACCGGTACCTGGCGGTGGTGACGTGGGCTCCCGCCCAGCTGGCGCGCGCCAAGTGCCGCTGGTTTGGACCACGCAACGCCGCGGGCGCGCTGGCCGACCTGCAGGCGGTGCTTGCGGTTACGCCGGGCGACAGCGAAGCTCTGCAGCTGCAGGCGACGTGCCTGGCGGGTCAAGAAGGAGAGAGGCAATGCGGCTAGACGGCAGCGGCGTCGCGGTTTTCTTGGGCTCGCAGCGCGGCAGCCGCCCCGAGCTTTTGCAGGCGGCGAGCGAGCTTGGACAGCGGCTCGCTCTTGCGGGCGCCACGGTGGTGTATGGCGGCGCCGCGGTGGGCTGCATGGGGGCCCTGGCCGATGCCGCGCTGCAGGCCGGCGGTCGCGTGGTGGGGGTGATGCCGACCCGGCTGGTGGCGCGCGAGATCGCCCACCGCGGCTTGAGCGAGCACCACGAAGTCGCGACGATGCACGCGCGCAAGGCCAAGATGTTCGCCCACAGCCAGGCTTTTGTTGCCCTGCCCGGCGGCTGGGGCACGCTGGACGAACTGTGCGAAGTGGTCACCTGGCGGCAGCTGGGCATGCACCACTGGCCGATCGTGGTGGTGGACGTAGGCGGCTACTGGCGACCACTGGTCGAGCAGTTGGCGACGGCAGTGGATGCGGGACTGATGGCGCCGTCCGTGGCCGAGCTGGTCCAGGTGGTGGCCACGCCGGCGGAGTGCCTGGCCTACCTGCAGGCCGTCGCGGAGCCGCCGCCACCGGCTGGCGCGTGGGGCTAGAAGAAGGCAGCCATTTTCTACTGCGCAATTGCACAAGGGTTTTGATGGACGACCGCGCGCGAGGGGGAACCATGGCACGAGCGGGAATGCGGACTGGCAGAGCCAAGGCGCGCGGGGGGATGGCCGTTGCGCTGGTCCTTGCGCTGAGCCTGGTCGGGTGTGCCAGCGAGACCAAGGCGCCCATGGGCGACACCGCGGCCGACCAAGGTGGCGCCGACGCGGTCGAGGTGGCGGCGGACGTTTCGCAAGCCGCCATCGACCCTTGCGCAGTGGACCCCGAGCTGGCCAATCCACCCACACCCACGGCGGCGACGCCGCGCTGGGCCTTCGAGCCGTGGATCAGCAAGGACATCTCGACCAGCGACGACACGCGCGCCTTCGTCAAGGGCTTCGTCGACCGCGGCATTCCGGTGGGCGTGGTGGTGCTGGACAGCCCGTGGGAGACCAACTACCACACCTTCCAGGCCAACCCCAAGCGTTATCCGGGGTTCAAGGAGCTGGTCGGCGAGCTCCACGGCCAGAACATCAAGCTGGTGGTGTGGCTGACGCAGATGGTCAACCAGGCCAGCTTCGACCTGGAGGCCGGCGGCGACCTCTACGACGGCCCGTCGCCCAACCTCGGCGAGGGCTTGAAGTGCGGCCACTTCGTCAACGGCGGCGAGCTGTCGACGTGGTGGAAGGGCAAGGGCGCGGGCCTGGACTTCTTCTCGCCGGCGGCGCGCACCTGGTGGAACCGCCAGCAGATCGAGCTGTTGCAGCTGGTGGACGGCTACAAGCTGGACTTTGGCGAGATGTACATCGCCTCCGTGCCGATGCAGACCGCGGCGGGCAGCCAGGGCCTGGACGCCTACTCGCAGGCCTACTACCGCGAGATGCTGGCGTTCGGTCTGGCGCGCAACCCCGAGTTCGTCACGATGGTGCGGCCGTGGGACGAAAGCTATGACTTTGCCGGGCGTTTCTTTGCCAAGCCCCAGCACGCGCCGGTGGCGTGGGTGGGCGACAACCGCCGCGACTGGGTGGGTCTGGTCGACGCGCTGGACCACATATTCCGCTCGGCCCAGGCCGGCTACACCATGCTCGGCTCGGACATCGGCGGCTACCTGGACCGCGACGACAAGGATCTGACCAAGAAGATTCCCTTCGACGCCAAGGTGTTCGCCCGCTGGACCGCGCTCGGCGCGCTGGGCCCGTTCATGCAGCTGCACGGCCGCGCCAACCTGACGCCGTGGACCACGCCGGACCACACCCAGGAACTCCTGGACATGTATGCCTATTGGGCGCACTGGCACCACCAACTCGCGCCGATGCTGTACTCGGTGGTGCACCGCTCGCAGACCCAGCCGGGCCAGCCGCTGGTGCTGCAGCCGGTGGCGGCGGCGGACAAGTGGGCCGGCGATTGGCGCTATCTGCTGGGCGGGCTGTGGCTGGTGGCGCCGCTGACCGACGGGACGGACCAGCGCACGGTCCAGCTGCCGGCCGGCCAGACCTGGCTGAGCTGGTGGAAGCTGGCCGCGGCGCCGCTGGCGGGCGACACGACGGTGACCGCGGACTTCAGCAACGATTTTCGGGGCATTCCCCTGTACGTCGCGGCCTGCAGCGTGCAGCCGTTCGCCGACGGCAACGCCCTGACCGGTCTGGCGCCGGCGGGGCTGACACCGCACGACGGCTGGCTGGTCTTGGCCGCGGCCGAGGGCGAGCGCAGCTTCACCCTGGAGGGCAAGGCGCCGGTGACCGCGCAACTGCAGGTCAAGCAAGGGGTTGTCACCCTGAGCCTGAGCGGTCGACCGCGGGCGACGGTGGTGACAGTGCGCGCGCCGGGCCAGGTCAAGGCCGTGCTGGTCGACGGCAAGCCGCAGGCGACCGCGAGCGTGAGCGACGGCAAGTTGCTGGGCTACCAGGTCGATGCGAAGTCCGGTCTGGTCTGGATCGGTCTGCCGGCCGGCGGCGCAGCGCAGCTGACCATCCAGTAGCCGGCGGCGGCCGTCGCCCTTTGCCGACAGCCCGTCCGGGTTTTCCGACACTCACACAACAAGATATATTTACAGCCTATTTCCATTCATGGAATATGTCCTCGTTTGCCGACAGCCGCGGTGGCCCGACAGCCGGAACAGCGCAGCCATTTTCTACCTGCTGAAATTACAGCGCTCCCCAACTTGGCACGGCCCATGCAATGGCAGGAGGCAGGACGGACGACCAAGCAAGAGCCGCCCACAACCGCCACCCGAACCCCAGAGGACCCCATGGCCAGCCCCCGCAACCACATCGCGCTTCTTCCCACCTACATCGGCGCCGCCACCGCGTTCATCGCCTTCTTGTTCGTCGGCGCGGTCCCCGGCGTCCTGTACGGCGGCTTCATGGGAATGAGCATGGCTAAGGTGCTGTTCGGCGTTGCGGGCGACGGCACGTGGCTGAGCCGCGCAGTGGTGGGCGGCGGCATGGGCCTGGGCCTGGCGGCCACGCTGTTCTTCTTCGTGGTCGCGGGCGCCGTGGCCGGTACGCTGGCTGGTCTGCCGTTTGCGCCGGTGCTGCGGCGGATGGCCGAGCCCGCGACCAAGACCAGCGAGGCCCTGGCGCACAAGTAGACCTGGGGCCGCTCCGGAAGATTGCACCCATCTTCTACGTCTTGAAAATACAGGGTGTCCGCCCACTGGCCCTGCCCGAACTCCGGTTCGCGCGGGGCCTTGGCGCTTTTGGGGGACCGGCCGGAACGTCGCTGTGGTTGACCGCCCAGGGCCGCGGTCGTAGCCTGCCGGACCGGGCGCTGGTGGCGCCGGACGACACGCCGATGTGGCAGACCTACCTCGATCTCGTCGGCCGACATCCGCTGCTCATGGCGTTCGGCCAGTTTGCCCTGCTGGGCACTGCGGGCGAGGTCCTGTCGGCCCGTCTGCGCAGCGGTTCGGCGCCATTGCGGCTCGGCCCACCCAGGCTGCTACTGAAAGTGCTGGGCTGGGGCGCCCTTGGCATGTACATCAAGTTCATGTTCGTCACGGCCGCCGCCGGGGTGCCGGCGCTGGTGGGCTACGGGGCGCTGCCGGCCGCGTGGGCCGAGCCAGGGTTGCCCAACGCGCTGGCGACCTCGACGCTGATGAACGTCATGCTGGGGCCGGCGATGGTGCTGCTGCACCGGGTCATCGACAACGCCATCGACCGCGCCCTGGGCCACCCGCCGCTGGGTTGGGCGGGTCTGGACAAGGCGCTGGCGACGCTGGGCTGGCTGTGGATCCCCTTGCACACGCTGACGTTTCTGCAGCCCAAGGAAGTGCGCATCGGCATGGCGGCGGCGCTGTCGCTGGTGCTGGGCGCGGTCCTGGGGTTGGCAGGTCGGGCCAAGCGCCCCGCGTAGCCGACCCGCGCGACGCGGTTGCGGCTTCGGCTTCGGTTTCGGCT
>JACRCU010000388.1 GCA_016218865.1 Deltaproteobacteria bacterium | reverse complement strand
TGGTGGATGGATGTGTCGATTTGGTTGGCGTTTTGGCCGGTTATGGGGGCGTCTTCGGGGGTGCAGGCTGACCCGAAGAATACGCAATACGCAAATATGGCGACGATTTCTGAATTGATGGCGGCGGGGTTTAGCATGCGACGAAGCCTATTCGAGGTTTTCCGGAACCCTTAGTAGCGGGCTGAAATCCACCTTCCACACATCGAGTTCAAACGGCAAACCGTCGTCGTTTCCATAGAGCGTCGCTACGACCGCGATTCCATCAGTGTCCGTGAACTGACAGACTCCCAACTCCTCCCGAAACCTCCCTGACCGAGATCTGCCCCTGAACTTCAGCCGAAGGGAGCCCATGCCACCATCGGCCATGCTCTCGGCCAGCAGGCAATCGACCCAATCGTCGGGCAGCGCCTTGGCCGGGCGCTTGCCGAGCATCTTCAACAAGCGCCGCTCGTCGGCGTTCAGTTCACGGTACGCCATGGATACGTCCTACGTTGATAGTTCCGTCTGGTAAACGGTATGCCGAGTACTGGATCCTCTGCCCCGAGACTTCAATGACCTGGTTCAACGGTCGCCCTGATGGAATGTTGCGAGAAACAACCAAGAGATCATCTCTCACGGCAGCCATCGCGCTCTCCCTGGCCAAGCCCAACTCGTCAGTATGCCGGAATGCATGATAGACCTGATTCGCGTCCCTGCCGAATGTGAGCCCGGAAAGATCTTTCACAACTTCGGAGGCACGCCCACAACCTTTCAAGAGGCGGCTCAGCCACCCCAGGCCCTTCAGAGCCCGTGGAGCCAACCGGGCGACGCTGTATTCCCACAGAACGGTAGTAATGACCGATTCTGCTAGCAATACAGCAATATCGGCCTCGGCCTCGTGCACGCCGGCAACGAACTCCGGGTCCATGACATCGCCTGCAAGCCCAGGCCAAAGGTCCAATGCGCTTGCCAACCCCGCCGGATCAACCGCGTTGACCGGATCCCCCGCCACATACCCAAACTGGTTCCACCCGCCGGCACACCCAATCGGGTCCCGGCTCAGCCATCGCCCCAGCTCCGGGTCATACTCCCGCGCCCCGAACCGAACTAGCCCAGTCTCGCGGTCCCACAGCCCGCCGGCAAAGCCGAAGGGGTGGTCTGGCCCATTGCTCGCATCCGAAGGCAGAACCTGCGGCTCGCCCCATGGCCCAAAGTCCACGCGGCTGCTGGTGTACTTTTGGTCCAGGAAGAGGTCGCCCGTCCGTACCTGCCACGTTTCGACCACCGAACCCAGCTGATCGTGTTGGAAAAGGTACACACCGAGGAAGTTCCCCGCCCCCGTCCACAGCAGCGCAAAATCCGGACTATGCCCAAGCGTCCCGTACACGTACTGTTGGCGCAGCCGGCCACCTTCATCCGTCTTGCCAATCACGCGCAGCGACCCGTCGTACAGGTATCCGGCAGTGAATGCACCGTTTTTCTTGACGGCAACCCGGCGCCCGGCTGGGTCCAGCACGAAGTCTAGGGTCAAATCGGCAGCATGGCTACATGCCAGGGCGTAGGGCGTGGGGCTTGTTCCCCGCCGCCCAGAGACGAATTCGCGAATTTTCGCCAAGTTTGGGGCAAGGCTCGCTGCGCCGGCTGTTCACGCCGGGCCACAAGAGACCGCCCTACGCGTTCCGTGACTTCAGCGGCGCACCCGGTGGCGCCCCATGGACTCGACATCCCCGAAACTCTGCCGTATCGTCGAACACCGCCCCCCGCGCGGATCACTGGCACATGTGCCAATGATCTTTTCGCGCACCACCACCCCCGCGAGGCAGACCATGCACGAACCCCAAACCATGATGGTCCAAAGCGAATACCAAGACGTCGTCCAGACCCTGCAGGCCCTGACCGCCCAGCACGAGCGCACCTACCGCCTGAAGGTCGGCGAGCTGATCCTCGACCGCTTCTTTGCCGGCGATCCCGGGCGCTTTGGCAGCAGGGACCGCACCAAAGACCAGAAGTTCGCCGACTTCCTGGCCACCCACGCCGCCGAAGTCGCCGCCCTGGACCTGAGCGAGCACACCCTGCGCCGCTGCGTGCGGGTCAAGATCTGCTACGACAGCCTGCCGGCCGGACTGCGCGATCAGCTGGCGTGGTCGGCGACCTTGGCGATCAGCGCGATTCCCGAGGTGAATTTGCGCGCTCGCATCGCCACCGCCGCCGTGGCCGAGCAGTGGCCGCTGGGCAAGGTGCGCGACGTGGTGGCGCAGGCGCTGGACAACCGCGTGTGGGACGCCGACCCGAGCACGCCGGGCCTGCAGCTGCCCGAGCCCAAGCCGGAGCCGCCGCTGCAGCCCGGCCGGCTGGTCACCCGCACCGAGAAGTGGGTCGAAGAGATTCGGGCCTGGCATCAGGAGTTTGCCCAGGTCGACGCGGCCAAGCTGAGCCAGCCACAGGTGGCGCGGATGCGGGCGGCGGTGGTGGCCGTGCGCGCCGAGCTGCAACGGCTGGAAAAGGCGCTGGAGTAGGCTTGGGGCCCAAGGATCGGTCACGTCCTCCACACAGCACTGTATTTGCGTAGTTGTTCTGTCGGGATCGGAGATGGCGCGGACCCGCGCTGGCCGTCTGCGTATGGGTCGTTTCCTGCGCCAGCACCCTCAAACCGTCATCCCCGCGGCAAGCGGGGACCCAGGCTAGTGGCGTGGTCATGCATGGCTGTGCCGCTTAGCCTGGGTCCCGGGTTCCGGCGCTGCGCCGGCCCCGGGATGACGAATGGGGCCATCGCTGTGTCTTGGGCACGCGATGCGATGAACCCGAAGGGTAGGGCCGGGATCCGCGACGGGAACTGGGACAGGTTCGGGTTCAGGTTCAGGTTCAGGTTCAGGTTCAGGTTCGGGTTCGGGTTCGGGTTCGGGTTCGGGTTCGGGTTCGGGTTCAGGAAGTTTCGTTGCTCTCTCTCGACGCCTCCAACTGTGCCACACCGTGCTCGCCCGGCAAGGCCAAGACGAGCGGCCCTATGCGGGCCGGCCTTGCCAGCCTCACGCGCGGCGTGGCCCAGGGACCGGCATGGTCGATTTTCGGCCGCAGAGTGGGCACAAGATGCTGATTGTAGAGAGGTTGGTGCGCAACGTGGCGCGGGACGGGATTCGGCTGGTCGGCGAGGTGCCACGCGGGCACGGGGAGTTGGTGGATCAGGTGCGGCGGGCGCTCACGTCCGTCGTGCTCAATACCAGCGAGGGGCTGAACCGGCAGGCCGGCGACCGGCGGAATTTGCTCGGCGTGGCAAGGGGATCCGCGTCCGAGGCGGCGGCTGGGCTCGGGCTGATGGCCGCGCTCGGTCTCGTCGATGGCGCGCCGGTGGCCGAGCTGGAGGGCAAGCTGGACCAGGTCCGGGCGATGCTCGACCGGTTGGCGCAGAGGTAGTTGGGCTGCATGGTTGCCCTGCGGGTGGTCGAAAGCCCGCAGGGTGACTGGCCTGGGCCTTGACCGTCAGGGGCGGACGTCAGTAGCCATGCCTGCGAACAAGTCTCTGCCACGCTCGCTCCAAGTTGGCTTCCACTTGGTAGATCTCTCCCTTCTCCCTTACCACATCCTCCAGCAAGTAGTCATCGGCGTGCTGCGCTCTCAGCAAAGCGCCCACTAGCGTGTGCATGACCTCGGTGAGGCCCTTGAGACTCCGGGAATCGTCGACGTCGCGAGCCTCGATCGTGAGTTCGTGCAAGTACTGAAGAAAAATCCTTCTCCGCTCGGGTATCGGTCGCACGCTCAACGCCGCGTCTAAGGTCAACCGACTCATGGATACCGCCGTTTGGAAAGGAGCTGCCGTCCGGGCAGCTTGTGGTACGTGGCGGGTCCTTGGGTTGCCTTCGCGAAAAGATGTCAAGTGTCAATACCTGACACCCCTCGAACCCCCCGTCCCCGCAAGGCAAACGCCAACGCCTGCACCGCCGCCGGGGTAATTCCAGGGATGCGCGCCGCTTGGCCCAGCGTCTCGGGCCGCACCTGCCGCAGCTTCTGCAGGCACTCGGCCGACAGGCCGCCCACGGTCGCGTAGTCCAGGTCCGCCGGAATCTTCAGGTATTCGTGGCGCTGGTTGCGGGCCTGTCGCGCCCGCTCGCGCTCGATGTAGCCGGCGTAGCGGACCTCGGTCGCCAGCTCGGCCTGGGCATCCGGGTCAAGGGCATGCAAGTCCGCGGGCAGCCAGGGATTCAGCGAGGTCCACGTCGCCGCCGGGCGGCAGAGCAGTTGCGCCAGGGTGGTGGGTGTACCCAGGCCGCCCGCGTCCCAGGTCGCGATGTGCGCCAGGTTGTCGGGGGTGGGCCGCACCACCGTGTCGCGGAGCACCTCGCGGGCGCGCTCGACCGTGGCCTGCCGGGCACCGTAGGCGTGCCACTGGGCGTCGCCGACCAGACCCAGCTCGCGACCCAGCGGCGTCAGGCGTTGATCCGCATTGGTGCAGCGGAGTTCCAAGCGGTGCTCGGCGCGCGAGGTGAACATGCGATAGGGCTCGGCCGCGCCCTGGGTGATCAGGTCGTCGACCATCACCCCGATGTAGCTCTGGCTGCGCTCGAAGGCCACCGGCGCCGCGCCCCGCAGCCGCTGTAACGCCCCCAGGCCAGCGACCAGCCCCTGCGCCGCCGCCTCGTCGTAGCCGCTGGTGCCGTTGACCTGCCCGGCCAGGTACAGACCGGGCAAGGCCGGCAGGCCCAGGTCGCGGCCCAGCTGGCGGGCGTCGATGGCGTCGTACTCCACAGCGTAGCCAAAGCGAACGATCTCGGCCCGTTCCATGCCCTCGATCGAGCGCACTACCTGCACCTGCACGTCCGCCGGCAGCGAGGTCGACAGGCCACTGACGTACACCTCGCCGGTCTGCCAGCCCTCGCGCTCCAGGAACAGGTAGTGCCGCTCGTGGTGGGCAAACCGCACCACCTTGTCCTCGATCGACGGGCAGTAGCGCGGCCCCGTCCCCGCGATGACACCGGTATACAGCGGCGAGCGGTCCAGACCATTGCGAATCAAGGCGTGGGTTTGCGCATTGGTGTAGGCGATGTGGCACGGCATCTGCGGCAGCGCCACGCCGGCCGAGCGGCGCGACATCGGCGGCGGCGGCGTCAGCCCGGGGTCCGCTTCCAGTCGCTCCCAGTCCACGCTCCGCACGTCGACCCGCGGGCAAGTCCCTGTTTTGTGGCGCAGGGTGCTCACCCCCAGGGCGCGCAGCTGGTCGCCCAGCCCCAGCGACGGCGCATCGCCGGCCCGTCCGCCGGCCTGTTGCCGCAGCCCGGTGTGCAAAACGCCGCCCAGGAAGGTGCCCGCCGTCAGCACCACCGCCTCGGCAGCAAAGGCGATGCCCGGCTCGGCCACCACCCCGCGCAGCTGCCCGCCGTCGAGCCACAGCTGGGCGACGTTGCCCTGCTTGATGTGCAGTCCCGGAGTCGTCTCCAGCACTTGCCGCATCGCGGTGGCATAGGCCAGCTTGTCGCACTGCACCCGCAGGGCCTGGACCGCGGCGCCGCGCGACTCGTTCAGCCACTTGTATTGCACCCCGGCCCGGTCGGCGTTGGCCGCCATCTCGCCACCCAGCGCGTCGATCTCGGCGACCAGGTGCGACTTGCCCACGCCGCCGATCGACGGGTTGCACGACATCCAGCCGATCCGGTCGACATTCTGAGTCAGCAGCAGCACTTCCACGCCGCCGCGCGCCAAGCACAGCGCCGCCTCGCAGCCCGCGTGACCGCCGCCGACCACGATCGCCCGCCACGGCCCTGGATAGGCCACGGTTGCCGATTGCGTCATCTCAGGGCTCCAGCAAATACAAGTAGATCGCGGTGTCGGTGGCGCGGCGCGACAGACCGGTTCGGGGACGCGCACCCACCCTTACCTTTGGGTGCGACCCACCTGGCAGAAGTACAGGGCGACGACAAAATCGACTTGATCTTGGCGCTGCCCTTACTTGGACTTGGCTTTGTCAGGGGCGGGCTTGGCCTTGTCCCCTTTGTCGGTCTTTTCAGCGGGTTTCTCGGCCTTGTCGCCAGCGGGCTCGCTCGCCTTGCCGGCCGACTCCGCCGCGGGGGCATCCGCCGGCTTGGCGGCCTCGGGCTCTTCGCCCTTGCCTTGCGCGCCCTGGCCTTCCTTGCAGCGCGCCGCCGAGCTGGCCAGCAACTCCTTGGCCGTCTTGGTCGCCGCCAGCTTGGGCATGTCCGAGATCAGATACTTGAACACCTTCTGGGCGTTGGCGCAGCGGCCCTGCAGCTCCAGCACGTGGGCGATCTCGAGCAGCGCGGCGCCCACCACCGGCACGGCCTTGCCGCCCAGGCTGTCGTGCACCGCCTGCAGGATCCGCGTGGCGTCGGCGTAGCGCTGCTCTTGCACGGCCACTTTGGCCAAGACGATGCCGCACTGGCCGGCCGCCTCGGTCGCGGCAAAGCGCTTCTGGCACTCCGTCGCCACCGCCACCGCCGTGCGCACCTCGCCCGCGGTCAGCTTGGCGTCCGCCAGCTTGGCGAAACCATCGGCGTCGGCGGGCAGATCCGCGGGCAAGGCCAGGATGGCGATCCCGGCGCGGTCGCGCAGATCGGCGACCAGTTGCTCCAGGCGGCGGCGCACTTCGGCAATCTGGTCGGCCGCACCGCCGCCCGTCTTCTCGACCACTTCCAGGCGGTGCGCCAGCACTTCCAGCTCGCCGCGGGTCTTTTGCAGCTTGGTGTCAAAGTCCGCGAGCTTGGCGCCCGAGCGCGCCAGGGACTCGCGCAGGGCGGCGTTGCTCTGCTCCACTTCGCCCGCCAGGGTCTGCAGGCGCTTGGTCTCGCGGTCCGCCATCACCAAGAAGCCGGCGTGGGCCTTCTCGACCGTGACCAACCGGCCCTCGATCTCGGTGACTTGGGCGCGCGTCGCCAGGCAGCCCGGCAACAGACCGGCCACGAGCAGCGCCGCAAAGGGCATTCGCAGGTTCATGGCGCACCTCTTGCCGGCTGGCCCGCGCCGCTCGTGCGCAAGTCTGCAGCAAGCGGGCCGAGCCGAGCAGCGACGGCTACTTCTCTTGCGTCCGGAATTCCGCGCGGCGATTGCGGCCCCAGCACGACTCGTCCTCGGTGGAGCACAGCGGCTTGGTCTTGCCAAAAGACAGGGTCTTGACCTTGACCTTGGGCAGCGCTGCCTGCAGGAAGTCCTTGACCGCCTTGGCGCGCTTGGTGCCGAGCTCCATGTTGTAGGCGTCGGTGCCGCGCTCGTCGCAGTGGCCTTCTACGGTCACGGCCACCACCGGCTTTTCCTTCAGGCACTTCAAGTTGGCCGACAGGCCGTTCTGCGCCGACTCGGTCAGGTTGTACTCGTTGAAGGCGAAGTTGATGGTCGCCAGGGCGCAGTTGCCCTTCTCGTCCGTGCAGCGGCCGTCTTTGCACTTCAGGCCGCCGCCGCAGTCGCCATCGCTCTTGCAGCCGTCCGCGCCCGCGGTGACCGACGGCGACGTGCAAGCTCCGCCCACGCACTTCTGACCGCTGGCGCAGTCGGTGTCGGCGGCGCACTGGGCCACGCACTTGTTGGCGGCGACGTCGCACTTCTTGCCGGCGCCGCAATCCAGGTTCGAGCTGCAGCAGTCGGGCTTGCGGCCGCACGCGCCGGCCTGGCAGCTGACGCACTTGTCGCTGTCCGCGCCGGGGCAGTGGCTGTCGATCCGGCACTGCGCGCACTTGGTGTTCACGCAGTACTCGCCCTTGCTTTTGCAGTGGTCGTCGCTGGCGCAATTGGGATAGGTGGGACCACCGCAAGCCGCCAGGAGCATCGCGGCCGCCACCACGGCGAGCGCCAAGGCCTGTCCGCGCGTCCACTGGGCGGCGCGTGCTGCGACATTGCGAATGGCGGGTTGCAGGCCAACGAGACTAGGCATTTTTTCCTCCGAATTCCGTGTGCACCCGATTGCGGGAGCCTCTGTACTCGCCCGGCGCCGTGCCGCGCCATGCTTTTGCGCGAAGCGGTGCGCTATGGGCGCGGGGTTTGGGCGCGCACTGTGCACCCGCGTCTGTGCCCCCACCACTGCGCCTCCACGTCAGTGCCCCCGGTTATGGGGTCGCCGCGTGTGGGCCGATGGGGGGCTGCCCCGCGGACCCGCCCTGCAAGCTAGGTTCGTTCGCTCGCCCCGCAAGATGCCCCGGCGGGCAAAAAGGATACGGCCAGCAAGAAGAACGATGCCTCGGAATGCCGGACTGCGCGAAAGCCCTACTCACCACACCGGGTACCCCTGAGCCATTTCGCGCGGACCGGGGGATTGGCCGCGCCCGCGCCCGTGGCTCGCGGGGAGCGAACGCGCCCGGCGCCGCCGCACGGCCAGCCCGGGTGGACTGACCGGCGGTGCTCGCCAAGGGACTACATGCAGCTGCTGTTGCGGCAGCGCGGCTTGTCGGCCGGGCAGTCGTGATCGCCACCGCAGCAGGCGGGGCCGAACTGGTTCTGGCAGGTGCCCGAGACGCAGCGGCCGCAGGGGCCGAGCGAAGCGCACTCGGCGTCGTTGGCGCAGCCGGCCTTGGCGGGAGCGGCCTCGGTCTTGGCGGCGCCCGAGCAACCCGAAGCCAGGGCAGCAAAGGCAAGAGCGGCGGCGACCAGGATCGATTGAATCTTCATGTTTTCACCCTACGTTTGGCGCGGTAGCACCGCGCGAGCCTTGCGCATCCAGCGGGAACTGCGGCGTCGCAGCCAGGGATGACGGCGGAATTGAAGCGCGACCGAAGGAGTCCATGCACGCGCGACGCACGGTGACAGCCGCCGGAACCTTGTACCGCCTCACATAATGAATTGTCAACGCGGCGGCGGCGATCGCGCTGCCGTCCAACCCTTGACGGCCGCGGACCGTTGCGCCAAGGTGGGGCGTCGCGCGGGCGCGGCCGTCGGGGGATCGCATGTTTGATCGCGTAGTCTTGTTGACCGACCTGTCGGAGGTGACGCGACTGGCGCTCAAACCACTCGCGGCGATTGCCCGGACCTTCTCGTCGCAGGTTACGATTTTTCACGCCTTTCGGGGCTCCAGCGAGCTGTTCTACCTGGACGGCAGCGCCGCGGAAGTGCGGCGGGTGATCGACGAAGCGGACCGCCAGCGCGTGATGCCGCAGCTCGAAGCCCTGCGATCCGAACTCGCCGACCTGGGTGTGAACGTCCAGGTCGTCGCACGGGTCGGTTCGACCTTCGAGCTCGCCATGGAGGCGCTGGCCGAATTTCAAGCCGATTTGGCGGTCGTCGCCACCCACGGCCAACACGAATTCACGGGCCGCGTGCTCGGTTCGGCCACGGCGCGCATCATCCGCGACGCGCGCGTGCCGATCCTGAGCGTCAACGAGCGCTTCGCCGAAAACGTCGACACTTGGAAGGGTTTCCAGCGCATCGTCCAGCCCGTCGACTTCACCGGTGAGTGGCAACCGATTCTGCGCGCCGCCGAGGGCTTTGCCGCGGAGGTGGGTGGCCGGCTCGAACTCCTGGATGTGGTCCAGCCGGTGCACACCCAGACGCTGACGACTCCCGAAGGCGAGATCCTGCTGCCCAAGGACCTGCAGTACCAAATCCGCACCAAGATGCAGGCCCGCTTGAGCGACGCCGCGCACCTGGTCGAGCGCGTGCCGGCCTACTGGCAGCTGATCGAGGACAACAAGGCGGGCTCGGCGGTGATGGCCTACGCCGACAAGGGCGCCGACCTGATCGTGGTGCCGGCCATTGGCCGCGACAACGTGCGCAACACGCTGATGGGCTCGACCGCCGAGCATGTCGTCAAGAACTCGCGCTGCCCGGTGCTGACGGTGCACCCAGAGTGGATCCTCGGGGCCGGCTGGGGCACAGCGGAATAGGACGGCATGGCAACGCCAAAGCCGGCCCGCGCCGGTCTGTTCGACAAGCCTGCCCAGCAGCCCTTGGCGGAGCGGATGCGGCCGCGCCAGCTCGACGAGGTAGTGGGCCAGGCCAAGTGGCTGGGACCTGAAGGCTTTCTGCGCCAGGCGCTGCAGGCCGAGCGGTTGCCGTCGCTGATCCTGTGGGGGCCGCCCGGCGTGGGCAAGACCACACTGGCGCGGGTGATCGCCGCCCACAGCCGCTCGCGTTTTGCCGCGCTGTCCGCGGTACTCGACGGGGTCCAGCAGCTGCGCGAGGTGGTGGCGGCAGCGGAGCACGCGGCCCGCAACGGCGAGCACACCATCCTGTTCGTCGACGAGGTGCACCGCTGGGGCAAGGCGCAGCAAGATGCACTGCTGCCGCATGTCGAGGCGGGCACGCTGATCCTGATCGGCGCCACTACAGAAAACCCTTCATTTTCACTAACATCCGCCCTCCTCAGCCGCGCCGTGCTGGTCACACTGGAGGCCTTGGACGAGGCCACCTTGGTGGGGCTGCTCCAGCGCGCCCTGCGCGAGCCGCGCGGCCTGGGTCCGACTGGCGTGACTGCGACGGACGCCGCGCTGCAACGCTTGGCCCAGCAGGCCGACGGCGACGCCCGCCGGGCTCTCAATCTGCTCGAAACCTCTGTGGAAGTGCGACTGAGCCGCTTGGCCGGCGACGCCACCGCCGTGCCGGTGCTGGATGTCGAGGACCTGGAGCAGCTGCCGATGGCGCACGGTCCCCGCTACGATCGGCAAGGCGACGAGCACTTCCACGTCATCTCGGCCTTCATCAAGGCTGTGCGCGGCTCGGACCCGGACGCGGCACTGTATTGGTTGGCGCGCATGCTGGCGGCCGGCGAGGACCCGCGCTTCATCTGCCGGCGCATCGTGATTCTCGCCGCAGAAGACGTCGGGCTGGCCGATCCGCAAGCGCTGGTCGTGGCCAACGCCGCCGCCCAGGCCCACGAATTGTGCGGCCTGCCCGAGTCGCGCATCGCGATGGCCCAGGCTGTGACCTACCTGGCCTGTGCGCCCAAGTCCAAGGCGGCGTACCTGGGGCTGGCCGCGGCGATGCAGGCGGTGGAGCGCCACGGCACCCTGCCCGTGCCGGCGCATTTGCGCAACGCGTCGTCGGCGGTGGGCCGCAGCCTAGGTTGGGGCAGCGACTACCGCGATCCCCACGCCGACGGCGGCTTCAACGACCAAAGCTATCTGCCCGATCACCTGGTGAACACGGTCTTTTACGAGCCGACCCGCAACGGCGTTGAGGCGCGCATCGCCGACCGGTTGACGACCTGGCGCGGCCTGCGTCGGCCCGGCAGCGGCGAGCGCGACCACTAGGTGGGTGACTCCGCGCGGTGCTTGATCTAGCTGAGCACAGGCCCTAATCTAATGTGCCCGCCCGTTGGCATTGGGAGTCTTGCACATGGCGTTTTTCGGTCGGTTGAGCGCGTTCAGCACGCAGCGCGTCGCTCACATTTCGTTGATGGCTTGCATGGTTGCGAGCGCTCTGCCCCTCACAGCCTGCAACAAGGAGTCGGGGACGGGCAGCGGCAGCACCAGCGGCCGGCCGATCGATACCCCGGCCCGCGGCGCCCAGGCGGCCAAGGTCGAGATGCTGGCTTTCCTGGACTTCGAGTGTCCGTATTCGCGCGGCAACGCCAAGGGCCTGCTGGACCTGGCCGAGAAGCACAAGGATTCGCTGCGAATTCGCTTCTTGAACCTGCCCTTGGACGTCCACCCCAACGCGCTCATCGCCGCGCGCGGCGCCGTGGCCGCCCACAAGCAGGGTGCGTACTTCAAGTACTTCGAAAAAATGATGGTCGCCAAGAGCGTCGGTCGCGACGCCCTGCTGGCGTGGGCGGTCGAAGCGGGCATCGACTCCAAGAAGCTCGTCGCCGACCTCGACTCGCCCGAGTCGCTGAAGATCGTGACGCGCGACGTGGGCTTGGCCAAGGTCTTCGGCATCTCGGGTACGCCCAGCTTCGTGCTGAATGGCGTGCTGTACCAGGGCGCCCAGCCCATGGAATTCTGGGAGAAAAAGGTCACCGAGGAGGCGCAGAAGGCCCAGGGCCTGCTGGCCGCCGGCACGCCGTCGTCGGGCCTGATCAAGGCCATGGTCGGCAGCAGCAACCCCAAGGGCGCCGCCGACTACGAGAAATACATCCTGAAGGGCCAGACGCCGCCGGATGCGCCGGTGCCGGCCAAGGTGGCGCGCACGTCGGGTGTCGAGTCGGCGCAGATCCAGCCGGCCGGCGGTGGCACGGGCGCCGTCCAGATCGGCGACCCCAACCAGGGCCAACCGCTCGAGGACAACAAGACCCTGTGGCGCGTGGGCATCCGCCCCGACGATCCGCGCATGGGCGCCGAGACCGCGTTGGTGACCATCGTCGCCTTCGAGGACATGGAGTGCCCGTTCTGCGCCAAGCTGCGCCCCACGCTCAAGAAGCTGGTCGACGAGTCCAACGGCAAGGTGCGCCTGGTCTTCAAGCACAACCCGCTGCCGTTCCACCCCCACGCCGAGGCCGCGGCCCTGGCCCTGGAAGCGGCGCGCAACCAGAAGAAGTTTTGGGAGATGTACGACTACTTGTTGCAGCACCAGCAAAACCTGGACGCGACGGGCCTGGCCGATGCCGCCACCACCGTGGGGCTGGACAAGGCGCAGTTCCAGAGCGCGATGGTCTCGCAGGGCGCCAAGCCGCGCATCGATGCCGACGTGGATCAGGCGGCCGCCCTCGGCGCGCGCGGCACGCCCAACCTGTTCGTCAACGGCCGCAAGATGGTGGGCGCCAAGGAAGAGGCGGCGCTCAAGGCGCTGATCGACGAAGAGATCGCCAAGGCGCAAGAGATGATCAAGGCCGGCACCGCTGGCGAAAAGATCTACGAGGCCATCATCGCCAAGGGCAAGCTGCTCGACTCGCTGGCCCCCGAGGCCAAGACCATCAAACTGCCGGAAAAGGTTGCGCGGCGCGGTGCTCCGGGCGCGGCCATCGAGATCGTCACGTTCCAGGACTTCCAGTGCCCGTTCTCGGCGCGCCTCGATCCGCATCTCCGCGCCATCGAAGAAGAATTCCCCGGGCGGGTCCGGGTCATTTGGCTCGACTACCCGCTGGATAAGATCCACGGTCTGGCGCAGAGCTTCGCCGAAGCCGGCCAACAAGCGCTCGCCCAGGGCAAGTTCTGGGAGTTCCACAAGGCCGTCATGGCCAACAACGATCGCCTGGACGACACCGCGCTGGTGGCGCGCGCCAAGGAAGCGGGCCTGGACCTGAAGAAGCTGGACGCGGCCCTGAAGGATCACCGCCACGCCGCCGCCGTGCAGGCCAACAAGGCCCTGGGCGACCAGGTCGGCGTCAAGGGCACGCCCACGGTCTTCATCAACGGCCACCTGTTCTCGCCGCAAAACGGCTTCTCGGCCAACACCTTCCGGGCGGCGATTCAGCGGCTGCTGAGCGCGCCCTAGCCGCCGATGGCGAAGCGCCCCCTGGCTATGCGGACGGTGCTGGCACTGGCGGTGGCTGCCGGCAGCGGCATTGTGCCTGCGCGCGTCGCCTGGGCCGGTCTGGCCGCCCCGCAGATGCAGGGTGAGCAGGCACCGCTGACGGTGCGGCTGTTCATCGACCTCGACTGCCCGCACAGCCGCCGCGCTTGGCCGCGTTTTGCCGCCCTGCAGCGCCCTGGCGTCGCGGTGGTGCTCCATCACCTGCCGCTGGGCAGTCACGCGCTCGCCCAGGTTGCGGCGCAGGCGGCGGTGGCGGCGCGCCTGCAGAATCGCGAATTGCCGTTCGTGCAGGCCCTGATGGCCGAGCCGAAGCCAGATGATGCCGCGATCCTTCGCGCTGCCGAGGTGGCCGGGCTCGACCGGGCGCGGCTGGCCGGCGACCTGAACAGCGCCGAGGTCAAGCGGACTCTGGAGCGCGAGCGGCAGGCGGCCCTGGCCTTTGGTGTGCGCGCCACCCCGTCGGCCTTGATCAACGGCCAGGGACTGAGCGGCGAGCCGCCCGAGGAGCAGCTGCAGCGCCTGATGGCGCGGGCGCAGTGGCAGGCCAACGGCGATCGCGCGGGCTTTGGCGCCGGAGCCGACAGCGAGCGCCTGGGCATCGTGCGCCACCACCCCGAGGTGACCGGTGCCTTCGACGCCATGCGCCGCGAACGGCACGGTGCTGCGGCGGCCGCGGAAAAGGGCTTGTTGGGACCGCGCTTGCGTGCCCTTCCCTTGGCGGGCGACCTGGCCACCGGCGACGATGTCGGCGATCTGAACGTTGTCATTTTCGTCGATCCGGCCCAGAGCTGGTCCACGGCCGAGGCGAGCCTGCTGGCCAAGCTGACCCTGCCGCGGTCGGCGAGTCGGCTAACGGTGCGCGTGCTGGGCAACCGCGGCGGCGAGGCAGCCAGCGCCAGTCTGGCGGCCTTGAGCGAGCTTGCAGAGCGCTCGAACGTGGTTCGCAACCTGTTGACCGCGCCGGGGCCGTGGACGGCCGAGACCGTGCGCCAGGCCGTGCGCGTCGCGGGGGCCGAGAGCCGCTGGGATCGCCTGCTGCGCGAGCCGCGGCTGGCGGTGTGGTTGCACGGCCAAGCGGAGCAGGCCCGCCACCTCAAGGCGCAAGCGGGCACCGTCTTGGTCAATGGCCGGCGCTGGCTGGGGCGCGCGAGCGACGCCGGACTGGCCGAAGCCATGGCGCAGGAAGCCTTGGAGCTGCGCCAGCTGGCGCAAGGCCCATCGCGCGCCGGCGTATACGCCCAGCAGCTGGCGCAAGGCGAGTGGTTCAGCGACCAGGAACTGGACTTGGGCGACCCCGAAGATGTGGAAGATCTTTGGCAATTGCCGTCGATCGGTGGCCGCGGTAACCGTGTGGTGCTGCTGATCGACCCGGGCAGTCTGGCGTCGCGGGCGGCCTGGACCATGCTGAAACGCCGTCCGGGCGACGCCAAGAACCCGATCGTCCTGCACGTGGGCGCGCTGCCCGGCAAGCGGGACCCGCAAGGCCTGGCCATGCGCGCACTGTTGGCGGGAGCGAGCCTGCGCCGCCTGGGCGAGGTTGTCGACGGGCTGCTCGACGCCAAGAGCACCGCGCCGCTGGGCGCCCCGTGGTTGGCCAAGCTCCTGGGTCTGCCCACCGCCAGCGCCGCGGCCGCGTGGCAGGCTGCGGACCCGGGCGTGGCGGTTGCGTCGATGCGGGCCGTGCGCCGGCAGGTGGAGTGCGGCGACGAGCCCGTGGTCTTCATCGCCAGCCGCCTGTACCGCGGCCCGCTGGAAGAAACACGCCTGGTGCAGGCCACCGCTGCCGATCTGCCCGAGCCGGCGCTGCGGGCGCGGAGGAACGCGCAATGAGCTTGGTGTTCACCGAAACTCTGCGCGGCAGCTATTTTGAGGTCGATCAGCCGGCCATCACGCGCCTGTGCGAGGTATTCATCCACGTGCGGCTGCCGCGACCCACTGGCGCCATGCGGGTGGTCGAAGCGGAGATGACCGGCACCGCCACCTTCGAGCGCCTGGCCACGCAACAGCCGATCCGCGGGCAACTGCGGCTGCAGCTGGCGCGGCCGCGCCACGTCAGCTACGCCTTCCAGGTCCAAACCGACGACGGCCGCACCCTGCAATTTGCCGGCGCCAAGCACCCCAGCCTGATGCGACCTGTGTATTCTGCCACTTCGCTGTGGGGCACGCTGAGCGAGGCCGGGGTGCCGCGGGCGATGGTGCGCCTGCACTTCGACCTGCGCCGCGACCTGGTCGCCTTCTTGCAGAGCCTGGGACGCACCGCCGACCGGTTGCCCTGAGCGGACGCCTGGGGCACCCTACACGCCCCCGGCGCGCGGTCGCCGGCGCAGCCATCCATGCCCACCTTTGTGCCCTCGCAGCGCGGTCAGACCGCCCCAGCCTCGCCGATCCGCCGCCTTACTCCCTACGCCGACGACGCCAAGCGCCGCGGGGTGCAGGTCCTGCACCTGAACATCGGCCAGCCCGACATCGCCACGCCGCGGGCCATGATCCAGGCCTACCACGATTTTGACGACAAGGTCTTGGCTTACGGTGCCAGCGAGGGCAGCCTGCGCTACCGCTGGGCGCGGGCGGGCTACTACACCGGCCTGGGTCTGGCCAGCGGCGGCGCCCCGATCGACCCCGAGCAGATCATCGCCACGGTGGGCGGCTCCGAGGCGCTGCTGTTCGCCATCGGCGCCACCTGCGACGCCGGCGACGAGGTGCTGGTCACCGAGCCGTACTACCCGAACTATTGGGGCTATGCTCACTTGCTGTCGGTGTCGGTGCGCGCCATCACCACCACAGCAGACAACGGCTTCCGGACCAGCGCCGAGCAGGTGGCGGCCGCCATCGGCCCCCGGACGCGGGTGGTGCTGCTGAGCACGCCGGGCAACCCGACCGGAACCGTCTATTCGGCCGCGGAGTTGCGCGCCATCGCCAGCGTCTGCCGCGAGCGCGGCGTGTACATCATCAGCGACGAGGTGTACCGCGACTTCGTGTACGACCACGAGATCCTGCAGGGCCGCCTGACCGCCCCCAGCCTGCTGGCCGAGCCCGGCTTTGCCGACAACGCCATCCTGGTCGACTCCGTCTCCAAGCGCTATTCGGCCTGCGGTGCCCGCGTGGGCTGCGTGGTGACCCGCAATGCCGAGCTGCGGGCCGCGATGCTGAAATTCGCCCAATGCCGCCTGTCGCCGCCCGTGGTCGACATGCTGGCCGCCGAGGCCGCGCTGCAGACGCCGCCCGCGGAATTGGCCCTCAACATCAACGAGTACCACCGCCGCCGCGACGCGCTGGTGGCCGGGCTGCGCGCCATCCCCGGTGTCCACGCCGCGACGCCAGAGGGCGCCTTCTACCTGATGGTCGAGCTGCCGGTCGACGACGCCGAGAAGTTCTGCATCTTCTTGCTGCAAGACTTCGCGTTGGACGGCCACACGGTGATGCTGGCACCGGGCGACGGCTTCTATGCCAACGCCGAACTCGGCCGCCGCCAGGTGCGCGCCGCCTACGTGCTAGAAGTGCCCAAGCTGCAACAGGCTTGCCAGGTGCTCGCGGCTGCGCTGCAGGTCTATCCGGGTCGGCTTCGTTCAGCCGTGTAGGCCGTCGTCGGCGCCGGGGGCCCTCTTCCGCTGTCCCCACCACCACTTGCCAAGGGCGATCAGCGCGATGGCGACGATCACGCCCAGGATGCCCATCTCGCTCTTCTTGGCCCACTCTTCTACCACGTGGATCTCTTCGCCAAAGTACCAGGAGCAGCCGACCAGCGCCGGCACCGACAACAGGGCCGCCAGACCGTCATAGAACAAGAACGTGCGCATCTTGATGCCCAGCGTGCCCGAGGTGAAGAACACCGCCGAGCGCAGGCCGGGCATGAAGCGGGCCGAAAACAGCACGTGCGGACCGCGCTTCTGTAGGAATTCTACGGCCTTTTCGTAGCGCCCGCCGCCGAGGATGGTCGAGAATGGCTTGCGGACCATGAGCCGCTGCCCCAGCTTGCGCCCCAAGGTGAACATGGTGGCGTCGCCGATCAACACGCCCGCCAAGCTGATGACCACGGCGGTGGCGACCAGCTGCCAGCCGTCGCCCAAGCTGCCGTCGCGGTTGAGCTGGTAGGTCGAATAGCCGCAGATGATCAAGGTCACGTCTTCGGGAATCGGCAGGCCGAAGCCGCAGAGCAGCAGGATGCCAAAGCAGAAACCCCAGACCTGCCACAGGCCGAGACCGGCCAGCCAGCCCTGGATGGCGGCAAAGTCGGGCAGCAGGCCCGCCATCGGCAGCGACGCGCCAAGGTCCAGCGATTGCACCAGCAAGGTGTCGAACATCGGAATCCTCAGACCTTGGACAGGCGCTTGCGGATGCGCTTCGCCGCCTTGCGGGCCCACGAGCGGATGAACGCCGGCTGCGACAGGTTGAACCAGCCGCCGACGCGGGTCAGGAACTGCTCGTCCTCGCGCACGCCGACGTCGCCGAGCAGGTCGAGCGCGGCATCCAGCAAGTGCGGCGCCGGGTATTCGGCAAATTGGCGCAACCGCGGCAGAAACTGCTCGGCAGGCTGGCGGCGCAGCGCATCGGCCGCGGCAAAGCGCACGTAGCTGTCCGGGTCCAACAGGCCCTCCAGCAGCACTTCGACGACGTCGCGGCCGCGGAAGGCGCCCAGCGCACGGGTGGCGCGCATCCGCACCGTCCAGTGGCCACCGGCGCTGGAGGCCAGCAGCAGCTCGCGCGCCCGCAGGTGGTCGGGCCAATATTCCAGCGCGCCCACCGCCGAGGCGCGAACGCGTTCACACGCGTCCTGAGCCAGGTCGACCAGGCGCTCCACCGCCGTATCGCCCAGGAAAGCGCCCAGCGCGTCGGTGGCCAGCTCGCGCACCATGTCGTCCTCGCTGCGCGAGAGATCGATCAGGCGCGACTCCAGGTCGGCCAACTCGCGGCGCCGTTCCGCAAAGTCGGGCGGCCGCACGTTGTTGTTGTCGGTGCCCAGCCAGCGGCTCAGCCGGCGCAGGCCTTGGGCGACCAAGTCCGGGTCCGACAAGGCCAGGTCGCGGCGAATCAGGGTCGTCGACATCCAAACTCGTTGCCCTGCAGCGGGCAGCCGGCAGATACCGCAAGCGCGCGGGGAAGTCCAGCGCCCGGCACCTCAACCCGCCAGCGGCCGCCCGCATTCCGATTCACCAGGTTGTGGCCGGCGCGGCGGCGGTGGTAGCCTGGGCCGATGAAGCCAACTCCACGCCACCCCACCGAGTCGCAGACCACCATGACCGAGCTGGTGCTGCCGCAGCACACCAACGCCTTCGGCACCTGTTTCGGCGGCCAGATCCTCAGTTGGATCGACATCGCTGCGGGCATCTGCGCCGGCCGCCATGCCCGCACCGTGGCCGTGACGGTCGCCTTCGACGACGTGCACTTCATCATGCCGATCCGTTTGGGCGACATCGTCAGCATCGAAGCGCGGTTGTGCTACACCGGCCGCACGTCGATGGAAATCGAGGTCCAAGTGTGGCGCCAGCGCTACGACGAGCCGCGCGAGCACGCGAACACGGCCTATGTGGTGTTCGTGGCAGTCGATTGCGACGGCAAGCCGGTGGCGGTGCCGC
>JACRCU010000391.1 GCA_016218865.1 Deltaproteobacteria bacterium | reverse complement strand
ATCTGGCGGCCACGGCCAAGCTGGCGGGGGGGCGCATCGAGGTCGGGTCGTTGCCGCAGGTGTTCGGCGATCCCACCCAGCTGCGGCAGCTGCTGCAGAACTTGATGGCCAATGGCCTGAAATTCGCCCGGCCCGGCGCGGCGCCGCTGGTGACGGTGGCGGGCGAGCGCCTGCCCGACCGGTGGCGCATCACCGTGGACGACAACGGCATCGGCATCGCGCCGCAGTACCGCGACCGCGTCTTTCGCATGTTCGAGCGGCTGCACGGCGCCCACCGCTACGAAGGTTCGGGCATTGGACTGGCGATCTGCCAGAAGGTCGTCGAGCGCCACGGCGGCCACATTCGCGCCGAGGGCCGCGCCCAGCCCGGCACGCGCATGGTCGTTGAGCTGCCGGCGAAGTAGGGCGCAGAGCACACGCGGCGGTGTGTCGCCACAGGAAATCGTGAGTTTGCTCGCGGTGTTTTGGGATATCCCGCCCGGCCGCCGCGCTCTGCGGTCAGGCGGGACTCCCCAGATCGGTCAGCGAACGAACAGGCCGTGGCTGTTCCAGTTCCAGGTGTACTCGTTGCCGTTGCCCCACCAGTGGGCGTTGATCGCGTAGGTGTCGTTGCCGCCGTTGTTGCAGTTGTCGTAGCAGCCGCCCAGCGAGAAGTCGGTGACGCAGTGTACCGTGGAGTAGCTGCTGGGACCGGAGCTTTTGCCGTTGGCCCAGGCGCCGGGGTCGAAAAGCGACGCGCCCACCACGCCGCCGGCGTGACCGTGGACCAGGCCGTGGCCGGCGATGCCGTTGTAGTTCTGGCTCCAGTCGGCGGTGAACCAGCCGTAGGCCAGGTCGCCGCAGTCGCGGAAGTAGAACTGGTCGCCGTTGTAGTCCAGGGTGTTGACCGAGCCGAACAGCTTGTTCTGTGTCATCACGCGGGCGCCGGCGTTGACCACGGTCCAGGCGCTGGCATAGGTGTCGCGGTGGCGCCAGGCCAGGTTGCGGTGGGCTTTGGACAGCGAGCGAATCATCACGTCTTGGAACGGCACCTTGTCGTACGCCGGGCAGAGCGCGTTTTCGTCCTTGTTGCTGGTGCAGTCCTGATTGGCAATCGGCGTCTTGGTGCGCCATTGCGCGGTGTTGAGGCGGTTCATGGTCGCGTCGTTGCCCTTGACCTTGGCCACCAATGTCCAGCCGCCGCCGCCGGTTTCCTGGTCGCAGTAGACCTGGAACGGCGAGATGGTGGCGGTGGCGCCGTCGGGGTCGATCCAGTAGGTACCGGTCTTGGCGTTCGGCGCCTGGGTCTTGATGTCCAGGCACGAGAGGCCGGGGTCGGTCTGGGCGGTGCCGAGCAGGCGCGGGAACCACTTGGTGCCGTCGCAGACCTGCAGGCCGGCGATCAGGTCGTTCCAGCGGACGGCGCCCTTCTGCCAGGCGTTGCAGACCTGATCGTTGGCGGTAAAGACCAAGTTGCCGCCCAGCGCGACCTTCTTGTCCGACCAGATGCCCACGTTGATCTGCCACTTGCTGACCTGACCGTCGACGCCGCCGCCGTTGGCCTTGGTGTCGGCAACGGCCAACTGCCAGTTACCCTTGGGGTTCTTGCCTATCCACGTGGTCAGGTCGCCCGAGGCCGGCTTGTCCGGGCTGGGCAGGGTCAGCTTCAACGCCGTGCCTGTTGCCGACTTGTTGTACAGCACGTACTCGGTGTTGTTGGGGTCGTAGAGGCGGATGATCAGACCCGAAGCGTCCTTGGTGGTCAGGTTGATGCTGATGGTCAGGTCGATGGCGTTGCCCAGGTCGGGCACGGCGATGATGCCGTTCGACGAGCCGGTGGGGTCGTTGTCCTTGATGTCGAAGGGCGCGGTGCTAGACACCACTTCGGCGTACTTGTTGCTGAACAGGCCCATCGAGAGCTTGCCGAGCGAGTCGGGGCCCACGGCATCGAACGGGTTGATGCAGTCCAGGCTGCCGTCGGCCTTGTGGCCCTTGACTACCAGGCCGGTGCCGCACGAGGCACCCACGGCCGCCAGCACCGGCAGGCCGCTCAGATCCGAGTACTTGCCGGTTCCGGCCACGGTGGCGAGCGAGGCGGCCTTGACGTAGGCTGACAGGTCGGCAGTCTTGGCATAGTTGGCCAGATCCACCGACTTGGCGTAGTTGGCCAGATCCGTGCTCTTGGCGTAGGCGCCGAGGTCCGCGGCTTTGGCATAGGCCGCCAGGTCGGTGGTCTTGGCCAGCCCGGTCAGGTCCGAGGCCTTGGCGTAGGCGCTGAGATCCGCTGCCTTGGCATAGGGTTGCAGAATGGCCGAGTCCAGCGTGCCGGCCTTGATGCAGCCCGAGCACTCGATGCTGTTCGCCTTGAGCGCCGTGTCCGCGACCAGGGCGTAGGCCTCCGAGCGGAGCAGCGCGCGCGGCAGCTCGGGGTCGGTGCCCACGGCCATGCCCAGGTACAGGTCGCCAGCGCTGGCCAGGATCGCCGCCGACAGCGGCGTCTTGGAGCCGAGCGCGTAGGTGAACGAGCCGGACTTGACGGCGATCTGCCCACCCGATTCGCTCCACACGGCGGAGCCGCCGGAGGCCTGCGGGTACAAGGCGAACGCCACACCGTAGGTGCCATCCGCAGCCGCGCCGCCGCCGGCCGAGGTCACCACACCCTCGATGGCGATGGTGGTCGGCACTGCCGCCGCGGCCGAGGCGGTTACGGCGAGGCACGCCGCCAGCGAAGCAAGACTGCTAAGTATCCACTTGATTCCAGTCATGAATTGGACTCCAACAGGGCCGGGTACGGCCTGACTTGGCGAGCACCGCAACCTGTCCGGCGGCTCGCGACTATCGTGCCTTGGCGCAGACTTTCCGTCCAGCCCAAAACCGATGGGTTGGGGCGGACCTGGCGACGGGCTGCGCGCCTGGGTCAAGCCAAGGGTGGCGGGCGGATGGGCGCGGCGGCGTCGAGCTCGATCTCGAACAGCAAGTCGGCGCGGCAGATGCCCGCCCGGCAGATGACCAGCGGCAGGTCAAGGCCTTGGCGCTCCAACCACGCCTGCAGAGGGGCCGCGTGGTCGGATCGGTTGACGTAGGCGACGGCCCGGGTCACGTCGTCCCAGCGGAGCGCGCGCGCCTGCAACAGGGCCAATACCACGCGAAAAGTAAGGGATATCTGACTATCCAGGTCGCCCAGGTGCGCGGTGGCCCCGCTGGGATCGATGCTGGCGGTGCCCGAGATCCACAGCCGCCGCAGGCCCGCGGACTGAACTTCCACGGCGCGGCTGAAGGAGCTGCCGTAGGCGGTCGCCGGCCCTTGCAGTGGTGATTCAACGGCTTGCACGGTGGCGGTGCCGGTCACCGGCGCAACCGCGACCGCACTCGCGACCAGGGCGCCGCCGTGCGGGTTGGCCGCGTCGATGCCCGTGCTCGCGGGCAGCAGGGGCAGCCACCCGCGCTCGCCAAAGCAGCGCGTGCGGGCGGCGTTGAAATCGCCGTACCAGCTGAGCAAGTCCTGGAAGTAGAACCACGTTCTGGTCAGGCTGGCGGCGGGCATCGCGGCGGCGTCGATGGCGGCGGCGAGCTTGTCGAAGACCTGGGCCGCCTGGTCGGCTGGCGCTTGCGGGCCGCGGTCGGGGTGCAGGTCGCCCAGCCACAGCCATTGGCACTCGCCATCGCAGGACTGCAGGCCCACCACCCGGCCGTTCATCGGCACTGGCTGCACCGGGTCGCCCGCGACGGCCAGCACGGTCACGCCGGCCAGGCCGCTCGCACCGCAGCCTTCGCCCGCCACCCACGTCGCCGGAACCGGGCCGAAGCGCGCGCTCAGCGCCGCCCGGAGCGCGGTCGGCTGCTCCAGGGCGCCGAACACGTCGACCTTGACCACCGTCACCGCGTACGGGGCGAGCGCTGCGTGCATGCGTTCGACCACGTCTTCGGGCACTTCGCCGGGCAGGGGCTGCGCGACTGCGGTCAGCTCGGCTCGGCGTGCGCCGGCAAAACCGCGCAACTGCAGGCCAGGTCGGCTCAGCCGGACGGGCAACATGGGCAGACTCCAAGCGGCGGACGACGCGGGCGTGTGGGACGGGGAGCGTGTCGGGGCAATCCCGGCACAATCCTGGGACGAGCGAAGCTGGTCGGGAGTCTGTCTGATTACAACAAAATCAGATAGTAATACCTGGAAGGCATCGAGATGACCTGGTTTTACCGGCGGGCTCCCTGGACCATTGAACACCACCCGCGGGCAGCCCGGCAAGCGCAATCCAGGTGACGGCCGGCGCGCCTTGTGCTGCAATCGGGGTGCGAAGTGTTCGCCGCCTAGGGAGTCCGCGCCATGTCGACCGCCGCTGCCGTTCCGCTCCAAGCCGCCGAGTCGGGGGCCGAGGCCGCGCCCACCCAGGCCGTCACCGCGGGACTGCCCGTCATCTACGGGGCCATGCACATGCTGGTCGACTTGACCACCGTGACCGCCATCACTCGCGCCGCCGGGTTTGCCGAAGACGACCTGCTGGGACCCTTTGGATTGGTGCTGGGTTACGACCTGTTGGCGTTTGGCCTGCAGCTGCCGCTCGGCTACGCGGTCGACCGGCTGGGGGCGCTGCGCGGTGCGCTGGTGGCCGGGCTGGCGCTGTCGGCGCTGGGTCTGGGGCTGGTGCCGTACTCGGCGGCAGGGACGATGGTCGTGGCGGGCGTGGGCAATGCGCTGTTCCACCTGGGCGCGGGGGCGTTGGTGCTGGTGGGCGCGCGCGGGCGGGCCGCGCCGACCGGGGTGTTCGTCGCTCCGGGCGCGCTGGGGCTGGGCCTGGGGATGGCCCTGGGCCGTGCCGCGGACTTGCCGACCTGGCCGCTGTTCCTGGTGCTGGCGGCGGCGATCGTCGCGGCGGGGCGGGTCCGCAATCCGCGGCCACAACAACCCTTGAATTTCAACGATCAGAAAGTGGGTGCCTTCCTCTCCAGCGAGCGTGCGGCGCTGTGGTGGACCGTGCTGGGCCTGGTATTCGCCTCGGTGATGGTGCGCTCGTTCGTTGGCTTTGCCAGCGCGCGCGGTTGCCCCAAGTCGTTGGTTTTGCTGGCTGGAATTCCGCTGGCCGGCTTCTTGGGCAAGACGCTCGGCGGTCTGGTGTCGGACCGGGTCGGCTGGGTCGAGACGAGCGTGGGCGCGCTGGTGCTGTCGGCGCCGATGATTGCCCTGGCCGGCTATACGCCGTGGGGGCTGCTGCCCGGCTTGGTGATCTTCCAGGCGACGATGCCGGTGACGCTGACCGCGGCCTACCTGCTGATGCCGCGCTACCCGGCGACGGCTTTTGGCTTGCCGTGCCTGGGCTTGGTGCTGGGCGCGCTGCCCACGTTTTTCGACGACATGGGTGTGTATGCGCGCGGGCTGTTCCTGGCGCTGATCCT
>JACRCU010000390.1 GCA_016218865.1 Deltaproteobacteria bacterium | reverse complement strand
CGCAAATCGGCGTGGCGCCTTCGATCATGCAGGTGGCCGAGCAGCCGTCGCTGCCCTTGGCATTGCCGTCGTCGCACTGCTCGGGGAACTCGACCAGGCTGTTGCCGCAGATCGGGGCGCCGCCTTCGATGAGGCAGAGTGCCGAGCAGCCGTCGCCGTCCTTGGTGTTGCCGTCGTCGCACTGCTCGCCGGGCTCGAACTGGCCATTGCCGCACGCCGCCTTGGCGCACACAGAGGGCTCGCTGACGCAGAAGTAGCCGGGCTCGAAGGTGCAGGTGAGGCTGCAGCCGTCGCCGCCCTTGAGGTTGGCGTCGTCGCACTCTTCGCCGACATCCAGCTTGCCGTTGCCGCACACCGCGATTTCCTTGGTGCACTTGGACGGCGTGCCCAGGCAGATGAAGCCGGGCTCGAACTGGCAAGTGGCCGAGCAGCCATCGCCGTCCTTGGTGTTGCTGTCGTCGCAGAGCTCCAGGCCGTCCAGATCGATCTTGCCGTCGCCGCACACCGGTTTGATGCACACCGAGGGTTGGCCATTGCAGAAGTAGCCGATCTCGACTTGGCAGGTGGCGCTGCAGCCGTCGCCGTCCTTCACCGCGCCGTCGTCGCAGCCTTCGCCCGGATCGAGCTTGGCGTCGCCGCAGATCACCGTGGTCTTCTCGCTCTGGCAGGTGGCCGAGCAGCCGTCGCCGTCCTTGGTGTTGCCGTCGTCGCACTCTTCGCCGAGTTCGAGCTTGGCGTTGCCGCACACTTCCTTGGCGCAGATCGAGGGTACGCCGTTGCAGATGTAGCCGGCTTCCACGTCGCAGCTAGCCGAGCAGCCGTCGCCGGCCTGCAGGTTGCCGTCGTCGCAGAACTCGCCCATTTCGATGGTGCCGTCGCCGCACACCGCCGCGGCGATCTGGACCTGGCACTTGTCGCTGCAGCCGTCGCCGTTTTGGATGTTGCCGTCGTCGCACTCTTCGCTGGACTCGACCTTGCCGTTGCCGCAGACCGGCTTGAAGCAGCCCTGCGGGCCGGGCACGGGGCAGAAGTAGCCGACCTCGACCTGGCAGGTCTTGCTGCAGCCGTCGCCGTCCGCGGCGTTGCCGTCGTCACAGGTCTCGCCGACTTCCACGGCCGAGTCGCCGCAGAGCTTGTTGCAGACCGAGCCCTGGCCGAAGGCGTTGGGCACGCTGACCAGCAGGCCGTCGGGATTCACACCTCCACCCTGGTGGTTGAGCACGACCACGGTGATCGTGTTGACGCCGGCCTTGTAGAGCTTGCTGGGCCAATCGCCAAAGGACTGACCGGGGCCGCTGAAGCCCGAGCCGATAAAGCCGGTGCTCTCGCCGTTGACCAGCACGTCTTTGATCTCGTTGTCGGCCCACACGGTGCCCGCGAGCACGGTGCTGCCCGCCGCGGCGAGGGTGGGGATGGTGAAGGTCGCGGTGTAGTACGTCAGCGTGGCCGGCGGAGTCGACTGCTTGCAGCCGTAGCGGTTGACCCAGCGGGTGCCGATGGGCGCGTTCTTCCAGGCGCCGACCGCGCAATTGTCGGCAACCTTGGCGGGCACTTGCAGGCCGCCTTGCGTCGTTGACCACGACCAGACCAGATCATCCGCGCCTACATCCGCTTCCGCGCCCTTGCCGTCCGAGCCGGTGTTGATGTTCGGCGCGTTGTGGCAGCCGAAGCCCGCTTCGATGGTGCATTTGGCCGAGCAGCCGTCGCCGTCCTTGGAATTCTTGTCGTCGCACTCTTCGTTGGCTTCCAGGAAGCCGTCGCCGCACACCTCTTTGACGCAGTTTTCGTCGCAGCCATCGCCGCTCTTGGTGTTGCCGTCGTCGCAGGCCTCGCCGGTCTCGAGCTTGCCGTTGCCGCACACGATCGGGGGCGCCTCTTTCTGGCAGATGGAGTTGCAGCCATCGCCGTCGTTGGTGTTGCCATCGTCGCACGCCTCGATACCCTCGACCTTGCTGTCGCCGCAGATGTGCTGGGTGCAGATGGACGGGCCGCCCACGCAGGTGAAGCCGGTCTCGGTCTGGCAGGTCTTGTTGCAGCCGTCGCCGTCGACCAGGTTGCCGTCGTCGCAGGTTTCGCCCACTTCGGTGGCGCTGTCGCCGCAGAGCTTGCTGCAGACCGAGCCGGCGCCGAAGGCGTTGGGCAGGCTGACCAGCAGGCCGTCGGGGTTCAGGTTGCCAACGTTGGGGTGATTGTAGACCACCACGGTGATGGTGTTTGCCCCGGCCTTGTAGAGGTCGCTGGGCCACGAGCCAAACGAGAGGCCGGGCCGTTGAAGCCCGAGCCGGTGAACTTGGTGCTTTTGCCGTTGACCAGCACGTCCTTGATCTCGTTGTCGGCCCAGACCGTGCCGGCCAGCACGGTGGTGGCGGCGGCTTCGGGCGAGGCGATGTTGAACGTGGCCGTGTAGTAGGTCAGGGTCTTTTCCGGGGTGGACTTGCCGCAGCCGTAGCGGTTGATCCAGGTGCTGCCGGCCGGCGCGTCTACCCAGGCGCCCTCGGCGCAATTGCCTGCCACCGTCGCGGGTTCCGCGGTGCCGCCCAGCGTTTCGGACCAAGTCCAGATCGGGTCGGTCGAGCCGATGTTGGCCGCGCCGCCCACGCCGTCCGAGCCCGTGTTGATCTGCGGGGCGTTCTTGCAGGCGTAGCCGGCTTCGATCTTGCACTTGGCCGAGCAGCCGTCGCCGTCCAGGACGTTCTTGTCGTCGCACTCTTCGGCGTTCTCGAAGATGCCGTTGCCGCACGAGGTCTTTTGGCACTTGCTGTCGCAGCCGTCGCCGTCCGCGGTGTTGCCGTCGTCGCACTCCTCGCCGGTCTCGATCTTGCTGTTGCCGCAGACCGCCGCGGCCTTCTTCGTGCAGACCGAAGGCGAGGCGTTGGTGCAGGTGTAGAACGGGTCCACCGTGCAGGCGTTGGTGCAGCCGTCGGTGTCGACGTTGTTGCCGTCGTCGCAGGCCTCGCCCGTTTCGGTCTTGCCGTTGCCGCACCAGGTGGTCACGCCGCCCGAGACGGCGCAGTCGCCGCTGCAGCCGACCAAGCCAGCCGCGAATACGCCGGTGTCGAAGTTGCCGTCGCCGGCGTCGCAGACCACGATGGTCAGGGTGTGCACGATGGTCGGGTCGTCCAAACCGACCTTGGCCACCAAGCGCGGGGTCGAACCGTCGTACTGGGTGCCGTTTTCCACGATCACCGACGTGCCAGTGAAGAACGGGCCCTTGATCGAGATCGGCTTGCCGTTGGCATCCAGGGCGACGTTCTTGCCGTCCACGAACACGCCGACGACGTCATTGTAGTCGAACTCAGGCTTGGCGTACTCGGGGTACTCTTCCGAGCCGACCACGTAGTCCAAGCGGATGCCGCTCATGCCGCTCTTGATCTTGAAATTGACCGTGAGCTTGGCGGCGTCGAGGAACATGGCCCCAGGGGCGATGCTGTCGCACAGGGCGTCGCCGCCACTGCCGTTGTTCATGCCAGCGCCGCTCGCGTCGTTCGGCGGCAAGGCGACTGCGGCCGCGCCAGAAGTGACGACGATGCCGTTGGCGATGCCGAGCGGGCCGTTGGCGTAGGTGCCGCTGGCGGCGTCGCCGCCGCTGTAGGTTGCGGAAATGAGTTCGATGCCGGAGGTGCCCAGCAATGCCTGCGCCAGCTTGAGCGCGTCATTGATCGGGGCGATCGTCATATCGGCCGCGTGCGCTGGGCTGGAGGTAACAGCCGCTACCGACGCCGCAGCCAGCGTGAGCAGGCGCAGCGCAGAGCTCCTTCGTGCAATGTTCATGACTTCCTTTGTGGCGAGATACGAGTCTCGGGCGGCATATCAGGCTGTGGTCTACCGGCGAGGCAGCGGACGCCGGCCAGAGCCAGCGTGCACTGCGTCGCCACATCGGCCAGGCCCGAACACTAGTTCCTGGCCGCAACTGGATCAGGGCGCGACCCGACAACCGGGCGGAAAAGGTAGGTCACGTGACAAGGTTGTGTCAAGGGGTGACGTTGCGATGACAAAGGCGGAGGGCAGGGCGGCGGCACAGGCGCACTGTGGACTGCCTGCCAACCTCGAAATCCGCAGGTTGGTCTGCCGCCCGACAATTGGCACCCTTGTGTCATGTTATTGAAATAGTTTGCGAAATGTGCGATTCTGCGCGCGCCGGCCGGGAGCATGTCGCTCCTGAAGCGGCCTGCCGTTGTGTGGAGTTCCATGCTGCAGCCCGCCGCCCCCCGCATCCTGGCGTCCGCCTGGCTGGACCTGTGCTGGCACGGCCTGGCTCAGCTGCCGCTGCCGGTCGGCGACGCCGCGAGCCTGCACGACCCGGTGTACATTGCATGGAGCGGCAAGCACTTGCGGGCCGAGCTGCGTACGCTTCCCAGCGACGCGGCCCAGCTTGCAGCCTGGGTGGGCCAAGCCGCGCACGGTCCTTGGCTGCAGCTCTGGCCGGCGCTGCACGTGTCCGTAGAGGATTTCGCCGTGCAGGCCGGTCGCCCGTTTCGCGAGGTGCGCTGGGCGGATGCGCAGCGGCAGCGGCTGGCCATTGCCCTGCAGCGCGCACTGCCAGAGGCCCTGATCGAAGTCTTCCGCGCGGCGCTGTGGAGCGAGCTGCGCGCGGGCTATCTGGAGCTGCGCGAGCGGCAAGTCCTGGAGCGATTGGCCGGCGAACGGCATGCACTGGCAGAGGATCTTGCGGCTTTGGGCCGTCACTTCGCCGCGGTGCACTTGGTCGACTGGCAGGTCAGCCATCCCCTGCGCCGCCACGGTCGCCTTCTGGGCGGTCCCACCCCGACCATCGCCATCGGCCTGCCCGACCCCGCGCTGGCTGTGCCCAGGTATGCACCGATTCTGCAGGGTTGGCACGAGCTGGTCCTGCTCCACGTGCAGAGAGCAGTGGCCGAGGCCGCGCCGGGCGATCCGCGGGCCGGCCGACCTGGCCACGCCGCCCATCAGCGGGTCGAGCGACTGGCATTGACGCTGGGGGCGCGCCTGCTCGACGTGCCTGAACTACTGGAGCCACAACGGCTTTGGCTGCAGTGCGTGCTGCGGCGGGTGCCGGCGGCTCAGGTCGCCGACGTGCGCGGCTGGGTGGCGGCGGGCGGCTTGCTGGATGGCGCAAGTGCCTTGGAACTCGATGCGAGGACGGCGGAAGTCGGCGCAGCACTGCGGTCGGCCACGTAGCGCACCGGCCCGTGCTCGCTGACGTGCCAGCCGGCGGCATCGCGTTGCCAGCGGGTCAGGATTTGCTCGGCCTGCCCCAGCGGCGCGACTACCACCGCCCCCACCGGCAGGCCGTCCAGCAGCGCGCGCGGCGGCTCGGCCAGGGCAAAGGTGAACAGCACTTTGTCGATGCCGTGGGCGAGCTTGGCGAAGTCCACCTGCGCCTGGAGCACCTGGACCTGCGGCAGGTGCGCCAGGTTGCGCCGCGCCGCCGCCGCCAGCCGCGGTTCCGCTTCGACCGTGCGCACTTGGCCCGTCTCGCCGACCACATGCGCCGCCAGCGCCGCGCCGTAGCCGGTGCCCGTCCCCAGCTCCAGCAGGCGATCGCCGGGCGCGAGACCAAGCAGAGTGTAGTTCAGGATATACGCGTGCGGCGCCGACAGTGTCGCGCTGTGATCGGCCAGCAGCGGCAGCGCCCGATCCAGGCCGGCCCACGGCAGGTAGTCGGCCGCGACGAATTGCTCGCGGGGGACGGACACGACCGCGTCGCGCAAAAGATCGCTAGCGCCATGAGCAACTTGCAGCCTCTCGGCCAGGGCACGGCGCTGGTCGCGCAGCAGCTCGGCGGCCTCGGCATCGCGGCGGGCATCGGCGGCCGGGTGGCCGAGCAGGCGCCGCCACAGGTGAAAGTCGCGGATGGTCTGCAGCTGCGCTGGCCCGCTGAACAGCCGCACCTGGTGGTCCAGCGAGCGGGCGAACCAGGCGTGGGCCGGGCCACGGTAGCGGAATTCCTGTTGCGCTTTGCGGACTAATGGCCCGAACAGCTGGTGCGTCAAACGCTGGCAGGTGCGGAAGTCCAGCGTGCGCGACGGGTCGACCCAGGCGGCGGTAAAGGCCGGGTCGGCGCCGTCCCACCAGCGCGGGCAGTGGACCTTGGTTCCATAACGCTGGGCAAAGTCTGCAAGATTCAAGTCGATCGGCGAGCCGGGGTAGAAGCGGTACGGGTCGACGGACACGAAGCCGGTGTGGGCCCAGTCTTGCTGCAGCAGGTCGCGGATGTAGGCCGCAGAAGTGTGCAGACTGGCTTCCGTTTCGCCCGGATGGCCGGCGATCAGGTTGGCCCCCCACGGCAGTCCCAGCCGCCCCGCCACCTGGATGGCCTGGCCGAAGCGCTGCAGGTAGTCGCCCGCGTCGTGGCTTTTGTGCACCACCGCCAGCATCGCCGGGTCGCCCGACTCCAGGCCAAAGCCCAGGCCGAATCCGGCGTTGTGGAACTGTTGCAGGTCGGCGTCGCTCAGCAGGTCCACCCGGCTCAGGGCCCAGAACTTGGCCACCGGCAGCCGCATGCGGTGCAGACGCGCCAGCATCTCGCGCCGCCACGCCGGCTGCAGGCCGAACAGCGGGTCGCACAAGAACAACGGCCGGTCGGTCAGATCCACCGCGGCGTGCAGGGCCCGCAGTTCTTCCTCGGCCCGCTCCGGCGAAAACGCCCGCCAGCCGGGGCTTTGCTTGGCCGACTCCATGCAAAAGGCGCAGTGGAACGGGCAGCCGCGGCTGAGCGAGAACGTCACCTGGGCCCTGGCCGCCCGCGCCGCCGGCAGATAGCGCGCCAGCAGCGACCAGTCCTGACGCGGCAAGTCGTCGAGTTTCTGAACGATCTCGGGGCCCAGCACCCGCTCGGCCAGCCGCCCGCCCGCCGCCACCGCCTGCACGATGCGGAGCAGCGGCCGCTCGCCTTCGCCCACCGCCACATTGTCAAAGGGGCTGTCTTCCCCCGTGAAATCGCCCGGCCGCGCGCTGGGATGGTAGCCGCCCACCACCAGGCACACGCCGGGATTGCGCTGGCGGATGGCCACGCCCAGGTGGTAAGTCTTCAGGTAGTCGAAAGAGCTGTAGCACGACAGGCCGACCACGTCCCACTGCCGGCCGAACACTTGCTGCGGCTGCGGCGTCGGTAGGCGGTTTTCCCAATCCAGGTCCAGGATTTGCACGTCGGCCGCGGTGTGGGCGCGCAGGTACGAGCCAAGCGAGACCAGGTGCGGCACGCCAAAGCTGCCGTCCGCGGCAAAGCTGCAGCCGGGCGACACCAGCAGGACGCGCGGCGCTGGCCGGGTCATACGCTAGCCCGGTTCGCTTGCGTCGGGAGCGGGCGGCGACAGGCAGATCTGCGGGGCGTCGTCCACGGCATCCGGGGCAATCTTCAAGCAGACTTGCGGGGCGTCGTCCAGGGCGTCGTCGGCGTCCGGCAGGCTGCCCACATCGCTCAGACACACGTCGGGGCTCGTGTCGAACGCATCCGGGTCGCGCGGCGACAGGCAGATCTGTGGCGTGTCGTCTGCGCCGTCGCTGCTGTCGGCGGCGTCCGGCGTGTCGGGAATGTCTTGCGTCAGGCAGACTTGCACCTCGGAGACGGCCGCATCGGCGTCGCTGGTGTCGACGGCCGCGACCATCGACAGGCAGGCATCCGCCCCACAGTCGGTCAGCGACGCCAGCACGCCCACCCCCAGCAGCGACGTGCGGATGAAGGCCGCGCGCCGCCGCAGAATCTCGCGGGGG
>JACRCU010000393.1 GCA_016218865.1 Deltaproteobacteria bacterium | reverse complement strand
GGGGCCGCGGCGGATCGGGTGGCGAGATCCGCAGCGCCGGTCTCGGCTTGCGCAAGGTCGGCCCGGGCCTGGTCCAACTGGGTTTGCAGTGCGCTCACGCCGGTCTGGGTCGCATCCAGCTGGCGACGCGCGGCTTCGGCCTGCGCCACCGCGGTCTGGGCTTGGCGGAGGGCGGCGTCGGTCGCCTGCTCGGGCGGCAGCGCCTCGTCGGCCAGCGCCAGCTCGGCTTTGACCAACGCCAGCTGGGCGGCATCGCGGCGGGCCTCGGCTTCGGCCACCTCGCGCGCCAACCGCTCGGCAGCAGCCCGGGCCTGCTCGTAGCTCTGCTTGTGCTGCTCCAGCTCCTGGTCGCTCGGCAGCTTGCCGGTGGCCCGGGCCGGCGCCGGGTGCTCGCGGCTGCCGCACACCGGGCACGGCTGGTCGTCGCGCAGCTCCGCTGCCAGGCGCGCCGCCTGACCGTTTACCCAGTCCGTGTGGCAGGTATCGTAGTGGCCCAGGGCTGCGCGCGCCGCCTCGACCGCCGCGTCGCGCTTGCCCGCTGTGGCCTGGGCTTGGGTCTGCCGCGTCCGCACCGCCGTGGCGGCGTCCAACGCCTCGCCGTGCAGCTTCTTGACGCGCACCAGCTTGTCGACTTCGGCTTGCTGGCTCGCCAGACCGGCGGCCAAGGCCTGCAGGCGCTGAAACTCGGCCTGGACCTTGGGCAAGTCTGCGGCGAGCTGCTTGACCCTGCCCTGGCCGGCCTGCACCGCGCCTTTGGCGGTGTCGTGCTGCAGGCGCAGTTGGCTGGCCCGACTCCGCACCGTCTCCAGATCCGCGACTTTGTCCTTCAGCGCCTCGAGTTGCGCCGCCTTGGCCAGATGTTGTTCGCGCTCGCCTTTGCGCGCTTGCTGCGCGGCCACTTCCGCAGTTGCACGATCCAGCTTCGGTACCAGACCATCGCAGGCCTCCTGGGCCGCCGCTGCTTGCCGCTGCAGCTTCGCAAGATGGTCGGCTGCGGCCGCCGCCAGCTGGACCTGGGCCGCTGCCAACTGCGCCCGCCGTGCCGCCGCCATGGTGTCCTCGCGCAGCCGCTGCTGGTCGGCCTGGGCTTGGTGGTCCGCCAATTTCTGTGCCGAGATCGCCCGTTCGCGCAGGACTTGCGCCGCCGCCTGTCCGGCCTGCAGCGCCTCGTCGGCCAGCTTTCGCTGCGCGGCGGCGTCGGTGGTGTGCGCGCGGGCGGTCTCCAGGCTGGCCGCCGCGTCGGCCTGTTTCTGTTGGAGCTCTGCAGGGTTCTGCACGTTTTGCGCCGCCAGCAGGGTCTGGCGCCTGGTCGCCAGCGTCTTGAAGTCGCTGTACAAGGCATCGGCTTGCTCGCCCAGGGCTTTTTGAATCCTCTCGTACAGGTGCGTGCCAAAGAGCTGCTTGAGGATGCCCTCGCGCTGGCTGCTGTTGGCGGTGAGGAGCTGGCGGAACGCCCCCTGCGGCAACACCACCACCTGGCGGAACTGCTCCACGTCGAAGCCGAGCAACTCGCGGATCTTGTTGTCGACTTCGACCACGCGCTGGCCGCTGGGCTGCCACTGCTCGGCGCCGATCTGCTGTTCCAGCTGCACCGACTGCGCCTCGGTCCGCTCGCCCAGCCGCCGCGCCGGCCGCCGGGTGATGCGCCACAGGTTGCTCCCCAGGGCGAACACCAGCCGGACCTCGGTCGGCAGCTTCTCGTCGGCGTACTGGCTGCGGGTTTCCGCGGCCTTGCGCTCGCCGCCGGAGGTCTCGCCGAACAGCGCCAGGCACAGCGCGTCGAGCACGCTGGTCTTGCCCGCGCCGGTCGGACCGCTGATGGTGAACGGCGCCCGCTCGGGGAAGCGGGTGAAGTCGATGCTCTCGCGCTCGGCGAACGGGCCAAAGGCCTGTATGGTCAGGTGGAGCGGCCTCATGCGGCACCTCCGTCGCGGCGGCTCAGCTGGGCCAGCAGCGGCACCAGTACGCCGCGCGCCGGTTCCGGCAGGGCCTCGCCGCACACCGACTGCCAAAAGTCGTGCACGATATCGATGGGTTGCCTCTGGCGGTGGTCGCCTTGCAGCAGCGCCCCGTCGCCGCCCTGCAGCTGTGGCCGCTCGATGTGGAGCACGTTGGGATAGCCCTCGCGCAGCCGTCCCAGCGGGTCCAGGAGCATGCCCGGGTCGGTCAGGGTGGCGGCGATGAAGTCGTGGCGATTCGGGTCGTTTTGCCCCTGCGCCACCAGCTGGGCCAGCGTGCCGCGGACCGTGCGCAGGGGTCGGCGGGGCCGCAGCGGCAGCTCGGTCGTCTGGGTGGTACCGTCGGGTGCCAGCTCGACCAGCGTCGCGGACCGTGCCTGGTCGGCTTCGGCGAACGAATACTGCAGCAGCGAGCCGCTATAGCGCACACTGGGCAGGCCGGGTCGCGCCGCCGCCACCTTCTGCGGCTGGTGCAGGTGCCCCAAGGCCACATAGGCAAAGCCCGCAAAAACGCTGGGGTCCACCACGGCCGTGCCGCCCACCGCCAGCTGGCGCTCGGTCTCGCTGTACTCCTGCTCGCTGTGGTCCACCACGCGGCCGCCCTGCACGAAGGCGTGCGCCACCGCCACCGCGACCTCGCCGGGTCGAAGCTGGGCCTGCGCGCTACGGATTTGCGCCTGCAGCGCCGCCTGATGGTCGGGCACCGCGCCGCGTTCGCCGTCGCCGAGCAGGGTGCGCACGGTCGCCGGCTCGGCGTAGGGCAGCGGACAGAGCGCGACCGGAAACCCCGCGCTGTCGAAGCGGATCGGCGCGGCCTGCAGGTCCACCGGCCCGCGCACGGTCAGCCCGGCCCGCTGCAGCAGGTGGGCACCGAAGCCCAGGCGCTCGGGCCCGTCATGGTTGCCGGCGATGAGCACTACCGGCGTGGCCAGGCCGCCCACCAGCGCAGTCAGGGTCGCGTCCAGCAGCTCCACGGCGTCGGCCGGCGGCACCGAGCGGTCGTAGATGTCGCCGGCAATCACCACCACATCGGGCTTGACGGTGCGGACGTGCCCGATCAGCTGGTCCAGCACATGGCGCTGGTCGTCCAAAAGTGGCTGTCCGAACAAGGTCTTGCCGATGTGCCAATCGGCGGTGTGAAGCATGCGGAACGGGCGCGTCATCGGGGGCCTCGCCGGGCGGTGGGGCGCCGAGGCTACCAGCGACGGCGGTCACAGCATAGGGGGCGCGACGTGCCGACGACCCCAACGCGACAGGGGGTGTCGGGTTGCGGCTGAGGCGAGTTTCCGCTGTGGCGGCGCGGAGATGACACGAGGGTGGGTTGTGGCGAACGGGCCCCATTCATCGTCATTCCCGCGAAGGCGGGAACCCATGCGCTCCAGCAGGTTGGCATGCATCCCCGGCCTGCGCAGGAGTGACGGAATTGACGCTTCTTCAACTCCCTCCCTTGCGGTGGGCGCAGCGGCTGGGCCGCCAAGTGGACAAGGCAAACAGCCGTGAGTTACCGTGGAGCGGTCTGGGGTTTGCTGTTGCGCTGCACAATCGCCGCTCAGTCGCTCCGGTTAACTTTGCCTTCGGGCGCCTCCGAGTCCTCCATGACCAATCTCGCAAGCAGGCGTGTTCATTTGAAGTCTCTGCGCAACGGATGGCGCTGGCATTCTCCGGCGGACGGGCGGTGCGACCCCAAAGGCCCGGACTTGGACGAGCCACCAAGTCGGCGATGGCATTCCGAAAAGCGCGGTGCCGCAACGGGTGACGCGTGGAGGCGAGCGTGGCTCGTGCGTCATGGACTCGTGGCCCTTCTGCCCCTGCTGCTGGCTGGGTGCCAAGACGAGCCAGGCCAGGCCGCCCGCGCCTGGGTCGACCCCAGCGCGCCGATCGCGAGCTGCCCACCTTGGCGCGATGGCCTTGGCTCCCATGGCCCCATCTGCAGCAAGAACCTGACCTGCCACTACGTCACGCAAGGATGCTGCAAGCACGAGTTTACGGCGGACTGCACTTGCACAGCGGGAGCCAAGCTCGCGTGCTATGGCGACGGCGCTGCCGGATTCGACATGGTTTGCGGCAGCGAACCCACGATGTGCAGCTACGGCTGTGGTTTGGGCGAGTTCATTACAGCAGCCGGTTGCGCGAATTGTAGTGTAATTTTAGACGGATACAGCGCCGATTTGACATCGCTGCTGGCCAGCCACAGTACGTGCGCCAGCGACGGCGACTGCACCCAAGTGGCTCTGCCGGGCTGCGTCAGCCCGTGCACGGTGGCGATTCGGCTGGGCCACGAGGCAAACTTGACGAGCGCGCTGCCGGGCTTGACTGAAAAGTGGTGCCCACAACCTACCGGGTTCGAGGGCCCCTTCGCCAACTACTGTTTCTACAGCCTGGACTGCTACCCCAAGCCGAAGACCGTCTGTGCCAAGGGCGTGTGCACCAAGCAGCTTCCGTAGCCGGCGAGCCTACATCCGCTCGACCGGCCCCATGTCTTCGACCACCGGCAGCGGCGGCAGCCAGCGCGCCACCCGCGACCAGTCGATGACCAGCCCCGGAAGCACAGCAACTTCGCTGGATCCCTCCAGTTCCAGCACATCGGGGCGGCCGAACGCCTTGCCGTCGTGGCGGTACAGGATCGCGAGCCGGTCCTGCGGGTGCACCAGCCAGAACTCGCGGACGCCAGCGCGCTCGTACACCCGGCGCTTGCGCACTTGGTCGTACCCCGCCGTACCGGGGCTGATCACCTCGACCACCCAGTCCGGCGCCCCGCGAACGCCGCGCTCGTCCAGCTTGCTGGGGTCGCACACCACCAGCACGTCCGGCTGGACCACGGTGTCCACCTGCTCGTCGGCCTCGTCGTGCTGTGGCAGACGGACGTCGAGGGGCGCAACGAACGCGCGGCCGGGCTTGTCCTCTAGGAACTGCTTGGCTTGGCTGGCGATCTCCAGGACCACGTCCTGGTGCAGCACTCCCGGCGCCGGGCTCATCGCGCGGGCCTGGCCGTCGATCAGCTCCCAGCGCTGCGGGCCGGACCAATGCTGGTAGTCGGACCAGGTAAGGTGCTGCGGCGTTTCGGTTTGGGATGGGGGCTGCGGCATGTCGAGCTCGCGACGGCGGCGGGTGGATCCCGCCTGCAGTATGCGCACGGGGCAGGGGGTGGGCAAGGGGTTCCGCACGCGGAGCCGGCGCGGACGTCTGGGCAAGGAGTGCGGTGCCGAGCCGCGAGTATGCAGAGTTTCCCATGCAAATTCAGACAGATGACACAAGGGTGCCATGTGTCGCAGGCCGGGAGCGCCAGCCGCACCGGGCCCAGGTTTGACACAACCACCCCCGCCACCTAAGGTGGACGTCGGGGCCGGGCGACAAGGAAATCAGCGATGCACAAGTCCATCTTTGCGGTGCTCTGCAGCACGATGCTGCTCCTGGCCGCCTGCGAAAGCACCCCCTCCAGCACCGCCAATCCCGACGTGACCAGCAGCGACACCGCGGGCGAGCTGGGGGCGACCGACGCGGCCGCCGACACCGCCACGGACGCTGCAACCACCGACACCGCCAATGCGGACTCGGCTGCCCAGGACGCCACAGGCAACGATTCTGCGGTGTTGGACAGCACCGGCCAGGACACGGCGGGCGCGGACGCGAGCGATGCGGCCGCCGATGCAGTTGCTGACACAGCTGCTGACACAGTTGCCGACACCGTGGCCGACGCGGTGGCCGACGTTGCACCCGATGTGCCCAGCGACACGGCAGGCTGCAAATGGGACCTGACCGACTCGTCGCCCGCCACGCTGGACTGGTCCACCTTCACCATCAGCAAGGGCGCCGGCCCCTGCCCGCCCGACATGGTGTGCAGCTGGTCGTGGACCCTGGACGCCAGCGGCAACATCGCCAAGTCGATGGCTGGCGTGGCCTCGCAAGCCAAGATGGACGCCGCGGAATTCGGCGGGCTCAAGTACTTCATCGGCAATCCGATCTTCACGAACCAGATGGCCAACGGCTTTACCTGCCCGCCGCCGCCCACCGACGTCGGCATCAGCTTCACGCTGAAGTGGCAAGGCAAGGAAGATAGCCAGAACGTGACCGGCTGCATCTTCGCGAGCGGCTGCAACGACGCCAAGTCCGTGTACGACTTGGTCACCAAGTACTAGCGACAGATCCGCCTTTTCCGTGGCGCTGCCCGAGCTTGACGCTCCATGCCGCGCGGCGCACGATGCTGGCAAACTTGCCTGGTCCCGGCGCCCCGTCGGCGGTGGCGCGCGTCCAGGGCGGAGGTGGCCATGCGCACGATTCCTGTCGTCTTGTTTGCGATTTTGACGGTTTCCTTTGGCGCCTGCGGCAGCAGCAGCGGCAGCTCGGCCGGCGGCGTCAGCTCGACCACCGACTCGGGCAGCCTGAGCGACGGCAAGGCCGGCCTGGGCGACACCACGTCCAGCAACGTCGACACCTTGGCCAGCGGCAACGAGACCGCGGGGACCGACTGGGCCTACGCCAGCGTCGTCGGCAAGAAGGTCACCCTCAGCGAGAACCCGCCCGGCCCCAGCAACGTCTGGGAGTTCACCAGCGCCACCGTCGCCAAGGGCGTCACCCTGGGCATGGATGCACCGTATACCTGGGAAAAGAAAGGCGGCACCAGCGCGGTGCTGATCTTCGATGTGCAAGGCAAGGACCGCTACGACCTGGTCTTCACCGCCGCCGGCAAGGGCACGCTGCAAGAGTCGTTCAACGGCCAGGCCGGCAACGCGGGCACCTTCGTGTTCGAGTAGGCGCCGTTGCGCCGGCACTCAGTCCAGCCGCTCCACGCCGCCCCGGCAACGCGGAGCCATTCCGATCCTGGCGGACCCAAGCCGCCCAGGCGGAGTGGACACCGGCGGTGGCCCGGCCATCGATCCGCTGTTGCCCAATTTGGATTGACTTTTGCCGGCTTGCGGACCGCCGTGGCTGACACCTGTGGGAAAAATGACCTTATAAACGTTTATACAGTCATTTTTCCAGCATCGCTCTGGCGCAGCCGCCGCAACACCGCCATCGCCAGCGGCGCGCCGTGCAGGTAGACGCCGGGCAGCCACAGCGGCACGGTCCACAAGTCCGGATGCTGGTAGTGGAAGGCACCGGTCGAGGCCAACACCGCCTCGAACGACGTCCCGCCGACCGCCAAGCCCACGCCATTGAGCACCTGCCAGACCGCGTCGCGCCGGCGCAGGAGCCGCCGCAGGAACAGCAGCAGATAGACCAGCGCCAGCAGCCGCGGTTGGTGCTGCAGCAGCGCCGAGGCGAGGTAGGCGCCCACGAACCACGCACTGTGCAGCAGCAGGTCGCGGCGGGTCACGGGGCCGGGTTGGGCGCGCTCGCTGCGGCCGACCCACACCCACGTCGCCACGTACATCACCAGCGTCGCCATACCGAACAGCGGCCCGACCCACCAGGCCTGACCAAGCAAGTCGGGACGGGAATAGGCCAGCACACCGCCCTGCACGTGGATCTGGTCGCACAGCGCGCCGCCCACGCCGCCGGCCACGAACAGCACCGCCGCGCGCTTGCCACTGAGTTGCAGGGGAGCCGAATTCATGCCGCCAAAAACTCGCTAGATCTTGACCACAAACGGCAGCGCCGCCAGCCCGGCGCCTACCAGCACGGAGACGACGATGCTGTCGACGAAGTATGGAAACACCATCAGGCCGATCCCAGCGGCGATGAACACCGGCCGGGCCATCTTCTTGCCGAACGAGAAGTAGACGTAGCCCACGCCGCCTGCGATGACGCCGGTGGCGATGGCCGACATGCTGAAATTCACGGTGAACCGCCGCGGCCGGCGCGGGGCCAACCAGGGCTCACGGTAGGAGTTTTGGGTCGAGCGTGCAAGCGGGCGTCAGTCCAAGTACTTGGGCCAACTGTCCTTCAACAGCTGCGCCAGGGCCCGATCCGACAGCAGCCGCCCACCGGTCTGGCAGCGCGCGCAGTAGTTGCACTCGTTGTCGGCGTAAACGATGCGCTGGACCGGCGCGGCGCACACCGGGCACGGCTGGCCGAACTTGCCGTGCACCGCCATCTCGGGCCGAAAGGCAGTCGCGTGTTCGGGAAGACCGCCCGCGGCCTCGGCCTGCAGGCGGTCGCGCCAACGCAGCAGCACCTCGCGGGTCTTGTGCCACAGCCGCAACAGCTCGTCGTCGCTCAGGTTGGCGGTGCGCTGCAGGGGCGAGAGCTGGGCGGCGTGCAGGTCAGAAACAAAGCGAGATCGCGGATGGCACTTGGCCCTCGCAACAGCCAATTGACGGCCCTGGCTCGTGAGAGCATGCTCAGCCGAGTCTGGGCTCCGCCCCCCACCTGAGGTCAAAGCACATGCAGGCCCGTAACTCTTTCTCTCTCGAGACTTTTTCTCGTGCTGCGCGGGCCGTAACCGTCGCTGGCGCTATTCTCGCACTGCCATGTCCGGTGGGTGCAGAACCTGGCCCAAAGGGCTTGCAGTCAGCACCCGGCTCTTGGAAGACGGCCGATCCGTGGACCGACGCAGACGGTCGCACAATGCGCAAGCCAAGTTTGCGCCCTTGACGGCGGCCCAACATGCTGCGCGCAAGGCGACGACTACGTCGGCGAAGGAGGTGGGCAAGGCCGCCATGAGCGTCGACGTTGTAGCCGAATTGTCAGATGTTGGCGACCTAGTCGCACTCACAGGAGCCGACCTTGCGTGGCCCGTCGGCTCGCACGATCCCCTTGGGCCAGCGGCAGCGTGGGCACTAGCCATCGAGGAGTCCCTGGGACCAGCCATTGGTATCCGGCCGAATGAGGATCAGCTTGTTCGCCAGGGGCCTACCGAGAAAGCCATGTTTGCTCAGGCAAGGTGGGTTCTGCGCTGGGGTCGCCAACATCTGGGCGTGCTCGTCGCAGGCGATGGGCTCGTGGTGCATGTCGACGATCAGGGGCGAATTCGGTACGCCCGTGCGCGCATTTCACAGGTCAACATGTCACTGGCTTTGGATTTCGAGTCCCTTCAGTCACTGCAGGACGGCGCGCTGCGTGTCTGGCTACCGGCTGGCAAGCCCTCCACAGGCTGGACTCTGGCTCGGAGTGGTCCGGGCGGGCTGGGTCCGTGGCGTCGGGCCGATACGGACGCTGAGTTGCCGGTCGAGCAAGCCCTGGCAGTCGCGTTCGATGCGGTCGTAACGACCCGAGCATCCGGTCATACGACCAACGACCATGAGTGCAACCAAAACGCCCTGACGCCAGTTCAGTGCGCGGACCCCGGTCTGAAAGCGTGGGTCTTGCCCGAGATCGGGCCCCCGCAGTGCTGCAAGAGCGACAGTGGCTCGCCTCCTGACTGCCAGCCTGGGGCGACTGGTACTTGCATGGACGTTTCGTCGCCTCTGGTGTTTCTGGGCCGCAACAACGCCGTCGCAATGCGACTCGCTTTGGCATCATTTGGGATTACGGACTACGAGCCAGGTGTTGCTGGAAGTGCGCCAGCACCCTTGCTGGTGGCCCCAAGCAGCGGAACGGGTTCTGGCGAGACGCTACCTTGCCCTATGCCGTCGAGTACGCTTCCGGGTGACCTCGCGTGCGGTGCGAACTTGTCAGAGTGTCGCGGGAGGGTCGACAAGCAGTTCTGCGCGATAGCTTTTCGACCGACGGCAGTTGCCGGCAACTCGGTGGCCTGTAATGCGGCGTTGCCTGCGGTGAAGGGGGCCATCCTGATGAGCAGTGACGCCAACGCTGCACTTGATGTAATGACGCATGAATTTGGACACCTTTGGCTCGCCGGCCATGGATTTGGTGTACACGAAGGTACGCTTGCCGCCGGCCAGCCCTCGGTGCTGCACGAAGCAGTCAGTGACGGTTTGGCGCTGGCCGTCGACACGCAGAACTGGTATGTGGGCGATAGCACGACCTGTGCGACCTACCGAAGTGCCTGCTGGCCGGGGTGCGATGGGATGCCTAGCTTTGCCAATAACCAAGAGTGCTTGCCGCCCGTGACTGCACCGCCCTGCAAGGCCAAGCAACCGCGCTTGTGGCAAGACTACGCCCTAAAGGTGGCCCAGGCTGAGCCAGCGCTTGCCACCCACCACAACACCGGTATTGCGAACTTTGCTTGGTTCCTGGTAGGGTCGGAGACCGTACACAACGTGGGCGGTGGGCCAAACCAGCTTGGCCAAGGGATCGCGGGCCAAGGTCGGCAGGTTCTTGGACTCTTGCTTGCTGCCTGGCCCGCTTTTTGGCCGCAAAGCAGCATGGGGTTGGGTGCGCCGACCGATGCGCCAACCTTCGATGGGCTCAATGTGACCCTCACATCTGCGGCGCAAGCAGGGGACCCCGCGGTGACTGAAACAGTCTCCCGCC
>JACRCU010000387.1 GCA_016218865.1 Deltaproteobacteria bacterium | reverse complement strand
GTTCGTGGTCGCCATGGCCGGGCTTTTCCAGGCGGTTTTTGCCTGGGCGCAGCCGCTGGCCGACGGCGTGTCGGCGCTGATGGATACGCTGGCCTCGGCCGCGCGCGCCTACTTGCCAGACAACCTGCTGCGGGCGGTATTGATCGACGGCGTGCTGGTCGGCATCGGCGGCACTCTGGTGTTCCTGCCGCAGATCCTGATTCTTTTCTTGGGGATTGCCCTATTGGAAGACAGCGGCTACCTGGCGCGCGCGGCCTTCCTGGCCGACCGGCTGATGGCGCGGGTCGGGCTGCCGGGCAAGGCGTTCGTGCCGCTGCTGTCCAGCCACGCCTGCGCGGTGCCCGGCATCCTGGCCACCCGCACCATGAGCGATCCGCGCGACCGCCTGCTCACCATCCTCATTGCCCCGCTGATGTCCTGCTCGGCGCGCCTGCCCGTGTATACCCTTGTCACGGCGGCGGTGTTTGCCGGGACCGCGCCGATCCTGGGCGTGCTGTCGCTGGGCGGCCTGATCGTGACGGGCATGTACTTGCTCGGCTTTGTCCTGGCGCTGGTGGCGGCGGCGATCTTCCGGCGCACGCTGGTGCCGGGGGCGGGCGCGCCGCTGCTGCTCGAGATGCCGCCCTATCGGCTGCCGCGGCCGTCGAACATCGCCCGGGTGCTGTGGGATCGCGGTCGCGACTTCGTGGTCACGACCGGCACCACCATCGTGCTTTTGTCTGTGGTGTTGTGGGGTTTGATGACGTTCCCCCGCCACGGCCTGGACCCGGCCGAGCGCGCCAGCCTGGAGGCGCAGGTCGCCGCCCAGCACCTGCAGGGCGAGGCCCAGCAAGCGGCGCTGGCCGCCATCGAGGCCCGCGACGCGCAGGTGCACCTGCAGCAGAGCGCCGCCGGCCGCATCGGCCATTGGATCGAGCCGGTCATCAAGCCCTTGGGCTTCGACTGGCGCATCGGCATCGGCCTCGTCGGCTCGTTTGCCGCGCGCGAAGTGCTGGTGCCGGTGATGGCGCAGGTCTACGGCAAGGGCTCGCAGGCCGATGTCGACGATCGCTTTGCCGCCGACGTGGGCCGCTCGATGGCCGGCGCCGGCGCGCTCACTCCGCTGTCTGGCTTGTCGCTGATGGTGTTTTTTGCCATCGCGATGCAGTGTTTGAACACCCTGGCCACCATCGCCCGCGAGTCGGGCAGCTGGCGCTGGGCGCTGTTCGCCCTGAGCTACCTCAACGCCGCCGCGTGGCTCGCCAGCCTGGGCGTGTACCAGATCGGCAAACTCCTGGGGTATTCATGACTTGGGATGCCATCGCCGCGCTCGCCGTGGTCGCCGCCGCGGCCGGGCTGCTGGCGCGCCGGCTGTGGTCGCCCGCGCCCAAGTGCAGCCAGTGTCCGGTCGGGGCGGGTGTCCAGAAACCCAGCCAGCGCAAGCCGATCTCAAGCCTGACCTTGGCGCGCAAGCGCTAGCTCGGCGGCATCCAGCGCCTGAGCGCGGCCGCCCCCTTCCAACTGCACCGCTTCGGCTGCGGCCAGCGCGATCTTGAAGTGCGGCCCGGGTCGGTGGCCGTGCCGCTGCAATTCGTCACCCGTCACAGGATGTTGTGGCCACAACCACTGCGGATCCGCGGCCGCCAGGTGTGTGCGCCAGGCCGCGTACGGACCATCCGGCTCGGCGGCTTGGCATAGGCGCAGCGCCGCGTCCGCCTCGCTCCGCCGCAGCCAGCGCGCTTCCTCGGCGTGCCACGGACCCGGCCGCGGCGGGCCCAGGGGCTCGACCCACTGCGCCGCCGCGTGGATGGCCAGGGCTAGGTTCCGCTCGGCCCTGGACAGCCGCAGCGAGGTCTCGCACTCACTCGACGCCAGCCAGCCCGCAACGCCGTAGGCCAGGTTGGCCAGCGCCAGCGGCAGGTCCACGCCGCCGGTGGCGCGCAAGCGCTCTGCGCGCTCGGCAACTTGCGGCCAGTGGTGGGGGGCGGCGCTCAGGGTCGGCCACAGCGCGTCGCACAGGCCCAGCCCCTGCAGCAGCTCGATCGCTAGCCGCGCCGAGGGCGCCGTCAACATCAACCCCACCTCGGTGGTGATGCGCTCGGCCGCCACCCGCCGCAAGGTTGGCGCCAGCTCTACGATGGCCAGACGCGTCGACTCCTCGATGTGCAGGCCAAAGCGCGCGGCAAAGCGCGGCGCCCGCAGCAGCCGCAGCGCATCTTCGCCAAAGCGCAGGCGGGCATCGCCGATCGCCCGCAGCCGGCCCAGGCGCAGATCCTCCATCCCGCCGACCCAGTCGACCACCATTCCGGTGGAGCGGTCGCGGAGCGGGTCCAGGAGCAGGCCGTTGATGGTGAAGTCGCGCCGCAAGACGTCCTGTTCGGCGTCCGTGAAGCGCACCGACTCGGGGCGCCGGCCGTCCAGGTACTCGCCGTCGGCGCGAAAAGTCGCGACCTCGACCTCGTGCATCGTGCCGAGTTCGTCGGGCAGGCGCACCCGGACAACTCCAAAGGCGATGCCGACTTCGATGACCTGGGGAAACAGCCGGCGCACCTGACGGGGCCGC
>JACRCU010000392.1 GCA_016218865.1 Deltaproteobacteria bacterium | reverse complement strand
GCCTGCGGCGAGGGCGGCTTCTGCCTGACCTTTACCTACTCGGGCGAGCAGTTCTGCTCCGCGCCCTGCGACAGCAACTCCTGCCCAGAGGGCTACTCGTGCGAGCAGCTGTCCACCAGCGCCGGCGTGCCCAAGCAGTGCGTGCCGGCCGACCAGAAGCAGCCCAAGTGCGTGCCGTCGCTGCACGGCACCATGGAAACTAACGATATCTTTACGGACTTCGCGATGGTCGGCTACACCGACACCGACGGCGACGGCAGCATCTTGACCACGGCCGACGGCGCCGGCGAGCCCGCCAAGCGCATCAAGTTCAGCGAGTACGCCGCCAACAACGACTTCAAGGTCATCCTGTTCAACGTCGCCGCCGGCTGGTGCGGCCCTTGCCAGCAAGAGACCACCGGCTTCAAGCAGCTGCTCAAGACCTATCCCAAGCTGGGCATCTACCAAGTGCTTTTCGACGGCGCCACCCAGAACACCCCGGCCAAGCTGGATCTCGCGCGCAACTGGATCAAGAAGCTGGGCGGCGTGGGCGCCACCGGCGTCGACTTCGACAAGTCGGTCTCGCCCATCAACACCGCGGGCTCCACGCCGCTGAACATGATCATCGACGCCAAGACCTTCAAAATTCTCAAGAAGTTCAACGGGGCTCCGGCCGGCGGCATGGCCTCGACCCTCGCCCCCTACTTCAAGTAAGTCAAGGATACTAGAATGTTGCGCCACGTCTGGGCGCTCACCGTGGCGATGGTGGTTTTGGGAAGCGCTGGGCCGGCTTGGGCCCAGTGCGCGACTTGAACCAATCCGTCGCTCCCGGTGGGAGACGCCCTGAACCTGTCGAGTGATAGCGGTGCCGGCCTGGGCCAATGGCGGGCGCGCGCCGGCTTGCTGTACTACTACTCCACCATCGACACCCTCAAAGAGGGCTCGGAGAAGGTGCCGTACAACGGCCCGCCCAGCGACGTGCAAAACTACCTGCAATTGCAGGTCAAGATGCACCTCGTCACTCTGACTGCCGGGGTGGATTCGCCGTGGGGCACGGGCCTCACCGTGATCGTGCCGTGGGTCAGCCTGTGGCGCGACGACAACTTCATCCAATTCAAGAACAACAACACCTTGGGCGTGACAGAGAGCGGCCTGGCCGACACCGAGGTGCGGGTGCGACAGGATCTGTCGCAGGCCTTGGACCTGGGCGGGCCGCGGCTGGGTGCGACCTTTGGCGTGGTGGCCAATACCGGAAAGTACTTGGCTGCGCCCGGGGTTTCCAAGACCTACATCGCCGGCCAAACCGACCCGAACGCCACCGGCAACCGCGACGTGTCGATCGGCCGCGGCGTGTGGTGGCTGATCGGCGACGTGGACGCCAGCTACAGCGCGCTGAGCCGCTTGATGTTCTACGGCAACGCCCAGTATCGCCAGCCGCTCGGCAACGCGGTCGACGGCTTCGGCTGGGGTTCCGAGATGCGCGGCAGCCTGGGCGCGCGCTTCACCATCATCGACAAGTACTTGAGCGTGGCCGCCAGCGCCGACCTGCAGCATCGCGGCGACGCCACCTACCTGTCGCCCGAGAACGGCGAGCGCATCGCCTATCCCAACGGCGGCGGCACCGCCCTGTACCTGACGCCCAGCCTCAGCTCCACGCCGATCGAGGGCACCACCGTCACGCTGGCGGCCCGCCAGCCGCTGTACGAGTACGTCAACGGCCAGCAAGCGGTGCAGAATACCGCGGTTTTCGTGACCATCTCGGGCTCGCTTGGCTTTGGCGCCAAGCCGGCCCCGCCGCCGCCGCCGTCGACCGCCGTGATCGGCAAGCCTGCGCAAGTGCCCGAGATCGCGGCATTGGTCGTGCCGGGCAAGATCACCCTGGTGGACTACTGGGCCACCTGGTGCGCGCCGTGCATGAAGCTGGGCCCGCGGCTAGAGGACTACGCCAAGGAGCACCCGCAGGTCGCGGTGGCGCGCGTGGATGCGACCGCCTGGGAGCCGCCGGAGTGGGCGAAATTCCTGCCGGATGCGCCGGGCTTGCCGGTCATCGACGTGTTCGGTCAAGATGGCAAGCTGCTGCGGCGGCTGGTCGGCCCCGATGCCGAGGACTTCCAGGCTGCCGTGAATCCGCTGCTGCCCGCCGCGCCGTTGCCGGCCGAGCCGACGAAAACCCAGCCGTAGTCCCATGCTGACACAAGGGGTCCCGTTGTCCGAGCCCGCCGCCACCGTCCCGTCGACCTCGAAATTCCGGCTGGTGGTGCGGCTGATCCAGCTGGCCGCGCGCAACATCGGCCACAACAAGCGCCGGGCGCTGCTGGCCGGCTTCTCGGTGCTGCTCGGCGTGCTGGCGGTCACTTCGCTGCGCGGGGCGCTGAACGGCCTGCAACAGGCGCTGCGGCAAGAGGCAATTGCCTCGCAGATCGGCGCGATCCAGATCCACCGCGCCGGCTACCTGGCCAAGATCATCGGCACGCCGCTGGACCTGGACTTTGCCGCGGATCAGGCGTTCTTGGACAAGGTGCGCGCGGTAGAAGGCGTGCAGGCCGTGGCGCCGCGCATCGCCTTTGGCGCGCTGGTGTCGGTGGGCGAGCAGACCACGTTTTCGCTGCTGACGGCGATCGACCCCGCGGCCGAGGCGCAAGTGTGCCCGCTGCGGCCGGATCGCCTGACCGCGGGGCGGCTGATGAAGCCCGACGAGAAGGACGGGCTGGTGCTGTCGGCCGAGCTGGCGCGGCGGCTGGGCGCCAAGATCGACGCGGGCGACGCCGGGCGGGTGGCGGTGCTGAGCAACGACCGCGACGGCAGCCTGAACGCCGTGGACACCCACGTGGTGGGGCTGAACGGCCTGCCGGGCTCGCCGGGCATGGAGACGCGCCTGGGTGTGCTGCAACTGCGCCACGCGCAAGAGCTGTTGCGGATGGAGGGCAAGGCCACCGAGCTGGCGGTGTCGGTGCACGACATCACCCAGGTCGACGCGGTCCGCGACCGATTGCAGGCGGTGCTGGGCAAGGACTACGAGATCGCCACCTGGAAGGAGCTGGCGCGCACGGTGGCCGAGGCGACCGCCCTGCAGGACCGGGTGCTGGGCATCGTCACGGCGATCTTGATGGTGGTGGCGCTGCTCGGCATCGTGAACACCATGCTGATGAGCGTGCTCGAGCGCACCCGCGAGATCGGCGTGATGCTGGCGCTGGGCCTGCGCAGGTCCGAGATCGTCCTGCTGATTTTGGCCGAAGCCGCCATCATCGCTGCGGCGGCGGCGGTGCCCGGGCTGGCGGGAGGGACGCTGATCGTGCGGACCCTGGGCCAGCGCGGCATCGAATTCACCGCGCCCGGCGGCGGGTTGCTGCACCTGCACCCCTTCGTGACCTGGCACGAGTCGCTGCTGGTGGTGCTGCTGGCCTGCGGCGGGGCGACCATCGCGGCGGTGTACCCGGCCTGGCGCGCGGCGCTGCTGCGACCCGTCGAAGCCCTGTCGCACACTTAAGTCGTCACTCGGGGGCGCGCCGCCCCCAAACCCCTGCGGCAGCCCGCATCCACGGT
>JACRCU010000394.1 GCA_016218865.1 Deltaproteobacteria bacterium | reverse complement strand
GAGCACGTGCTCCGCGCCCGCCGCGAGCCGCCCCAGGCCGGTGAACTGGCCGATGCGACGCGCTATTTGGCGGGCCAGTTCGCGCTGGCCCTGGCCGCCCCGGATCAGCTCGCCGAATTCCTCGCCGCCGAGGCACTCTACGGCCTGGACCGGGACGTGTGGCAGAACTACGCAGACACGCTACAGAATGTCACGGGTGACCAAGTCGTCGAGGCGACCGTCTCGGCGATCGCCGCTGGCGGGCGGGCATCGGTGCTGGTTGGGCCGCTGGCGCAAATGCGGCCGGGCATCGACGCGGCCTGTCGGCGCATCGTCCAGGAGAGCGAGCAGGGCCTGCAGGTTGCAGTGTTGCTCGGCCGCGACGACGAGATGGGCGACCGCGGTCGCGCCCAGGCTTTCGCCGCGTGGGCCAAGGCGGCCCCGGGGCTGGTCGCCGCGGGCCGCTTTGCCGTGGATGCCCAGCACAACTTGGGCTTTCGCGCCCAAGCGCTAGCGGCGGCGGCGCGCGGGCCGGTTTTTGCCCAGGTTCCTGCCGCGGGTCGGCCCAGCGGCGACTGGAAGGCCGCGCTGGCACCGGCCCTGGCGGCCGAGCTCCAGAAGTCTCTGGCCGATCCCGACGCCAAGGTGCAGCACCACGCCCACGCCGTGCTGATGGCGATGGCCGTCACCCAGACGAGCGGCGACCGCGACCTGGACGGGCCGGTCAGCGCGCAAGTGCTGGCTGCCGTTGCGCAATGGGCCTTTGCGGGCGTGGACGCCGGCAAGTCCGCCGACGAGATCCGCACCCTGGCCGAGGGCCGGCTCGACCCCGGCGACGTCGCCCACCTGGGGGCGGCCGCCCCCGACGCGCTGGAGCAGTGGCTCGCGGCCGACGTCCGCCGACTGGAGGCTGCGCAAGCCCTGAACACTGCTGGTACTCCAGACGCGCAGCGCGCCCTGGTGCGGGGCTATCGCCGCTTGTTCACCCGCGGAGGTGTGCCAACTGCCCAGGATCTGGCGATCTTGGGTAGCCAGCCAAACATCGACGCGCTGGTGCTCCTGCTCGACGTCCACGCCGCGCACGAGCGCTCGGACGACCCGGCCCGCAAGGCCACTACCGCCGCGGCCATGACCACGCTGCGCCAACTCGCTGAAGCGTTGGCCAGCCCCGGCAAGGACGGCAAGGTTGCCCTGAAGGAGCAGTTCAGCAAGGTCGAAGGCCACTTCGAGAACCTGCTGGCCATGCGCAATGCCGACGACCGCTGGTACGCCGCCGAAAAGCTGATCACTTACCGGGAAGTCGCCGGCCTGCGCCGCGTCCTGGCCGACCTGGCGAGCGACGACCATTACCGGCAGCCGGCCTTCCGCACCATCGACCCCAAGCGGGCGATGGCGCTGCTGGCCCGCGACTTCATTGCTCCTTTGGGCGGCGACGCCGAGTCGGCCCTGCTGGCGGGTCTGGCGGCGCGCAACCCGGTCGGCAAGGTTGTGGCGGTGGCCGGGCTCAAGGCTCTGGCCAGCCACGGCGCCCGCTCGGCGCTGCAGACCTGCACGGACGAGACCGACGCTGCCCAGTACGTGGAGCTGGCGCCGCCGGTCACGGTGCGCGATCTGGCGGTGGCTGCGGCCGATGTCCTCAAGTTCATGGCGGAAGTCGACGCGATGGTTGCCAAGGACCAGCTGAGCCCCGAGTCCGCCAAGCAGTACAAGGAGATCGCTTACTTCACCGTGGACTTGACCGACCGCCGGCTGCGCGCCGAGGTGCAGCGCCAGTCGACCGCTCCCGCCGCCGGCCCCGCGAAGCCCGCCACCGTCACCGACGAACTGCCCTAGTCTTAGGCATTTGCGGACCTGCGGCCGCTGCGGTGGCAAGCCCGGCCAAGGCACGCTACACTGCTGCGACGGCGCGCCGCGTGCCGCCACCGACCCAAAGGACCGCCCCGATGCCCCAACTTGGCCCCCTGGTCCCCTTCCGCCGCCTGCTGAGCTTGGCGCTGCTGCTGCTGTTGGCCGTGGCCGCGCCGGCCCAGGCCGACGAGCGCCCCAGTCGCGATGCGCAAACCGCCGCGCTGCTCCAGCTTTTGCGCGCGCCGCACCCCCAAGTCGACGGACCGGCGCTGGCGCGGCTGGGGCCCGACGTGCACGCCATCCTGATTGAGCAGGCGACTGCGGCGGGCGCCGAGGTGGCGATCCGCCAGCGGGCACTGGCGTGGCTGCAGTACTTTCCCACTACCGCCAGCCGCGCGGTCTTGATGGAGGCCCTGCGTGCCCGCGGGGCCTCGGTGGGCACCGTGCGGGTGGTGTTGCGCGCCCTGGCGATCGGCTTTGGCGTGGACGCGCTGCCGGTGCTGAGCGAACACCTGCTGCACAAGAATGTGTATATCCGCGAGGCTTCTGCGTTTGCGCTCGGCGATCTGGACGACCGGCGCGTGCCCGCGATTCTAGAAGACCAGTTGGCGCGCGAGAGCGAACTGGCCGTGCGCGACGCCATCGAAGCCTCGCTGCAGCGCATCGCCAAGCGCCGCCGCTGATCGCCGGCGCGCCGTCGCCATCCAACACGTCAAAACGCTACGCATTTTCTGGGAGGCCCCGATGGCCAAGTTCATTCCGCAAGGTACCTTTACTGCGATCGTGACTCCGTTCTGCGCCGACGCCGAGCGCAGCGTAGACCTGCCGGCGCTGCGGCGCTTGGTCGAGCAGCAAATCGCCGGCGGCGTCGACGGCCTGGTGGTGTGCGGCACGACCGGCGAGGCCAGCACCTTGGACGACGCCGAGTACGAGCTGGTCGTGGGCAGCACGGTGCAGTTCGCCGGCGGCCGCGTGCCCGTCATCGCCGGCACCGGCAGCAACAGCACCAAGAAGACCCTGGCCACCACCCACAAGGCCTGCAGCCTGGGCGTCGACGGCGTTCTGGTCGTGACGCCGTACTACAACAAGCCCACGCAAGCGGGCATGATTGCTCACTTCTCTCAGGTGGCCGACCACTCCAGCAAGCCGGTGGTGCTGTACAACGTGCCCGGCCGCACCGGCGTGAACCTGCTGCCGGCCTCGGTCGCCGAGCTGGCCAAGCACCGCAACATCGTCGCCCTGAAAGAGGCAGCCGGCTCGCTAGAACAGGTGCAGGAAATCGTGATGCGCACCGCCGGCACGTTCCCGATCCTGTCCGGCGAGGACGCGCTGTGCGTGCCGACCTACGCTGTGGGCGGTCGCGGCGTGATCAGCGTGGTCAGCAACGTGGCTCCGGCGCTGACGTCGGCGCTGTGGAACGACTTTGCCGCCGGCCGGGTAGCTGAGGCCGGGCGCGGTCAGGTGCGCCTGTTGCCGCTCATCAAGTTGCTGTTTTCGGAGCCGAATCCGCAGCCGGCCAAGATGGCGATGCATCTGCTGGGCATCATGGAGCCGGTAGCCCGCCTGCCGCTCATTGACGCCACCGCCGCAACCCGCGATGCGCTCGCCGTCGAGCTGGCCCGCCTGGGCTTGCCGGTGCACGGCTAGTTCGCCGCGGGATCGCCGAGGCTGAGGGATAGGCTCAGCGTTGGCTGTGGTTGGACCCGTGACCACGGTTGACGCCAAACGCTGGCGCTGCTATTGCAGCACTACCAAGCACGGTCGCGGCCCGTCGACCGAGGTTCGCTGATGTTCAAGGTGCTGCACTACGGCGAGACCAATGTCGGCCGGGAGCGCAAGAACAACGAGGATTCGTACCGGGTTGCGCCCCATGCCGGCGTGTTTGTCGTGTGCGATGGCATGGGCGGGCACGCCTCGGGCGAACTGGCGAGTCAGATCGCGGCCGACACGCTGGTGCGCTATCTGGTGACGGACCGCTACCGCGCCGATTTTCGCTGGCCGCTGGAGAGTCTGAGTCAACCCAGCGAGGAGACGCGCGCTCTGGATGCCGCCATCCGCGCCGCCAACCACGAGGTTTTTGCCGCCGCCCAGGCCAATCCGCTGCACAAGGGCATGGGCACCACGGTGGTGGCGGTGCTGGCCGGGCCGCAGCGGCTGGGGTTGGGCCACGTCGGCGACAGCCGTATCTACCGGTTTCGCGCAGGCGAATTCGACCAGCTGACCGACGATCACAGCCTGCTCAACCACTACATCCGCACCCGGCCGATGTCCGCCCAGCAGATTCGCACGTTTGCCGGCAAGAACGTCATCGTGCGCGCGGTTGGCCTGCGCGACGCCGTGGAGCCGGAGCTGCAGGTCCAGGAGTACCTGGCTGGCGACATCTACTTGCTGTGTACCGACGGTCTCTGCGACATGGTCGACGACGACGTCATCGCCGAGGTGATGGCCGGCGCCGCCGACAACCTGGAGGCCGCGGGCCAGCGCCTGGTCCAGCTTGCCCTGGACGGCGGCGGCCGCGACAACGTGACCGTGTTGCTGCTGCAGGTGGTCGAGGCCGATCCGCCAGCTACCTGGGAGCTGGACGCCGCGATGGCCGACACGCCGCAGGATCTGCCGGCGCTGCGCCCGGGCGACTCGATGGCCAGCCTGTTCGACGACGACACCGCCGTCAGCGTGCGGGTGCCCGGTGCACCGCAGCGTCCGGCAAGCGAGATCACCCAGCCTGTGCCGCCGCTGCCCCTGATGGTCGACGAGCGCACCCAACCGGTGCAGCCGCTGCGCCCCGAGGATTTCGCCAACCGCCCGGGGGTGCCGCTGGGGCTGGCTCCGTCGGACGAGCATACCGAGCGCATTCCTACGCACGCCGCGCGCGACGCGGTCAAGGCCGCCATCGAAGCCGCACGCCTGGCCAAAGAGGCGGCCGCGGCGCCGTCGACCCAGGTGGTGACGCAGGCCAATGTGGACGTCACTGCCGAGACCGAGCGTGAACTGCCGATTCCCACGGATGATTTCAGTGTGGACAGCCTGACCGCGCCCAGCGGTCCGCCCGAAGCGGTGGCCGTGCCGGTGCCGGTCCAACCGCCGGCCGGCGCGGGCCGCGGCAAGAGCAAGAAGTAGCGCGCACGGCAGACCGCCGCTGGCGCTGCTCGCCTTGACTTTCCCCACAGGATTGCAAGACTTGGCTGGTCGGGTATCCCGACGGCCGCTGGGGAGCGTGGAACCGATGTTGGTGACGATGCAACGGCGGCGCGCCCTGGTCGCCCTAGTCGCGGTGCTGCTCGGGGGGGCCGCTGCGCTGGTGCTGGGGGCGTGCTCCAGCGACACGACCGGCGCCACCTCGGCAACTCCGGACCAGAGCACGACTTTTGACACCGGCGGCCTCGACAGCGCCGACCCCAGCGACATGACCGCCGCCGACTTCGGCACGACCGACGCGTCGGCCTTGCACTGCCCGGGCGGCCCCCTGTGCGCCTGCAACGGCGACAGCGAGTGCGACACCGGCATCTGCCTGGATGCTCCCAAAGGCCGCATCTGCGCAGCGCTTTGCGAGTCGGCGGGCTGCCCTTCGGCCTACGCCTGCGTCAAGACCAACAGCTCGACCGGCGACATCATCAGCCTGTGCGTGCCCAAGTGGGGCTTCTTGTGCGAGCCGTGCACTGCCAGCAAAGCCTGCGAGGCGGCGCTGGGCGTTTCGGGCATGGCGTGCGTCGATTATGGCAAGGATATTGGGTCCTTTTGTGGCTCGCCTTGTGCGCAAGACGGCGACTGCCCCGGCGACTACACGTGCAGCGACGCCACCACTGCCGAGGGCAAGCCGACCAAGATGTGCGTGCGCAAGGCCGAGGTGGGCCAGAAACCGATCTGCCCGTGCGACGAGCGCGCGGTGAACCTGAAGCTGTCGACGACCTGCACGGCAAAAAGCGACATCGGCACCTGCAACGGCTACCGCATCTGCCAGGGCGCCGGCCTGGGCGTGTGCACGGCCCCCAAGGCGAGCACCGAAACCTGCGACAACGTGGACAACGACTGCAACGGCATCACCGACGACGGCCTGTGCGACGACAAGAACGTGTGCACCGACGACCAGTGCCTGGGCGCCAGCAAGTCGTGCCAGAACACCTTCAACACCGCCGCGTGCACAGACGGATCCGCTTGCACGGACAAGGACTTGTGCGCCGGGGGCAAGTGCGCGGGCACCAGCATCGACTGCGACGACAAGAACGTGTGCACCACCGATATCTGCGACAACGCCAAAGGCTGCGTGCACAACGCCATCTCGGGCGAATGCAACGACGGCGACGACTGCACCGTGGGCGACGCGTGCCAAGACGGCGCGTGCGGCGCGGGCAAGCCCAAGGACTGCGACGACGGCAACCCATGCACGCAGGACACCTGCGACGTGTCGACCGGCAAGTGCGCGCCCAAGATCCTTGACGGTGCGCCATGTTCCGACGGCAACGCCTGCACCACCCCCGACAACTGCGTGGGCGACGTCTGCAAGGGCGGCCCGGTCAACTGCGACGACAAGAACCCGTGCACCGACGACGTGTGCGACCCCGGCAACGGCTGCGCCAACACCGCCAACACCACCGGCTGCAACGACGGCAACGCCTGCACCCTGACGGATACCTGCGACGGCAAGGGAAGTTGCGTGGGCGCGCCCATCGACGCCAGCGTCACCTGCAACGACAACAACCCGTGCACCCAAGACGTGTGCGACCAGGGCACCGGCTGCATCAACCCGGCGCAAGCGGCGGTGTGCGAAGACGGCAACCCGTGCACCAACGGCGATCAGTGCTCGGCAGGCAAGTGCAAGCCCGGCCAGAACGTGTGCGGCTGCCAGGTCGATGCCGACTGCTTGCCGCAAGACGACGGCAACCCCTGCAACGGCAGCATGTACTGCAACAAGCAGAAGGCGCCGTACGTCTGCGAGATCGACCCGAATACGTTGGTTGTGTGCGACACCAGCAAGGACACGGTCTGCTCGCAGAACCTCTGCAACAGCAGCACCGGCAGCTGCGCCCCGGTCAGCGCGCCCGACACCAAGGCCTGCAACGCCGACGACAGCGTATGTACGCAAAATGACATGTGCAAGGGCGGCATCTGCACCGGTGGCGCCAAGCTGAACTGCGACGACGGCAACCCGTGCACCGACGACCTGTGCGACCCCAAGGACGGCTGCAAGAACGTGGCCAACACCGCCCCCTGCAGCGACGGCAACGGCTGCACCGTGGGCGATGTGTGCGCCAGCGCCCAGTGCGTGGCCGGCGTCGGCACCGTCTGCAACGACGACTCGCCTTGCACCGCCGATAGTTGCGTGACCTCGACCGGCAAGTGCAAGTTCGACGCCGCGCCCTTCGAGGGCAGCACCTGCGACGCCGACGGCAGCAAGTGCACGGTGGACGACACGTGCGTCGGCGGCAAGTGCTCGGTGGGCGCCACACTGCTGCAGTGCGCCGACAGCAATCCGTGCACGGACGAGAGCTGCGACCCGCAGAAGGGCTGCGTCAAGACCAACAACACCAAGGCGTGCGACGCCGACAGCGACCCGTGCACCCCCGCGGACGCGTGCGCCAACGGCAACTGTGTGCTCGGCCCGGTCAAAGACTGCGACGACAAGAACGCCTGCACGCTGGACAAGTGCGACTCGGCGAGCGGCAATTGCCTGCACCCGGCCAAGCCGGACGGCGCCAACTGCGAGGACGGCGACTTGTGCACCAGCAACGACACCTGCAAGGCGGGCACCTGCGCCGCCGGACCGCCGACCAACTGCGACGACAAGGACGCGTGCACGGCAGATAGCTGTTCCAAGACCGGTGGTTGTAGCAACAAGACGGTGGCCGACAAGTTCCCATGCGACGACGGCGACCCGTGCACCTACACGGATGTGTGCACGGCGGGCCAGTGCGCCGGCGTCAAGGTGAACTGCGACGACAACAACGTGTGCACGGACGACATATGCGGCAAGGTCGGCTGCGACCACGCCGCCAAGAACGACACCACCACCGTGGCCGGCGTGTGCGACGGCGCCAAGTGGTGCGTGGCCGGCACCTGCAAGCAGAAGGGCTGCGGCGACGGGTACTTGGACAGCAAGGCGGGCGAGGCCTGCGACGACGGCAACGCCAGCGGCTGCGACGCGTGCGAGGCCTGTCAGTACCGCGGCGTGTTGCTGCTGGACGGCAAGAGCTTGGCCAGCGCGGCGGTGACTCCGCAACCCCAGACGCTCAAAGGCGATCTGGGGCTGGCCCGCGACTTGACCATCGAAGCGTGGGTCAAGCCCGAGTCGCTGGTCGGCGACACCTACATCGCCAGCAAGG
>JACRCU010000385.1 GCA_016218865.1 Deltaproteobacteria bacterium | reverse complement strand
GATTTGCAGCTGCCCGGTCTCGGGCTCGTAGCGGGCGATGTGCCGCGGCCGCCAGCTGGGCCCGGCCAGGAAGTAGCGTACCCGCAAGGGGATCTTGGTCCGCCCCAGCACCGACACTTCGACCACCACATGCTTGACCGGCCGCTGCAGCTTGGTCTGCAACTCGGTGTGATCCTTGCGCAGCGCTTCCAGCTTGGGCGCCAGCAGAGCGCGCTCCTCTTGCACCTTGGCCAGGTCGGCCATGGCGCGCAGGCGCTCTTGCTGCGCGTAATCGAGCATCTTGGCCAGCGCATCTGGGGTGATCCCAGCCTGGCCCGCGGCATTGGCGGCCAGCCCGGTCAGCAGCTCCAGCCGCGCTTGCAGGGCCTCTTCGCGCTGCGCCAAACCCTGGTCCTGGCGCTCCACCGCGTCGCGCGCGTTCTCCAGGTCCACCAGCTCCTTGGGCCGCGCCTCCACCAGCGTGCCCGCCTCCAAGAAGGTCGAGCCGGCCTGCGCTTCCTTGCCAAAGCCGGAAATCTGCAGCGAATTGACCGCCACTGCATACGGCAGCGCGGGCACCACCAGCCGCACGTCGCCGGGAGCCACTTCGACCTGACCCACCCGCTCGATCAGCGCGCCACCCGGATACAATTCCACTTTGCTGATGCGCGTTTGCACCACGGTACCCACCGGCAGGTTGCGGAGCAGCGGCGTCTCGGGGCGCCAGCGACCGGCCTGCGGCGCGTTCTTCAGCTTGCCCGAGTCGGCACCTGCGTGGGCTGGCGCGGCCAGCAACAACCCAAGGCACGCCAGCGCGGCAACGCGAAAAGCAGTCATGGCACACTCCTGCACGGGCAAGTCGTCGCCAATTTGGGCTTTCTGCTGGCGGTTGTCCATAGGCGGCGTGCCAGCCGCGGGCACAGGCAGGTCGGGCGATGCTCAGGCCCGGGCCAACGACCGGCGTCGACTAAGACCGCGCCACGCCTCGGCCAGGGCAAAATGCAGCAGCGGCACCGGCAACGGCAGCACCCACACCAGCCAGCGCGGCACCGCCGAACCGGGCGGCCACGTCGCGAACACCGCGTCGAACACCGGCGAGACAAAGCCGTGTCCAGTCGCTGGGTTGGCGTGATGGTGCAGCAGGTGCCACTGGCGCGCCAGGCGCAAGCCGCGCGGACAGTTGGGGTAGTGCGCCACCGCGTGGACCAGCTCGAACAGCGCATAGGTCAGGTTCAGGCCCGCGACCGCGACCAGACCGGGACCGACGCCGGCCACCACCGGATAGATCGCCAGCGCCGAAAGCCACGTTCCCAACACCACATGCGAGGGGCCGTGCAGATAGCGCGCGTCGCCGGGCGCTTCGTGGTGCTTGGCGTGGGCCCGCGGCGCAAGGCCGTGGAATACCCACCGATGGACCAGATACTCGACCAGGACCCAGCTGCAGGCCCCCAGCACAAAGGCCAGCAGCGCCGTGCGCCACGCCAGCGGCGCGATCCACGCCTGCACGGCCAGCACGGCCCCGGTCGTCGCACCGTTGTGGAGGAGCATGCCGCGCGTCGATGGCGACCGGGCCACGTTGCGTTTCCACCAGTTCCGCTTTCCTGCCACCCGCTACTCCCTTGCTCTGCTGGGCCTGCCCTACGCCTTGCCTGTGCTGCCCGGCGACTCCATTTCGCCAAACACCACGCAGTTGCGCCCCTTGTTCTTGCCGGCATACAGCCCTTGGTCGGCGCAAGCCAGCAAGCGGTCGATGCTCATGTTCGCTTGCCCAGGAGCCACCGAGACAACCCCAAAGGTGGCGGTCAGTTGCGCCACCTGGCCCTTGGCGATCAGGGCGATGCCGGCGATGGTGGTTCGGCAGCGCTCGGCGACCACCCGCGCGCCCGCCGCATCGGTGCCGGGCATCAGCACCGCCAGTTCTTCGCCGCCCACCCGCGCCACCAGGTCCGAGGTCCGCACCGAAGTCCGCAGCGCGTGGGCAATCTGCTCCAGGGCGCGATCGCCCACCGCATGGCCATGGCGATCGTTGACTTGCTTGAAGTGATCCACGTCCAAGATCGCCACCGACAGCGACTGCATGCCGCGCTGGACGCGCGCCAACTCGGACTCCAGGCGCTCCAAGAACGCCCGGCGATTGGCCAAACCGGTCAGCGCGTCGACCCGCGACAGCCAGTCGAGCTGCTGCTCGCGATCGCGCAGCCGCGCCAGCGCCATGTGGCCGGTGACCAGCAGCGGCACCGCAGCCATCAGCGTCGACACCCCCGTCGCCAGCAACAGCCGCGAACTGGGGCGGCCCTGCTGCCACAGGTTCTCGGCGCTCAACATGGGCGCGTAGGGCAGCCAGTCGAGCTCCACGGCCACTTGTGTGGCCACCGCCAGGCACAGCGACGCCGTCATTCCGCCGTAGGCATAGCGCGGCGTGAACAGCACATGAATCAGCAGCGCCATCGCTACCAGCAGCACCCAGCCCGCCGGACTCGTCACGCCGATGCTGTAGATGAACAGCGCGTTGGTGAGCCAGAACGCGCCGAGGACGGTCGCCACGTAGGCCGACACATCCAGCTCGCGCCGCTGCAGCGCGACCCCGACCAGGCAGATGGCAATCCAAACAACGGCTTGAATGCCCATGGCCACGGTAACCGCCGGGACCAGGTCCGGCCGCACCAGTCGCGTCGTCTCGGGGTGGAGGTACATGTTCAGCGTGGCCACGGCGGCGACCAGGCGCGCCAGGCACACCAGCACCGCCATGCCCAGAGCCCGCTCCGTGGCCGTCCAGCGCAGCGGATCCCGCCACAACGGAGCCGGCGCAGGCGGAACCCGCGCGGGTTCTGGCGCGAGCAGCGACACGGCGCTCAACGGGCGCTCGCGCTGTCCTTGCATGTGGCTGCCCCCCAATCGCCCGTTCGGCCGGTGCCCTGCGAGAGGCTACGATCGGAGTTGTGGTGCGTCAAACAACCCGCGCAAGTTCCCCGCAACGTTTGGCGAAGTCCCCGCTGTGCCAGACCGCGCAAGCGATGCGTTGGTCTTTGGTCTACCCGACTTGAATCAAACCCAAGCGAATGGCCAACTGCACGAGCTTGGAGTGGTTGTGGATGCCCAGCTTGTCCATCAAGTTGGCGCGGTGGGCCATGACGGTCTTGACGGCCACGTCCATGGCGGCGGCGATCTCCTTGTTGGACAGGCCTTCGGCCACCAGTTTCAGGACCTGCCGTTCGCGCGGGGTCAGGTGCTCAAACACTTCCTCGTCGCTGCTCGGTTCGTCGCGCCCCAGGGCCCGGTTGACCAGGGCGCCCGCCACCGCAGGGTCGAGCCAGGTGCCGCCGCCCGCCACCGCTCGCACTGCCGACAGCAGGTCGTCGCCGCGGGCCGACTTGAGCACGTAGCCGTTGGCGCCCGCCTCGAGCACCCGCCGCAACACCGCCGGCTCGGAATACTGGGTCAGCACCAGGATCGGCACGCGGTTGCCGCGGTGGCGCAGCTCCAAGGTCGTCTCCAGGCCGCCCAGGCCGTTCATCGACAGGTCTAGCACCAGCAGCTGCGGCCGCAATTGCTCCACCAGCTCCAGGGCTTGCACGCCGTCCGACGCCTCGCCCACCACTTGGAACTGGCCGCCCTGTTCCTCCAACCAGGCCCGCAATCCCACGCGCAACACGGTGTGATCGTCGGCCAACACGATGCGAGTCGTCACGTGAACTCCTTGGGTACGGTCCTAGCGGCGGTTCGGTTCGCTGCCGAGGGGTCGGCATGGCGCGTGGCCGGCCCTGAACAAACTTCGTCTGGAGGCATCGGCACTTGCACGCTCACACTGGTCCCCTCGCCGGGCTTCGAGTCGACCTGCAGCTCGCCACCGACCAGCCGCGCGCGCTCCAGCATGCCCAGCGTGCCAAAGCCGTGGCCCCGGGCGGCCTGCACGCTGGCCGGGTCAAAGCCCTCGCCGTCGTCTTCGACCAGCAGCTCTACCAGCGCCGGCCGGAAGGTCACCGTCAGCGACACGAAGCGCGCTTTGGCATGCAACACCACGTTTTGCAGGGCCTCTTGGGTGATCCGCACCAGGGCCACCGCCGTCTCGTACGGCGGCTCGCGCTCGGCGCCGTGCACCGCCAACAGGCCGCGGACGCCGTGGTCGCGCTCCAACCGCTCGAGCATGGTCTGCAAGGTCGCGACAAAGCCCACGTTTTCCAGTACGGTCAGGCGCAAGTCGAACAGCGTCCGCCGGACCGCCGCCAATACCTCGGCCGTGTGGTGCTCCACCCCTGCCAGCGCTTGCCGCAGCGGCTCGGCATCGGCG
>JACRCU010000035.1 GCA_016218865.1 Deltaproteobacteria bacterium | reverse complement strand
TCTTGGCCGCCACCCAGGCGTGTCTACCGCAGCTGTGCCAGGCGTCGCGCGGCCTGGTGCTGGTAGTCGGTGCCGCGGCGCCGGTGGCGATGGTCGACCTGCAGCGCGACCGCCACAAGGCCGCCAACGTGGCGCTGGTGTTCGACGACGGCCGCCATGTGGCCACGGTGGCCAAGCGGCTCCTGCCGACCTACGACGTCTTTGACGAAGCGCGCTGGTTCGCCGCCGGCAACGAGCCCGGCCTGGTCCCGGTGCAGCTGGGCGGCCGCACGGTCAAGCTGGGCGTGACGGTCTGCGAGGACCTGTGGTCGCGCGAGGACGACGGCCCGGCGCGCTATGCCTGCGACCCCGTGGCCGACCTGGCCGCGCTGGGCGCGGAGGTGCTGATCAACCTGTCGGCGTCGCCGTTCGACCTGGGCAAGCCGGCGCGGCGCCTGGAGCTGGTGCGCGGCCTGGCCCGCGAGCACGCCATGCCGGCCGTGTACTGCAACACCGTGGGCGCCCAGGACCAGCTCATCTTCGACGGCCGCAGCTTTGCCGTGGACGCCCAGGGCCGCTTGCTGGCGGTCGGGCCGGCCCTGGTCGACGCCGATATCCAGGTCGACCTGAGCGCGGCGCCGGGCCAGTTCGACGAAGAGGCGCTGTTCTCGCCGCCGCGGCCCCTGCAAGCCCGCAGCGCGCTGGTGCGCGGCATCGCCGACTACGTGCGCAAGTGCGGATTCAAAGACGTGCTTTTGGGCCTGTCCGGCGGCATCGACTCGGCGGTGGTGGCGGCGCTGGCGGTGGAGGCCCTGGGGCCCGAGCACGTGCTGGGCGTGGCGATGCCGGGCCCGTGCAGCAGCCAAGGCAGCGTGGACGATGCCCTGGAACTGGCGACGAATCTTGGGATCCGCTGTCCGATCCTGCCCATTATCGGACCTTATCAGGCCCTGGCGGCGACGCTGGAGCCCGAGCTGGCGCGCACACCCTCGCACCCCTACGACATCACCGACCAGAACCTGCAGGCGCGGCTGCGCGGCACGACTCTGATGGCCCTGTCGAACCGCACCGGCGCGCTGCTGCTGACCACCGGCAACAAAAGCGAAATGGCGGTGGGCTATTGCACGCTGTACGGCGATATGAACGGCGGCCTGGCAGTCATCGGTGATCTGCCAAAAATGCTCGTGTATGCGGTGGCCGAGAGCTACAACAGCGAAGTGGCGGATCAAAGTCGGGTCGTCATCCCCCTGTCGACCATGACCAAAGCGCCGTCGGCCGAGCTGGCGCCGAATCAGACCGACCAGGACAACCTGCCGCCCTACCCGCTCCTGGATGCGATCCTGGAGCGCTTCGTCGAACTGGGCGAATCGGCACAGCAAATCGTGGCCGCCGGCTTCGATGCCGCCACCGTGAAGAAGGTGGTGCGCCTGGTCGAAGTCGCCGAGTTCAAACGACGTCAGGCGGCGCCAGTGCTGCGCGTCACCCGCAAGGCCTTTGGCCCCGGCCGCCGCATCCCGCTGGCGCGCGCCATCCCTCGATAAATTCAACCAGGAATATCCATGACTACCAAGTCCAACGCCCTGCCCCGCGCCGCTGGCGTGCTGCTCCACCCCTCGTCGCTCCCCGGCCCGCACGGCATCGGCGACATCGGCCCCATCGCTCACGAATTCGTGGATTGGCTGCACGAGGCCGGCGTCAAGGTGTGGCAGGTGCTGCCGCTGGGGCCCACCGGTGGCGGCGACTCGCCCTATGCCAGCCCGGCGTCGATGGCCGGCAACCCCTGGCTGGTGGCACTGGAGCCGCTGGTCGACGGGCAGCTTTTGAAGCAAGATGAGCTGGTTGGACCCAAGCTCGCCGACGACTACATCGACTTTGGTGGCATGATCGGTTGGAAACAGGACCGTTTGCACCTGGCGGCGGACCGCCTGCTGGCCCAGCCGCGCCACCCGTGGTACAGCGAACTTCAGCAATTCCGCACGGATCACCCGTGGGTGTTGGATGCGGCGCTGTTCCAGGTGCTCCGCGAGGCGCGCGACTACCGGCCGTGGTGGACCTGGGAGCCCGATCTGCGCGGGCGCAAGCCGTCGGCTCTGCAGTTCGTGCGCGAAAGTCAGCGGACCCAGGTCGATCGCTACATCGTGCTGCAGTACTTCTTCGACCGGCAGTGGCGGGCGCTTCGCCAATACGCGCGCAGCCGCGGCATCGAATTCCTTGGCGACGTGCCGATTTACGTGGATGCCGACAGTGCCGACACCTGGTGCCAACCCGGGCTGTTCCAGCTGGATCCCAGCGGCCGGCCCAGCGCGGTGGCCGGAGTTCCGCCGGATTATTTCAGCGAGACCGGGCAGTTGTGGGGCAATCCCCTGTACGACTGGCCGGCGATGCACAAGACCCAGTACCGCTGGTGGTCAGCGCGGCTGAAGCGGGCGCTGCAGCTGGTCGACCGGGTGCGCATCGACCACTTCCGCGGGTTTGCCGCCTACTGGGCGGTGCCGCAGGGCGCCGAGGATGCCCGCGGTGGCGCTTGGCAACCCGGCCCCGGACTTGCACTGTTCCGCGCCCTGGCCCGCGACCTGGGCAGTCTGCCGCTGGTGGCCGAGGACCTGGGCGTGGTCGACGACGACGTGATCGCCCTGCGCGAGGGCGCCGGCC
>JACRCU010000389.1 GCA_016218865.1 Deltaproteobacteria bacterium | reverse complement strand
GTAGACGAACAGACCAAAATCGAGCAGCGCGCCCACGATCGGCTCACCATCCTGCAAGACATGATTCTCGGGCAAGTGCCAGCCGCGCGGCCGGACCATCAGGGTCGCGGTCTTTTCATTCAGCACGTACGTCTTTTCGTGGGTCTTCAACTCAATGGTGCGCCGCACCGCATCGTACAAATTCTGCTGCCCCTCGATCTGGTTCAGCCAGGTCGGCGCGTTGCTGTCCTCGAAGTCCGCCATGAACACCTTCGCCCCCGAGTTCAGGGCGTTGATGATCATCTTGCGGTCGACCGGCCCGGTGATCTCGACGCGCCGGTCCTGCAGGTCGGCGGGGATCGGCGCCACCTTCCAGTCGGCCAGGCGGATGTGCTCGGTCTCGGGCAGAAAGGCCGGGCGCTCGCCGCGATCGAAGCGCGCCTGGCGATCGACCCGCGCTGCCAGCAGCTGGTTCCGGCGCAACTTGAAGCGGCGGTTCAGCGCGGCGACCAAGGCCAGCGCGCCGTGGGTCAGGATGGTGGCGTCGGCCGGGTGGGCGTGCCCCAGCAAGACAAGGTCGTGGTGCTCCGAACGCATGGACATGGCAGGCCTTCGTGACTAAGAGCCGCGAGTGACCGCCCCGCCCTCCCCGCTGAGCGCGGGGCGCCACCCGTCCGGACCCGCGCTCTGTCGGGCTCGGCGGCGCGACTGTACCACAATTGACGCGGCGATGCAGCCCCGTTGACGCGCCGCGGCATACAGTCCGCCGCCAGCGGCCGCGGCTTGGCAGGCGCGCGCGGTGCCGGTATCGTGTCGGCTGCCTGGATGGAGGCCCCGATGCGCACCACTTCCCGAATCCCCCTCACCCTTTTCGCCGCCGCCCTGCTCGCCCTCGCCACCGCCCCGCTGGGTGGCTGCTCGAGCGACGACGGCTCCGCCAAGTCGACCACCAGCGCCGGTGCCGACGCAACCGCGCAAGACTCTGGCACGATCGACGGCACCGGTGCCGACAGCAGCGCCAGCTTGGACAGCACCGGCGACGGCACCGACCTCAGCGACGCCAGCGACACCCTGACCGACCAGACCTCGTCGCCCGACGCCGACGCCTCGGCCGGCACCGACGCCAGCGCACCGGACACCGCCAAGGCCGAGACCCAGCCCGACCCCACCGCCGCCCTCCTCAGCTGCCTGACCAAGAACTGCATGACCGAGCTCACCGGCTGCTTCAAGGACAAGGACTGCCAGGCCGCCATCGGCTGCCTCGCCAACTGCAAAGGCGACTGGGGCTGCATGGCCGGCTGCGGCAGCGGCCTGTCGCCCACCGCGCAAAGCGACCTGACCGCCGTGGCCACCTGCGCCGGCTCCAAGGGCTGCGTCAGCATCTTTGGCATGAACAAGGACTGCGGCAACGGCAAGTGCGACCTGGGCGAGCAGTTCACCTGCCAGCCGGACTGCGGCGGCGGCTCGACCTGCGGCGACGGCAAGTGCGATCTCGCCGAAAAGCTGACCTGCGCCAAGGACTGCGGCCCGCCGCCCCCGGCTTGCGGCGACGGCAAGTGCGAAGACCTGCTGGAAAACCCCTTTGTTTGCGCCAAGGACTGCCCTCCGCCGCCCTGCGGCGACAAGACCTGCGCGGCGCCCTACGAGTCCAGCATCAACTGCCCCGATGACTGTCCCGTGACGGGCCCGTGCGGCGACGGCAAGTGCGACCCGCTCTACGAGAATTCCTTCGTCTGCGCCAAGGATTGCCCGGCGCCCACCTGCGGCGACAGCAAGTGCGACTTCCCCTACGAGACCGGCCTGACCTGCGACAAGGACTGCGGTCCCAGCACGGCGGCCTGCGGCGACGCCAAGTGCGACGCACCCACAGAAAACCCCATGACCTGCAAGGCCGATTGCCCGATCCCGGTCTGCGGCAACGCCACCTGCGATCTCCCCTTCGAGGCCACGCTCACTTGCCCCGCCGACTGCGGCAGCTTGCCCAGCGGCGGCACCTGCGGCGACGGCACCTGCACCGCCCCGCTGGAAAACGCCTTCACCTGCAGCAAGGACTGCCCCGCGCCCAAGTGCGGCGACGGCACCTGCGACCCCCTGTTCGAGAACCAGTTCACCTGCGGCGCAGACTGCAAGACCGCCAACGGCAAGCCGATCTCGGGCGGCGCCGTGATGTGCCTGGCGCAGAAGTGCGGCACCGAAAGCTGGGCGTGTCTGCAGGACCTGCAGGGCTGCACCGCGGCCAACACGTGCATCAGCGGCTGCAAAGACATGAGCTGCGTCGACAACTGCGGCGCCAAGCTCACCGGCGATTCTCTGAAGAAGTTCACGGCACTGCGCGACTGCATCGCCGCCAAGTGCACCTAGACGACGTCTGTGCTGCGGGGCCAGTGGCCCCAGCGAGGTTGCCATGTCGCATCAGCGCCTAGTGGCTCTGTTCTCGTTCGCCTTGCTCGCCGCTGCGGCCGGACCGGCCCACGCCGAACCGCGCCGCCCGGCCGACCACCGCGCGGTCGTGGTCCGCCACACCGGTCACCGCGCCGTGGTAGAAGGCGCGTCCGTGGCCAAGTGGCTGCCGCATGTGCCGCTCTGGTGCTTCGAAACCAAAGGCGACGAGCTGGGTTTGCTGCTGTTCCACGCCGAGGTCGTCAGCGTCCAGGGCACGGCCGCCGCCATCGACGTGCCAGCCGACGAGGCCGAGCTGCTCCGCGACGGCGCCGTATGCGAGCCGCGCTGGGTCGCCGAGGCCCGCGCCTTTCACCAGACACCGGTGACCGACGCCGAGCGCGCCGCCGAGAAGGCCGCGGCCGACAAGCCCGCCCCGCCGCAGGTCCGCGTCCGCCACCGCCCGCCGCAAAATGCGCCGTGGGGCAAGCCGATCTGGCTCGAAGCCGTGCTCGAGGGCCCCGCCGACAAGCTCATGGCGCTGTGGCGGCCCGGCCAAGTCGGCCCCTATCAGGAGCTGCCGCTGGAAGCCAAGGGCGACGGGCTGTTCGGCGCCGCGCTGGTGGTCCCGCAGAGCGAGCCGGCGGCGACCATCGTGCAGTACTACCTGATCGCCCAGGGAACGGCCGGGCGCACGCTCGTTTTCGCCCACCCGGCCGACCCGCACACGCTGCAGCTCGACGCCGCGCCGATGCAGGAAGAGGACCAACTGGTGATGCACGGGCCGGTCGACCGCGCCTCGCACCACGAAGCTCTTGAGATCGTAGCGCAAATCAACAAGCGCTTCAGCAAGCCGACCCTGTTCTACCGCGCCCGCGGCTCCGGTTCGTACCGCTCGCTCGCGATGCAGCCGATGGGCCCCGAGCAGTTCCGCGCCGTCATTCCTGGCCGCGAAGTCGTGGCCCCCGGCCTCGCCTACTACATCACGGTCTCGGACGAAAAAGGCATCGCGCGCAACGGGTTCGGCTCAGCCCGCTCGCCCCAGACCGTCACCGTCCTGCTGCCGCAGATCCTGAGCGAAGACGACAACCGCAACCGCATCGGCGTCCGCTACGGCTACACCAACCACGGCGCGACCGACGACGCCTACCACACCGGCGAGGCCAGTCTGGAGCGCCTGTTCTTTGGCTTCTTGATCGCGCGGTTGTCGGCCGTCGGCTACTTTGTCCACAGCCAACGCGCCATCACCACCGGCACCGGGGCCACGGCCATCACCACCAACGAAATGGCCGCCTTGCGCTACAACCTGGGCCGCGCCGGCCTGGATTTCCACCTGGGCGACTACGTCTCGCTGTCGTGCGACTTCGCCATGTCCACCTACCGCGGCGGTTCGGGCGCCGGCTACCGCGCGGTGGTCAACATCGGCGACGAGCGCGTGGCGAGCATCGATCTGGGCATCGAGCAGCACTGGGACGTCGACGGCGGCGACCGCGTGTTCGACGTGCGCCGCGGCTCGCTGGTGGTCCCCCTGGGCGACAGCTGGCGGCTTTCGGCCACCGCCGCGCAAGAGCGGGTGCTGACCGACGCCCCCAAGGCGATCCGCCTGGTCCTGGGCCTGGAAGTGGACCTGGGCAGCCACGTCCAGCTCGGCGTCACCGGCGGTGCGGCGGGTCGGCGCGACCAGCTCGGCGGCAGCGGCGGCGGCGGCGCCATGTTCAAGTTCTAGGAGCGTGCCGTCCCGCCACCATCGGTGCGGCGGGCACTGCGAATTCCCCGGCCCGCACACGCACCCAAACTGCTATTGCGCTTGAAAAACCCGCGCCGTTCCGGCAAACTCCCGCGGTTGCGCGGCCTGGGCAAGTCGCCCAAACTGCGCGCCGCTCGAAAGTCCGGGCACGTAAGCCTTGGATTTTCGAACTGATTTTGAACCCGCCCTGCCCTGCGACCCCGGCCCGAGCCGGTCATCGCCGCCCAGCGCGACCCGCGCGAACCCCGCGCACAGCGAGAACCAGAACTGCATGGCCGCACCGACTCCGCCCCCCAGCGCTCAAGACCAGAATGCCCGCAACCGCGAACCTCGCGTGAATCACCGGATTCGCGTACCCGAGGTGCGCTTGGTCGGCGTCGAGGGTGAGCAGCTGGGTATCGTCAGCATCGACGACGCGATGCGGATGGCGCAGGACCTGGCTGTCGACCTGGTGGAAGTCGCGGCCACGGCCCGCCCGCCGGTCTGCAAGCTGATGGACTACGGCAAGTTCAAGTATACCCAGAAGAAGAAGACGGCCGAGCAGAAGCGGTCGTCGACCCACGTGGAGGTCAAGGAAGTCAAGCTGCGGCCCAAGACCGACGAGCACGACTTCCAGACCAAGATCAACCAGGCGCGCCGCTTCTTGACCGACGGCGATCGCGTCAAGATGACCATCATGTTCCGCGGCCGCGAGATGGCCTACGCCAAGACGCAGCAAGAGCGCCTGATGGAGATCGCCACCATCCTTGCCGACATCGCCGCCGTCGACGTCCTTCCCAAGGTGGAAGGCCGCAACATGTCGATGATGCTGAATCCCAAGCGCGGCGGCATCGCGCAACCGGCCCACAAGCCGGCCGAGGCGACCCCCACGACCACCCCGGCCGCCGCTCCTGCCCCCGTGCAGCCGCCGGCGCCGACCGGTCCGTCCGTGCAGACGCGCGGTTCGAGCAGCCGGCCGTCGTGAACCCACGAGCAGCCTCCGCACCGCGGCTGGCTGCGTTCGAGCAGTGGCTGCCCTGCAGCGACTGTCCTTCTGTAACTGTGCAGCAGTGTTCGTTTTGTCCAGTTGACCCTTTCTGAATTGCGAACGGAACCAGACCGTCGTTCTGGCCCCAAATGGAGTACACCATGCCCAAGATGAAGACCCGCCGCGCCGCGGCCAAGCGGTTCAAGGTGACCGGCAGCGGCCGGATCAAGTGCGGCCACGCTGGCAAGCGCCACCTGCTGGTCCACAAGACCACCAAGCGCAAGCGCCACCTCCGCTCGATGACCGAAGCACCGGCCGCCCTGGAGGCGTTCGTGCGCGGCCAGCTCCCCTACGCGTAGATCGCATGGGAGCCGTGCCGCTGCGGCGGGCACACGCGGGCCGAGCGCTCGCGCACCCCGAAGGGGGAAAAAACCGCACCGCAGCGCAGAAATTTTCGCAGTCGGGGCTTGCGGGGTAGTGACATTCCGCAAAACCTGACTATCCTACGCCCACCTGGACGCGACCGGCATTCACCAGTTGATCCAGCGGTTTCGGCGTGTATCTAGTGTTTTCAATACCTTTCGGGAATCGACCGAAGTGTTTTAAGAATACCGTAAGAGTGTTCTGAGGTTGTCGCGCAAGAAACAGTTCGCTGAAGAGGGGCCACAGGGGCCCGGCAACAGGGAGCGGCGTACCAACCGGGAGAGAGCTATGCCTCGTTCTAAGGGTGGTTTCAAAACCCACCGTCGTCACAAGAAAGTTCTGAAGATGGCCAAGGGCATGCGGGCAGCGCGGTCGCGCCTGTTCCGTACCGCCCGCGAGCAGGTGTACCGCGGCCTCAAGATCGCCTTCGTCGAGCGCCGCCGCAAGAAGCGCGAGTTTCGGGCCCTGTGGATCACCCGCATCAACGCCGCGGTCCGCAGTCTGGGCAGCAAGTACTCGGTGTTCGTCAACTGGCTGAGCAAGTCGGGCGTCGCGCTGGATCGCAAGGCGCTGGCCGATCTGGCTCTGAATGATTTCGAGGCCTTCAAGGCCGTCTACCAGCAAGTCCGCACGGCCGCCGGGGCGTAAGCCATCGGCCGCAGCAAGACCGGCTAGCGTATCAAGACTAGGGAACCGTATCGAGACCAGAGAACAACGCCCGCGCTGGAGCAAGTCCTCGTTCTGGGCGTCGCAACATGCGTCGCAAGACGCTTTCGGGAGCAAGCAATGACCAAGGCAGATATCATCGAAGCGGTGTACGACAAGCTCGGCGGGTTCAGCAAGCGCGAAGCGGCTGACCTGGTCGAGATGGTGTTCGAGGTCCTGAAGGAGACCCTGGCCAAGCAAGAGAAGGTCAAGATCTCGGGCTTCGGCAACTTCGTCGTCCGCGAGAAGAAGTCGCGCATGGGCCGCAATCCGCAGACCCGTCAGCCGATCGAGATCTCGGCTCGCCGCGTCCTGACCTTCAAGCCCTCGCAGGTCCTGAAGAGCCAGCTGAACAACGGCTAATCCCGGGGTTCGACTCGCAAAAACGCGCTGAGGCAGGCCGGGCACCGCCGCTCGACCTGCCTCAGTCGTTTTTGCCGGCGCGGAGCCCGCGGCGAGGCTGCCCGCGCCCTTGCTTTGCGGCGAGGTTCTGCGCATCCTTGCCGCGCTGGCCGCCCATTCCGGTACGGCCAGACCCCTGCAGTGAGGACTCCGTGACCGAGAAGTCCGCCGTCGACAGCAACCCGAGCACCGACCTCCACCCTGGCACGGTGCGGGCGGCCGTGCCACTGGCGCAGTGGCCGGACAAGAAGCTCTTGCGTATCGGTGAGTTGGCCGATCTGCTGGGCGTACAGACGCACGTATTGCGGTTCTGGCTGCAGCAGTTTCGCGGCATTCGCGCCGAGCGCAGCGACTCGGGGCGCCTGCTGTTCAGCCGGCCGGCGGCCGAGCGCCTGTTCAAGGTGCGACAACTGCTCTACGAGCAGGGGTACACGATCGCCGGGGCCAAGCGCGCGCTGAGCGAGACGGCAACCCCCTTGGCAGTAGCGCCAACGGTGGCGGCACCTCCGCCCGCCGAGCTGCTGCAAGCGGCGGCGCGATTGGAGCAAACCAGCCTGGCCGTGGATCGCCTGCAGGCGGAAAACCGTGCCCTGGCGGCACGTTTGGCGGCGGCGGAAGCGGCGCAGGTGGTGGCCCAAGCCGAGCTGGCCGCCGTGCGGGCGCGCTTCGCCAACGAATGGGACGAGTTGGCCTCGCAACTAGGCGATCTGGCTGCCGATATCCGCGCCTGAAACGGGCCCGGACTTGATGGTGAGGCAAGTGCGGCCGTGCCGCCGGGACCGCCGCTGCACAGCACGGCGCTGGATGATTTTGGCGTTGGCTGGCGGCCGGTTGGGCCGGACCGGCGCTGGGCGCTGAAGAACTGGGACCATGGAAGAACGAGAACCGCACAAAGTCACGCCTGAATTGGGCCCCGCCTCGCCGCGCAGCGATCTAGAGCGCGAGGCCCGCGCCGAAGAGATCTGCAGCCACCTGCTCATCGAGCGGTGGCTCAGCAAGCGCGTCTACCGCGACCTGCTGCTCGACGACGAGCTGCGCGCCGCCGTGCAGCGCCGGGTCGGCATGGTCGGCCTGGAGCTGGTCGAGAGTTTTACCTCGGATTACTTCGCCTTGCGCCTCAAGCGGTCGGTCGAGGGCGACATCAGCTTTGACTGGGCGACCAACACCCGCTGGTCGCGCGGGGCAGTGGCGCTGCTGGTGGTGCTGTGGGCCAAGCTGATCCTGCCGCGGCGGCTGGAGCCCGAGACCCCGGCCGGCGGCCAGGCCCCAAGCGAGCCGGCCCCGGCGCCCACCATCGGCCGCGAGCAGCTCTACGCCGAATTCGGCCGTAAATTCGGCAAGACCGCCTTTGCCCGTTACCTGGGCCAGCTCAAGTCGGCCGGCTTCGTGTACGAGGACCGCGCCGGCAACCTGCGCGAGGGGCCGCTGCTCGACCTGCTGATCGACGGCGTGCAGATGTCGCAAAAGCTTCGGGATTCCGTACTTTGGGATCTGCTGGACAAGGGCCTGGGCGCCGTGACCGAGGGCAGCGACGACAGCGCGGAAGAAGACGACGACTTCGAAGGCTGATCGCGCCCCACCGGGCCAGGATTCCGCCGCACAGTACCAGGACCGCTGATGTTCACCTTCAAAGTGCTCGAAATGATGAACTGGGACTTCTGGTCCCACGTGCGCCTGCCGATGGACGAGCAGGTGGTGCTGATTGCCGGGCCGAACGGCTCGGGCAAGACCACCCTGCTGGACGCGGCGCGGGTGCTGCTGGGCGCGCGCAAGCTGTCGACCTCGCGCAAAATGCCCCAGTACCTGCGCGATGATACGGGCGTCGCCATCGTCAAGGCGGTGGTCACCAATCCGCTCAAGCGCGGCACCGGCAAGCGGCCGTTCTCGTCGCGCGGCGTGTTCGACGACGAGGCGACCATCGCCGTCATTCTCGAGCGCAAACAAGGGCAATGGCAGCGCCGCTACCACATCCTGCCCGGCGACGCGTCGATCGAGACCCTGAAGGCGGCGCCGCACGGCATGGGGCCCGAGGAGTACGCCCGCGCGCTGGAAGAGGCGCAAGTCCCCAGAACGCTGCTGAAAATCCTGGCGCTGGAACAGGGCGAGACCCACAAGCTGGCGTCGCGCACGCCCGAGCAGCTGCTGGAGTACGTGCTGGAGCTGCAGGGCGACAAGCAAGTCCTGGATCGCTATGGCGAAGCCCGCGGCGAGTACCTGGCCGGTCAGCGCGACCTGGAAGACTTCGAGCGCCGGTTGCAGAGCCAGGCCCTGCACGTGGACGTGCTGCGCCGCGACGCCGAGCAGTACCGCGAGCTGCAAGAGCTTTTGACGGCCGAGACCGACATCCGCGACGTGCGCATCCCCGCCTCGCGCCTGAAGGGTCTGACCCTGGAGCTGGACGACCTGCGCGCCGACGTGGGCCGGGCCGAGAGCGTGGTGCGCGCCGCCGAGGCGACCCTGTCGAGCTTTACCGGCGAAAATCAGGGACTCCGCGACGAGGTGACGGCGCTACAGCGCGGCATCGCCGACAAGCGCGCCCAGTACGACCACCTGATGAAGGACAAGGAGCGCCTGGACGGGCAGTTCCGCGATCTGAAGCGCTTCGAGACCGAGCTGGCCGAGCTGCGCGCCGCGGGCGGCCTGCTCGACGCCGACGAAGCCGAGAAGCTGCGGCAAGAGCGGACCCGCCTGGTGGCGAGCGAAGCCCAGGCCCGCCAAGAAATGGCCAAGGTTCTGGAGCAGATCAGCGACCTGCGCGCCGAGCTGTCGACCATGGACTCGGGCAACTCGCGCCGGCCGCCGCCGGAAGCGACCGCCCAGGTCCTGCGCGAGCTGCGCCGCGAAGGCATCGAAGGGACGCTGGTTTCCGACGTCATCGAGATCATCGAGCCGCGCTGGCAGGTGGCGGTCGAGTCGGTGCTGGGCTCGGCGCGCTTCACCATCCTGGTGGACCCCGAGCACGAGCTGGCGGGCCGCAAGATCGGTCAGCGCCTGAAGTACCGCAACTACATCACCGCCTTCGAGCCGGCGCGCCGCCACCCCAGCCGGCCCGGTTCGGCGCTGTCGGCGGTGCAGATTACCGACAACCGCCTGCCCGAGCACATCGTGTCGCAGCTCGGCTCGGTGCAGCTGGTCGAGTCGGTGGACGAGGGCCACAAGCTGGGCCGGCAGACCAGCATCACCCCCGACGGCTACCGCCAGGACACCCGCGGCGGCATCTTTGTGGGCGTGCACGAACTCTACTGCGGCTCGTCGGCCGGCGGGCACAGGAAGACGCAAATCGAGAACGAGCTGGGGCGGTTGCGGCAGATGCGCGACAGCGTCGAGGCGACCCTGGCGCCCACGTCGCGGCGGGTGGCGCAGATCGACGAGCAGCTGGTGGCGGAAAAGGTCAAGGATCGCCTGATGGTGCGCATCGGCGACCCGGCGACCCTGCCCGAGCGCGTGGCCGAGCTGGGCGAGCAGCGCCGCGCCACCACCGACCGGCTGATGGGGCTGCTCACCGAGATCGACGCCGACAACGTGCAAGTAGTGGACCGCGAAAGGCGTATCTCCCAGCTGGAATATAGGCACCGCGAGGCCATCATCGAGCGCGACCGGGCCCGCACCCAGCACACCTCGGCCCAGGCCAAGCTGGCGCGGCTGCAGAGCGAGAAGGACGACCTAGCGCAACAGGTGCCGCCCGACCTGCAAACCCCAGCGGCGCAAGAGCTTTTGGAGCCCGAGCTGCAGCTCATCGAGCGCCTGAACCTGGTGCGCAGCCGCATCCAGCGCTTCGAAGGCAACCGCGACCCGCGGGCGCTGCAGATCTTCGAGCGCGCCGCCGCCGAGCTGGCCGAGCACACCCGCGCCATGGCCCTGCACCGCGGCCGCCTGGATCGCGGCGCCGAGGAGCTGCAGCTGGCCCGGCAAGCCTACAAGCGCGTGGTGCAAGAGACGATTCGCCGCTACCGCAACAACGTGATGCGCCTGGGCGAACTGTGCCGCGTGGAGGTGCAGGTCAAGGTGCCGGGCTCGGAAGTGCTGCGCGAAGAGAGCGACGAGCTGCTGGCCAAGGCCGGTCTGGAAGTGCGCATCGGCTTTGACGGCAAGAAGCCGGTGGCGGTGGACGACCCCAAGCTGTCGGGCGGTCAGTCGGTGGTGGCCTCGCTCATCCTGCTGATGGCGCTGACCATGGAAGAGGGCGGCGACGCCAGCGGTTTCTTCATCCTGGACGAGCCGTTTGCCCACCTGTCGGTCGAGCGCATCGACGAGGTGGCGCGCTTCCTGGGCGTGACGCGGGCGCAGTTCATCATCACCACGCCCACCACGCACAACCTGCTGGTCTACAACCCGGCGCGGCTGACGCTGAACCTGCGCAAGAAGGTGGCCGGCGAGCGCCATGCGCCGGTGCCGACGTTTTTGCGGCGGTAGCTCAGAACGATGCAGCCACTTTCGACCCCGCTAAAATCCTGGGCTTCGTGGCTCCTCCACCCGACCACCCCCGGCCAACGCCCGGATCTGCCCAAGCCCAAGCTCTGGGTCTTCGCCGTCTGCGCGCTGGCGCTGGCGGCCCAGGTGGTCGCGCGCTACAACGGCGTGCTGTTCCCCGAGGTGTGGCTGGGTCTACACGTGGCGGCCGGCTGGGCGCTGGTGCTGGCGGTGCTGCGGCTGGCCTACGGCCCGGGCTACCTGGCCAGCTGGTCGCGGCAGACCTGGACAACCCTGGGCGCTGGCTACGTTTTCCTGCTGCTGTTCTGGCACCTGGGGCGGATGGACTCGTACGGCCGCTGGGTGGCGCCGCACCTGCCGCCGGATTTCCCGCTGCTCAACGTGATGCCGTTCGCCTACTTTGTGGCCGGCGCGGTGGTGTTCCGCCTGCTGCTGCCGGCGCTGCTGGCCCGGCGGCTGCTGGGCACCGGTGTGGCCGACCTGGGCCTGTGGCGGCCGCGCGACACCGAAAGCCGAAAGGTTTGGCCGTTGTACCTAGTGCTGTATCTGGTGGTGCTGCCGTCGGTGGTGTACGCCTCGGGCACGCCGGCGTTCCAGGCGCGCTATCCGCTGGCGCGGGCGCTCATCCAGAACGGCGGCATCGACGTGCTGGAATTTGCCGTCTATGCGCTTAGTTATTCGCTGGTCTTTGTCAGCGGCGAGTTCTTCTGGCGCGGCTGGTTCGCCTTCGGCAGCGAGCGCGACCTGGGGCCGCACGCCCTGCTTTTCGCGCTGGTGCCGTATGTCTGCGGGCACTTTGGCAAACCGCTGCCCGAGACCTTGGGTGCTATCGCCGCGGGGACGGTGCTGGGGTGGCTGGCGCTCAAGCACCGGTCAGTGTGGCTGGGCGTCGCGGTGCACTACGGTGTGGCGCTGACCATGGATTTGCTTGCGATTTTTCGCGGCGGGTTGCATTGGCAGTAGTTGTACGGCGGGGCACAAGACCCCGGCCTAGGCTGGACCTGAGGTCGCCCGCAGCCACGCGACCATCTGCGCCATGCCCTGCTCCAGCGGTGTCGCCGGGTGATAGCCCAGCACTTCCCCGGCCTTCTGAATGTCCGCGAACGTTCGTTCCACGTCGCCGGCCTGCATCGGCGCGCTACGGATACGGGCGGTCTTGCCGGTGGCGCTTTCCACGGCGCGCACCAGCTCGGCCAGCGAAACCGGGTGGGAATTGCCCAGGTTGAAGACGTCGAACCGCTGGCCCGCGCCGCCGGTCCACTGCAGCGCGCCCAGGATGCCGGCCACCGTGTCGGCCACGTAGGTGTAGTCGCGGCTGGTCGAGCCGTCGCCGAACAGCGTGATCTCCTGGTCTTGCAGCACGGACTGGCAGAACTTGCGGATCGCCAGGTCGGGGCGCTGGCGCGGACCGTAGACGGTGAAGAACCGCAAGCACGCGATGTTTATGCCGTACAGGTGGTGCCAGGTGTGGCACAGCAGCTCGCCGGCCTTCTTGGTCGCGGCGTACGGCGAGATGGGGTGGTCCACCGCATGGTGCTCGGCAAACGGCACCTGCGGGTTGTTGCCGTAGACCGACGAGCTGGAGGCGAACACGAAGCGGCGGATACCAGCCAACTGCGCTTGCTGCAACAGGTTGGCCGTGCCGTCGACGTTGACCGCCACGTAGCGCTCGGGTCGCTCGAGCGAGGGCCGCACCCCGGCCAGCGCCGCCAAATGCACAACAGCGTCGGCACCTTGCAGCACCTGTTGCACGGCCTCGCGGTCGCAGATGTCGCCGGTGTGGCAGACGAACGTTCGCTCCAGTTTGAGAGCCGCGGCAGAAACCTGAGCAAGGTTGCTACGTTTCTCGCTCTCGGCGTAGAACGGGTCGAAGTTGTCCAGGCCGGCGACGTCGTGGCCCTGCCCCAGCAGGGCTTCGCACAGATGCGAGCCGATGAAGCCCGCGGCACCG
>JACRCU010000384.1 GCA_016218865.1 Deltaproteobacteria bacterium | reverse complement strand
GTCTTCAGCAGCGGCGCAAACGCCGTGGCCAGCGGCCGGCCGAACGTCCCGTTGATCATGACCAAGCCGAGCACCCGCCCGGCGTGGCGGCGCACCATCTCGAAGCTGACCTGCACGCCCATCGACCAGCCCACCAGGATGGCCTTGTCGACCCCCAGCGCGTCCATCACGGCGATGCCGTCGTCGGCGTGGGTGGCGACGCTGTAGTCGCTGCCGGCGGCCGGGCCCGAGCGGTACAGCCCGCGGTAATCCCACGACACGATCCGGTGTTTCGGCCCAAAGAAGTCGGTGAAGTAGCGCCAGGCGTCGATGTTGCCGCCCAGGCCGTTGGCCAGCACCAGGGTCGGCCCCGGGCCGCCGCCGCAGTCGTAGCCCATCAGCTCGGTGCCGTCGTGGCCGCGCACGGGCAGGTGTCGGATCTCGATCATCGCAACCTCTACGAACTCAGAAAAGCTTCTTGGAATCCAGCAAGATGGTCACGGGACCATCGTTGCACAGGCTCACTTGCATGTCGGCGCCGAAGACGCCCTGCTGCACCGGCAAGCCTTGATCGCGCCACGCCTTGCCACAGCGGTCGACCATCGCTGCCGCTGGCTCCGGCGCCATCGCCGCGGTAAAACTCGGGCGCTTGCCGCGCCGCGCATCGCCGTGCAGGGTGAACTGGCTGACCAGCAGGATCGCGCCGCCCACGTCGCCAACGGCCAGGTTCATCTTGCCGGCGTCATCCGAAAAGATCCGCAAACCGGCAATCTTGTCGACCATGTACGCCAGGTCCGCGTCGTCGTCGCCCTGGCCGACCGACAGCAGCACCAACAGCCCGCGGTCGATCGCCCCGACCGTCTGCCCGTGCACCGCCACCGCGGCCTGACTGACCCGCTGGACCACCGCGCGCATCGGCACCCCGGGCGCTGGACCGCGCCGCAGCGCGAGCATGGCCACACGGGGCGCGGATGTCAAAGACCGGCCGCCCCCTTCAGGGACCGGCGACCTCGAGCCGCACCCCCTGCTCGGTGGCCACCTGAGCGGCGCGGTCCAACCACTGTCCAGCGTCGACAAGATGCGCAAAATCCAGTTCAGCGGTCAGCACTTCCACGCGCACCTCGCGCGCACCGCGCGCCACCGCCCACTCGACCAGGGCCGGCAGCTCGCTCCAAGCCGTCCGCTGCGGCACCAGCACCGCCGCCACCTTGAGCTGGGCAGCGACTGCATTCAAAAATGCGCTGTCGATCTGGCTGCCTGCGCCCTCCACGGCCACCGCTGCGTCCTCGTCCGCATCGGCCAGCCGGTGGCGCTTCAAGGCCAACCGCGTCGCGCCAGCTCGCCGCATCCGCTCGGCAACGCCAGGATTGGCCAGGAATCGCCCGTTGCTGTGCACCTCTACGTCGCGCGCGCCGCTCTGCCGCGCCACCCGCACCAACCGCAGCAGGCCCGGCAGCAGCGCCGGTTCGCGCCCGGCCAGCACCACCTGACCGTGCCGCGCCGCCGCTGCGACCCGCGCCGACAGGCGCTCCTCGTCGCCGTCGAACTCGCCGCGACCGGCCACACAGCTATGGCAGTGCTGGTTGCAGGTTCGACCCAGCTGCACCGTGCGGGCCGCGGCCACCGGCGCGACGGCCTCCACGGGCCCAACTTCGCGCCGCCACCGGCGCTGCAGGGCACAAAAGTGCGCTTCGATCAAGCTGATTTCCTCGATCAGACCGATCGGCAGCTCCGCCAGGGGCGCTGCCCCCAGCCGCGCGCGCGCCCACTGCAGGGCCGCCGCCAGCAGGCCCACCTGGTGATCGGGCTGGGTCCGCGGCGCCAGGCGCTGCATCAGCAGCTCCACAGCCTCGCTGCGGGCGTCGCGGTAGCGCCACTTGGCCTCGCGGCTGTAGCCGGCAGAAAGGTGGCTGGTCTCATGGCCTTCGCCGTCCAGCAGCAGGCCGTCGCGGCGGGCCAGCCAATACAGCGGCAGGTTGGGGTACAGTCGCAGGCGGCTCAGGGCCAGCCCGTGCGCCAGCGCCCCCACCGCGTGCTCGTCGCAGAACTCCACGGTTTCAGCAAGTTGCTCCAGGGTGGTCCAGGGGTTGAACAGGATCAGCGAACTGCCACCGTGGGCGTACAAGCGAAACGCGTCTGGAAATTGCCGATGCAGCGACCGCATCTGCGCCAGCGCGTCGGCATACTCGGCCACAGTCACGCCCTTGTTGTACAGGTCGAGCTGCGCTTGGCTGAACGACTCGAAGCCGATCAGGTGAATCGTGAACCACCATCCGGTGTTGTGACACAGCTCCGCCGCCCGCTGCAGCTCCGCGCCGTAGCGCAAGATGGCGTCGCCGCGGCCCGGCACCAGCAGCCCCGCCGGCCGCAGTTCCGCCGCCTGCAGCCGCTCGACCAGCTGCGGCAGGTAGCGCAGCGCCGACTGATCGCGGAGCACCACCTCGTCCAACACGGGCAAGTGGTCTTGCCAGTAGCGCACCTGCTCTACCGAACCCTGTAGAATCACTTCGATCGGCGGCGCCGCGTAATCGCCGCCCATGAAACAGAAGCTGCAGCCGCGCAGCGTGGTGCCGCCCACGCCAAGGTCGGCCCCGGCAAAGCGCGGGTTGGCGGGCACCGGGTCGCTGAATGGGCAACCTGCCGTTGTTTCAAGACTTTTGCGCACAAGCGGCCGACTGCCGTCCAGGTTCCTGGGCTCGCCCAGCACCAACGCATCGGTCGCGGGCACAAACGGCTGGAGCCGCGGCGGCGGCCGCGACAGCGGCGGATCGGGTGTCGCGAGCGGTGCCGGCCAGCCTGGCAAGTCCGCCCGCAGACCGGCAATCGCCCGCAGGTCGCCGCCCCGCACCACCGCTTGGGCCAGCGCCACTAGCGCCGGACGGTCGCGCTCGAAGCGGGTCAGCAGCAGCTCGGGGCGCAGACCCTGCCACTGGGCGAACGGGTCGGTCACGCACAGCCAGGCACCTTGACGCTGGATCTCCGCCAGCAACCGCTCGTCCCAGGCCTGGTCCACGGCCACCAGGCTGCAGCCGCGCACAGCGGCGAGCAGCTCGCGGTTCAGGCGCTCGGTCGCCGCGGCATCGCCGCGCAGGTAGTGGGCGTGCACCAGGGTTGCGTCGATGCCGGCACTGCGCAACTGCCCGGCCACCCAAGCAAAAGCCGTGTCGCCCACAAAGTCTTCGCCCGCCTGCGCGTGCAGCACGAGCAGGGCCACCCGCCCCGGACGCGGCGCAACCACGGTCGGCGGCAAGCTTTGGCTGGCAGAGGGCGCGTCCATCGCCGCCAGAATGCCTAGCTGGCCCGGCAGCGGCAAGCGGCGCCACCGAATCAAGCGGCCTCGCCTTGCGTTGCTAGCCAGACCTCTGCGACAATCTTGCCGCCGCCGATGCCGGGAGTCGAGCCGATGCCTCCGCAAATCTGCCTGAAACTTCTGGTCTTTTTTGCCACGCTGCTGACCACCGTGGGCTGTGGTGCGCCGCGGCGGCCGGTTCAGCTCACCCCGCCGCGCCCGCCGGTCACCGCCGACGAGCAGGGTCGCCACGTCTGGCAGTTACCCGCGCAGATCATCGACTTGCTGCACATCGCGCCCGGGTCCAGGGTCGCCGACGTCGGCGCCGGCAACGGCTATCTGCTGCCGTGGCTGTCGCGGGCGGTGGGCCCCGAAGGCCGCGTCTACGCTCTGGAAATCCAGCCCGAGCTGCTCACCGAGCTGCGCCAGCGCGTGCAGCGCGAGGGGCTCGGCAACGTGGTGGTCTTGGCGGCGAGCGCGACCGAGTCGACCCTGCCCGATTTGGTCGATCGCGTCGTGATGCTGCACAGTTACCGCGAGCTGACCGACCCGGTGACCTTGCTGTCAGCGCTCAAACTCAGCCTGAACCCGGCCGGCCGCATGGCGGTGATCGAGTTCCTGCCGCCGCCCGATCCCACCGGCCAGCCGATCCCGCTGCCGCCCGCCGATCGCCGGCTGGAACCGCAGACCATCGAAGCCGAGGCCCGCGGCGCCGGTCTGGTGGCCGTGCGGCACTACGCCGTGCTTCCCCATCAATACTTTGGCGAATTCGTGCCCGCGGAGCAGCTCACGCCGGCGCTGGATCACGCCGCGGCGGCCACGCCGAGCACCCTGTAAGGGCCCGGGCAAAATCAAGTCGATTTTGCTCGGACCCTGTCCTGCTGCTGGGTGGGTCGCACCCAAAGGTATGTGTGGGTGCGCGCCCCCTATCGGGTTCGTCGCACCGCTCCGTTGCCGTCCCGGCTGACTTATTCTTACACGGGCTCTAACCGGGGGTTTCGCCCATGCACCCGATCGCCATCGCTCCCTCCCTGTTGTCTGCGGATTTCGCGCACATGGCCGACGAGTGCGCCGACGTGGCGCGCGGCGGCGCCGACTTCCTCCACGTCGACGTCATGGACGGCCGCTTCGTGCCCAACCTGACCTTGGGAGCGCCGGTGGTGGCCAGCCTCAAGAAGGCCACAACCCTGGATCTCGACTGCCACTTGATGGTCGAAGAGCCGGACCACCTGCTCGACGATTTTGCCAAGGCCGGCGCCCGCTGGCTCAGCGTGCACCTGGAAGCCTGCCGCCACCTGCACCGCACCGTGCAGCGGATTCGCGCCCTGGGCATGGCCCCCGGTGTCGCGCTCAACCCGCACAGCTCGTTCGCCGCGCTCGAGCCGATCCTGCCCTTCGTCGACTTCGTGCTGGTGATGAGCGTCAACCCCGGCTTTGGCGGTCAGGCCTTCATCGAGCCGGTGCTGGACAAAGTCCGGCAGATCGACGCCTGGCGCAAACGGCACAAGTCCGGGCTTTTCATCCAGATCGATGGCGGCATCACCGCCACCACCATCGGCGCCGCGCGCCAGGCGGGCGTCGATTGGTTCGTGGCCGGCTCGGCGGTGTTCGGCCAGCCCGACCGGGCCGCGGCGATCGCCCTGTTGCGCACGGCCGCAGAGCGTCCCGGCCTGCAAAGCACCTAGATACACGATCAATTTGGCAATTCTCCGCGCAATTCAAGCTCGGAAATCGGCGCGGCGAGTCGCTGCAGTCGCTCGCTGGCGCCCCACATGGCAGCGAGAGATTCGACCTGGCACACAATGCCTGAACAAATGTTCAGTGCTTGGTCAAGTCTCTAGAACATCAATCCGAATCCTCCACGGCCCGGCGCAACGGAAATCCCGTCGGGCGAAAACTCGCGGATGCTGGGAGGGTCGCACGGGCCAAGCTATGTCGGAGGGGACGCGACCCGCCGCGACGTCAGCCGGCGGCTTCGATTTTCTGGTCGGTGCCCTTGGCTTCACGAATTCGACACAGCGCCGGCAACTCCTATCATGGGTGCCGGGCGGCTCCGCGCCCGCAAGCTCGTCGATGGTCTCCGAACTCGTCACCCAGCGCAGCTACGCCACCGAGGCGGGAACGCACCGCTTTGCCCGCCGCCACGGGGCCGGCAAGGCCGCCGACGCCTATTCCCAACTCGCCCGCCTGGAGCTTTCGTCGATCGGCATTGGCACCTACCTGGGACAACCCTGCGAAGAAACCGACGATGCCTACACTGCGGCCATCGTCGACGCGGTGCGCCGCGGCCTCAACGTCATCGACACCGCCGCCAACTTCCGCTGCCAGCGCTCGGAGCGCGCGGTGGGCCGGGCGCTGCAGCAGCTCATCCAGGCCGGCGAGATCTACCGCAGCGAGGTGCTGGTGGCCTCGGCCGGTGGCATGGTCGCCTTCGACACGCAACCGCCCACGGACAAAGCCCATTTCCTGCGCAGCGCCACCGTGGGCCGCGGCCTGTGCGACGAAGGCGAGCTGGTCGCAGGCTGCCACTGCATGGCGCCGGCCTTCCTGGAGCAGAGTCTGGCGGCAAGCCTGGACAATCTAGGGCTTTCCACCCTGGATGTGTACTACGTCCACAACCCAGAGACTCAACTGCACCTGATCGACCGCCCGCAGTTCTTCGAGCGCCTGCGCCGGGCCTTCGAGGCGTTGGAGCAGGCCGTGGATCGCGGGCAGTTGCGCGCCTACGGCGTGACCTCGTGGATGGGCGTGCGCGCGCGCCGCACCGATCGCGACTACTTGAGCCTGCAAGAGGTGGTAGAGGTCGCCCAGGACATCGCCGGCAGCCGCCATCACTGCAAGGCCTTGCAGATCCCTCTGAATTTGGCGATGCCCGAAGCCTTCTTGCAGCCCAACCAAGAGGTCCGCGGGCAATTGCTGACGCCGTTGGACGCCGCCCGCCAGCTTGGCCTGGTGGTCTTTGGCAGCTCGCCGCTGCACCAAGGCCGGCTGGTGCAGAACCGCCTGCCCCACGTGCCGCCGCTGCCGACGATGTGCCAGCTGCCCGAGCGGGATCCGGCGGCCGTCGAGGCCCTGCAATTTGCCCGCTCGATTCCCGGAATCGCCAGTACGCTGGTGGGGATGCGGCGCTCCGAGCACGTCGCCACCGCCGCCCGCCTGCTGCACCACCCGCGCGCCCCGCTCGAGTGGCTGTGCGCCGCGGCGCGCCCGAACCCGAGCGCCAGCTATGTCGGCTAGCGGTCTGCAGCTGGGCGACGGCTGGCTGCTGATGCCACAACCAAGCCCACTGCTTGCTGTTTGTCGCCTGGAACCGCGCGACGGCCAGCGGGCGATCGCCGCCCTGCCGCCGAGCCACTTGCCCACCAATCTGGGTACGGCCCAGGTGGTCCTGCGCACCGGCGAGCGGCGCTGCAGTCCGCAGCAGCTGCAGTTGCTGCCAATTGCCAACGCGTTGTGCGTGACGCTGACCGAAGCAGTGCCGCTGGAGCACTGGCACGGCGCGCGCCTGGAGCTGCACGCCAAGCCCGGTTGACGACACGGATTCCCGGCGAATTGGGGTGTACAGACCCTGGCGCTCCACCGGCCGGGTGGCCAGCGACTTGCCAAGCGGGCGCCGGTCGCGCATCGTGCAAGCTGACCCGCGGTGTATCCCTGCCGCGGACCACTGGCCTGCCGAGCCGGAGGACGCATGGAGCAGAGCCCCAAGTCGAATCAGGACAAAGCCGCAAAACGCAAGGCGTTTGAGCAGCGCACGGCCAGCCCGGTCAAGGAAACGCCGGCTGTGCACCAGCAACTGGCGCCGTCGGCGACCAAGGCGGATGTGCAGCGGGCCGCCATCGAAGGCGGCGGCAAGCAGCCGACACCGGCGCAGCAAGCCGAAACCGCCGGCGGTCCGGTCAAGTCGGAGCCGCTGTCCGGCGAAATCGCCAAGAAGATCAAGGACTCGCTCGGCAGCGACCTGAGCGACGTGGTGGTGCGCTCGGGCCCGGGCGCCGACGACGAGTGCAAGAAGCGCGGCTGTTCGGCCTATGCGCTGGGCAACGTCATCACCATGGGCTCGCAGGCCGGCGAACCGGGCTCGGCGGGCTACGACAAGATCCTGCTCCACGAGTGCGCGCACATCGTGCAGAAGCGCCTGGGCAAGAACCCCGATCCCAAGAAGGCCCAGGCCCGGCCCGACGCAGCGCAACCCGCCGCCGCCGCCGATCCCAAGGCTCCGGCGCCCAAGCAAGCCGACGCCGCGGCGCCCAAGGCCGCCCAGCAGGGCACCACCGCCGCCAAGGAAAAGGAAGCCGATCAGGCCGCCACCGCCGCCCAGCAGGGCAAGAAGGGCCAGGTGCGCCACCAGGCTGCCGAAAACGAGGCCCAGCACGCGCCACCGGTGGCGAGCACTCCGGCCGCCCGCCCAGGTGCGGCGCCAACGGCCAAGCCCGGCGATGCCAAGGGTGCCAAGCCGGCCGAGGGCGAGCAGAACAACCCCAGCCAGATCTCCATCCCGATCGGCGACCGCGCGATTGTCTTTACGCCACCCGCTCGCAATGGCGACTGGCAATTGGGCATCTCTGGCGCCAAGAAACTGTATGCCGGGACCGAGAAAAAGGTCGACAAGTGGTGGCGCAAAAACATCCCCACGCCGTTCTTCGGCCTGTCGCTTGGCTTGGGCATCCAGGCCGGGGTGACGTTCAAAGTCGGCGAGGTGATGCTGAACAACATCGTGATCAAGCGCCGCAAAGACGACAAGGGTGGCGCGTGGTACGAGGTGGAAGGCAACCTGGAAACCGGCGTCAGCACCGAAGGTTCGATCGCGCTGACCGCCGGTGTTGTAGCGGACGCCTGGGTCGCCGAGGCCGGCGTGGGCATCAAGGCCAAGCTGGGCCTGTCGGCCAACAAGCCCGCCAGCGCCGCCGTGGCCCTGGGATACAACCCCACCACCGGCGACTTTGGCCTGAACGGCAAACTCAGCTTGGCGGCGTGGGAAATGGCGCTCAAGGGCACCGTGGGCCTGTTCGCCTACTACGACGCCGTGGGCGTGTCGACCTACACCAAGGACTGGTGGCTGTACGAGCGCACCTTGGGCAAAATGACCTTGGCCGGCGTGGACTTTGGCTTCGGCCTGACCAAGCAGCGCGGCTTCTACGGCGAGGTCAAGCCCAAGCCCTTGGACTTGCAGGACTTGGAGGGCAATGTCCGTTCAGCCTTTCCGTCGCGCAACTAGCCTTCTGCCGGCCTGGTGACCATGAAGTTGACTTGGCCTGCAACGGTGGCTGTCGTGCTCCTGGGCGCGGCAGCCATGCTGCTGTACACGTGGCACGACCAGGACCAGAAACTGCGCACCGGCCAGTGGCAGCGCGTGGAACTGGAGGTGGTTCGCACCGAGTTCCGGGCGCTCGGCAAGCAAGGCGCCCTAGTGCTGGTCAAGTGGCAAGACCCAGCCGACCGCAGCACCAAGGACGGCTCGGCGCTCATCTCCAGCGAAGACAAGGATTCTAGCAGGTTTCAGCCCGGCCAACGGGTGGCGGGCTGGGTGCACCCGGGGTTCTGGCACGCCGAGTTGGGCGAGACGGCGCCCAATCTCGAGCCCGACCAGTCGTTCCTGCTGCCCGCCGCTGGCGCCTGCGCTGCCCTGGGGCTGGCGCTGTTGGCCTTTGCCGTCAAAACTGGGCGTATCTTCAGCTGAACATCAAACCACGTCGGTGTCCGACCACGCCAGCCACCACGAGCGCGGGTCGGCGAGGTCCACCTGCGGCACCCGCGGCCCAAGGGCCCGCACGGACAAGAGAATCTTCTGCGGATGCAGACGCTCGGGCACGGGCAGGTAGCCCTTCCAGCGCAGGATCCGCCGCAGCGGTCCCCAGCCGGGCAGCAGCGCGCTCGACAGCACGCAACCCGCGGCACTCGCTAGCTGTTCCGCGCTCCGCAGCAACTGGGCGGCGGCCTGGGCGCCCTGGGCGGTGCACTGCAGGTCCAGCACGAACAGCGCCGGCACGCGCGCCACCGTCAGCGCCCGCACCGCGATCCACGCCGCAGGCACCCCGCCGACGCTGGCGAGCGCCAGCCGGTAGTCGGCATCCGGCCGGTCCTGATAGCGCCAGCCCGACCAGGCTGCATCGCGCACCGTGGCGATCCCGGGGCCGCGCGGGCGGTTGCGCCAGATGGCGTCCAGGCGCGGGTCACCCGGCGCCACTGTGGAAATTTCCACACCCACTTGGCGCGGCCACGTCGCCGCCAACGGCCGCAGGCCCGCGCGCCGCGGCAGGAGGGGCCGCGCACACCACGGAAACGGCCGCACCGGGGTGCGCTGCAGCGGCCCAGTGTGCAGGCTCGCCGACTGCGCGTTCGAGAAACCGCCCACCAAATCGAAGCCTTGCTCGGTCATCTGCTGGTACAGGGCCTGGCCCGCGCGGACGAACAGCCCCTGGCCGCGGAAGTGCGGGTCGGTCATCGCCCCCACCGACCAGCCGGCCAGCAGCGGTTGCTCGCCGGCCATCAGTCGCACCGGCATGGCGCCCGCGTGGGCAATCACCTGATCAAACTCGCGAATTACCACCCGCGGCGCCTCAATCATCGGCGCGGGGCGAAACAGCCAGGCCGGGGTCTGACCGCCCTTGGCCCGTCCAAAAACGCGCAGCCACAGTTGTTCCACCTGGTCGCGGTCGCGGTCGGGCCGGTAGGTCTGCGCGGACACGGCGCTGGCTGGGAGGTTCGCCACGGCCGCAGGCTACCGGTCGGCGGGCTGCAGATCAACGCGGCCGCGCACCACGCCGGCACTCTGCCGGACCTCGGCCACCACCTGCTCCTGCAGCAGCGGTGCGTCCAGGGGCACTTGCAGCCGCCGCGCCGTCATGGCCGCCCCAAGCACCGCCCGCACCAGCTGGGCCGGCGTCAGCGCCCCCAGAGCCAACTCGGTGGCGTCCAGCTCCGGATCGATCGCCAGCAGCCGGTCGCGGCGACCCAGCCACTCCAGCGCCTCGGCGACGATCGCCTGGCGCGTGCGCAAGTCCGGCGGCGGGAAGCGCACCACTACCTGGATCCGCCGCCGCATCGCCGCATCGAACTGGTGCGGTCCCTGCGCCACCAGCAGCACCAGACCCGAAAACCGCTCGATTTCCTGGAGCATGTGGTTGCTGGCGGTGTTGGCGTAGCGATCGCCCGCGGTCTGCACCGCCACGCGCCCGGTCAGCAGATCGTGGGCATCGTCGATGAGCAGGCCGCAGCCACTTTGCGCCGCCTGGCGAAACATCTGCGAAATGCGCTGTTCGGACTCGCCGATCCAGCGCGAGCCCAGCAGCGCCGGCTGCACCCGCAACAGCCGAATCCCCATGGCTTCCGCGGCCTCGCGCGCGGCCGTGCGCCGACCATGCCCTTCTGGACCAGCGAGCAGCGCCACCTGTCCGCCGCTGCCTAGAGCCGCCGCGCCGCGGTGCTGCCAGCGCAAGGCCAGCTCGGCCAGCGCACCGCGCAGCTCGGGAGAAAACACCAGCGGTATTCGACCACTCGGCAGCGGCGGCAGCTCGCTCAGCAAGCCGCGACTGGCCGCCAGCGGTCCTGCCGCCGGAGAGCCCACGGCACGGTCAGCGCGGTCCGGCCCCGACGTCGCGCTCGCCCGCACCAAGTAGACCAGGCGACCGGCGCGGCTGTCGCGGACCTGGGCGATCGCGGCCGGAACCTGGGCAAAGTCGCGGACATGCGGCGCAACAATCTGCTGGATGCCCTGCAACGGCCACTGTTGGGGCGGCAGGCCGGGCCACGCGCGCCGGAGCACCGCCGCCAGCCGCGACTCGCGGACGGCCACGTCCAGAAACGCGCACACGGCCAGGTTCGGCAGATCCAGCACCGGCCACGCCTGCCGCAGCGCCAGCCAGCGTGGATCGCGCTCGGGCAGCGGCAAGTCGTCGGCAAGTTCGCCGGCGGCCTCGCCACTGCGGCGCCACTCGGCCTGCGCCGCCGCCACCCCACCCTGCAGCAGCCACGGTCGCCGCGCCCGCAGCCACTGCCACAGCGCGCGGCGCGCCCACAAGCTCAGTTCCTGTGCGCGGGTGCCGACTTCCTCACCCTGTTCGGCTGCCGTGAGCTGGCGCAGGGCCTGGCCGAGGTCCCGGCGCTGGCGCAAGGAAAGACCGGCCTGCGCAGTGCTTGGCGGAATCCCGCAGCGGCCCAGCAGGTTTTCCCAGAACGTCCGCTCGCGGCCGTGGCGCTGCAGCAGCTCGTCGATCAGGGCCATCGGCTACCACCGCAAGCTGGAGGCCGTGCGCAACACCAAGCGGCCGCGCTCGTGGCACTCGGCCTGCGCCGCCCGGTCGAGGAGCTCGAAGGTGATCGGCCCCTGCGCCACTGCCGCATAGAAGGCCGCGCGCAGCACCGCGTTCTTGATCTCGCCACCGCTGAATTCGTAGGCCTCGGCCAGCAGCTCGAACGGCACCTCGTCTTCCAGCGGCGTCTGCGCCGGCAGCATCGCCAGCCACAGCTGCTCGCGCTCGTGCGCACCGGGCAGCGGAAACTGCGCGTGGAAGCGGATGCGGCGCTTGAAGGCCTCGTCGATGCTGTCGGCAAAGTTGGTGGTCAGGATCACGACCCCGCTGTATTCCTCCATCTTTTGCAGCAGGAAATTCACTTCCAGGTTGGCGTAGCGGTCCACGCTCGACCGAACCTCGGTGCGGCGGGCGAACAGCGAGTCGGCCTCGTCGAACAGCAGCGCCACCCCGCCGCGCTTGCCCTCTTCGAACAGGCGCCCCAGTCGCTGCTCCGTCTCGCCAATGTACTTGGACAAAATCCGCGACAGATCCACGCGGTACAAGTCCAGCCCCAGCTCGCGCGCCACCAGACCGGCCAGCATGGTCTTGCCCGTGCCGGGCGGCCCCGAGAACAGCGCGGTCAAGCCCAGCCCGTAGTGGTAGCGCGCCGCAAATCCCCAGTCGTTCAGCACCTGTTCGCCATAGCGGGCGTAGGCGATGATCTCGTGGGTCACCGCCAGCACCGGCTCGGGCAGCACCACCTGCTGCCAAGTGGCGGTGGCCGTGACCCGCTGCGCCACATCGCCCACGCGGTGACCGATGCGCTCGCGGCAGGCGTCGGCCAGACCGTCGCGATCGCTCAGCGTGTAGCGGCCCGTGCCGATCGCCTGGGTCAGCTCGTCGATCTGCGCCAGCGACAACGGAAATGCCGCCATGCCCTGCAAAATCGGCTGCTGCTCCTCCGCCACCGGCAGGCATATCAGCCAGGCGCGCGTCCTGGCGACGCGATCCGGGAACGGCAGCGCCAGCGGACTGGCCGCCAGCAAGCGCGCCAAGCCGGCCGCCAGCGACGGTCCCTCGCCGCCGCCGGCGTCCTCCAGCAGCACCGGGGCCGGCAGCTCGGCCAGGGTCTGCACCAGCGGCACCGGCTCCAGCGAGCGGCCGCCCTCGTCCTGGCTCAGGCCCACCACCAGGAGCAGTCCGTCGCCCAAAAGCGTCAGCAACGCCGCGCGTTCCAAGGCGTCGACCACCGCGCCGCCGTCGAAAGCCTCGCCCGTGTGCGGGTCGCGACGCAACGCCCCCGCCACGTCGCACACCACCAGATCGCGCTGCAGCCGCTGCGCCAGCCCGGTCGCCAGCAAGCGCACGTCGTCCGCGGTCGCCGCCCGCACCACCGCCCGCAGTGCGCCCTGGCTGGTGGTCAGCAGGTGCACGGCGCGGTCCAGGTCGTCGTGCAGCAGCTCCAGCGCCGGTCGGGGCGAGCCCAGACGCTCGGCGGGCACCACCGCCACCGCCCGGTCGCCGCGCACGGCCCGCTCGGCACCGCCCTCCAGCCACGCCAACAGCAGCGGCGCCACGTGGACAAAGGCCAGGCGACCGGCCTCGGTCTGGTTCAGCCCGCGCACCAGCCCCAAGCGCGCCCAGCGGTGATCCGCGCGCAGCAGGGCCGCCGCGGCTTCGGGCTCCTGCTCCAGCGGGTCCAGCAGCGCCTGCACAAAACTGCGCTCGATGCCACTGGAATCCGACCAACCCGACAGCAACCGCAGCGCCGCTGCCGCCCGCGGGCTCAGCGCCTCGCCCAGCAGCAGCACCAGCAGGTCCCGCTCGCGGTCGTTCTGCGCCAGGTCCGCCAACAGCCGTCGCCAGCGCGCCAGCGGCCCTACGGTCGGCCAATTCTGCACGGCGCCGCGCAGGGCCCGCACATCCGCATCGGCCGCCCTGGCGCGCGCCACCCGCTCGGGCAAGGGCGCTTCGCCGCGCAGCCAGCGCTGCAGCTCGGCCGGCAAACCCGCGTCAGCGGTGGTCAAGTTGCCTTCGTGCAAGGCGGCGTAGCGGTGCAAGAGCGCGCGATGCCAGCGCAAAAGGTCGGCGGCAGGGTCGGCGGCAGCGGTCATCGGGCAGGCCACAGGCACCAAGCGGCACCGCCCACAGCTTTGCCCGAACCTGCGCGAAATTCCAGCCCGCGCGCGGTCGCCCTGGCGTGCGAAACCGCTCGCCGATGTTGCGCGTCCAACCTTCGGACTTGACCCCGCGCTGCCGGGGCCCTACGTTGAAGAGGCGATGCTCCGTCGTATATCCAGCATTTTTCGTCTGCTCCTCGCCGCCCTCCTGGGTGTGGCGATGGCTTTTGGCCTGCTGTTTGGCCTGGCCAGCATGATGAGCTGGAGCTCCAGCCACGCCGCAAATCCCGCCCAAGCGCGCGGCAAGGCGAGCGGCGCCAAGGGTCCCAAGATCGCCTCGCGCCTCAATTTCTTGCCCGCCCGGCCCGACCCGGCCAAGCCCGAGACGCCCAAGCCCAAGCCGCCGCCAGAGGAAGATGGGAACGGGCAGGTGGTCGAGACGGCGCGACCCGAGCGCGAGCAAGCCCCCGAGCACAGCAAGTACCTGGGCCGCTACGACATGAAGGTCGAGCGCGAGCAGAAGGCGATGGGCCGCAAGGTGCCGGGCCGCGATCTGGGCAAGGTCGCGATCGACAACCCCTCGCGCCTGCAGAGCCCGCAATCGACCAGTACCGCGCCGACCCAGCTGCCGCGGCAGCGCCAGGTGGCCCACGCGCCCAAAGGCGAGAACAAACCCGAGCAGGCGGCCGTAGCTGCCGCTCAGACGCCCGGCAACGGACCAGTGCCGCAAGAGGCCCAGCCGCCGGGGCAGAGCGCGTCGGTGGTCGTGCAGGGCGCGCCCAACGGCCTGCTGCTGCCGTCGACCTCGCCGGGCAACGTGCTGCGCAACCTGCAGGCGCTGTCGGGCTCGCCGGGCGGCAACGACTATCTGCCCGATGTGGAAGACGAGGGCGCCACCAACCTGCTCAATACCCGCAAATTCCGCTACTGGGACTTCTTTCAGCGCGTCAAGGACCGCGTGGGCCAAGAGTGGGAGCCCGGCAAGGTTTGGCACGAGCGCGATCCCACCGGCCAGCGCTACGGCGTCAAGAATCGTCTGACCGTGCTGCGCGTCACCCTGGACCCCGAGGGCGCGCTGAAGCAATTGCGGGTTGCCAAAGAGTGTGGTTTGGACTTCCTTGACGACGAGGCCCGGCGCGCCTTCACTGCCGCAAGCCCCTTCCCCAATCCACCCTCGGGTTTGCGCAATGACCATGGCGAGATCGAGTTCCAGTTCGGCTTCCTGTTCGAGATCTCGTCCCAGCGCTTCAAGCTGCGCGGCTGGCAGTAACCGCGCGCACCCGCACCGCTTTTGGACAATCTTGCGCCGCGTGCTGGCGATCTGGCTGCTGGCTCTGGCGGCCTTGGCCGTTCCGGCGGCCGCTCAGTCTGCGCGCGCTCCGGCCGCCGCAGCCACGGAAACCGCCCGCGAATCCGAAGCCTTCGAGCTGCGAGTGGCGCTGCACGACGTCGATGCCGAGCGGCGCGCCCCACTGGAGAAGATCAGTCGCGAAGCGGTCGAGAGCGTGCAGGCCTACCTGGCGCAGCCATTTGTCGGGCGCCTGGACCTGGACTTCGTCGGCAGCGACGAGGCCTTCTCCGAGGTGATGAAGGACCACGGCGTGCAGGGCTGGGACGAGCGCTGGCTGGCGGGCCTGGCGCTACTGGAACAACACCGCATCATCGTCGCGGTCAATGGCACCCGCGCGCTGACCACCCGCGAGACTCTGGAGCACGAGCTGGTCCACGCCGGCCTGCACCAGAGTGGCACCGGCCAGTGGCTGCCGCGCTGGTACCAAGAGGGCGTGGCGACACTGCTGGCCGGCGAGGCGACTTGGGAGCGCATGCGCGACATGGCGGGGGCGGCGCCGCTGGGCCAGCTGGCCAACTTGAGCGCCCTGGACCAGGGCTTTCGCGGCAGCCAGGTGGCGGTCGAGCGCGCCTACGCGATGTCGGCTGGATTCCTGCGGTTTTGCACCCAACGCGCCGGTGGACAGCACATGGTGGGTCAGCTGCAGCAGCGTCTGCGGCAGGGCATCGGCTTCGACAGCGCTTTTGCCCTGACTTTCGGCGGCCGGCCAGAAGCCTTGTACGCCGCCTACGCCGAGCAGGTACAGGCTTCGGCGTCCAGCTGGGCGATGCTGCTCAGCGACACCACGGTGTGGTCGCTGGTGTCGCTGCTGGCCCTGTTCTCGATGGTGCAGGCCTGGCGCCACCGGCCGCGCTTCGACGAGGACGACGAGCCGCTGGACCTGGAGGCGATCGCCGCCGAAGGCCTGGCCGCGCAACGAAGACCCTGGCAATACCGCGACTTCTTGGCCAATCCGCTGGAGCCCGCCGCCGAGGGCCCTGCCGGCGATCGCCCGCCGGTGCCGACCGAGCCCGCGGCGGACACCGCGGAGGATGGCTGGATTGCTCCAGAAACGCGCCTGCGACCCTGGCACGTCCGCGATTTTGCCGCGGAGCCGTTGCAGGTCCCGGCCAGCCCAGCGAACGGTGAGGACCCCGGACAAGCCGCGACGGCCGCGACGAATTCCCAAGACGATTCACAGATAACCGACCCCCAAGCCCGCCGCACTGCCGATTGACGCCCCTTGCCCGCCTGCCTATAAGCCGCTGCGCGAGCTTGCGATGACACTGACCCACCTGCGCCACCACCAACTTCGCCGCGTGCACATGCGTCTGCTGACGCGGGCCGTGGAGTTTGCCCAAGAGAACCTTGAGCAACCCGAAGTTGTGGCCGCAGCCAGCCGCTTCTTTGCCCAGCGCTTGCACAGTGTCCGCGACTTGGAAGCGCGCCTGCTCGACGACGACGCCGACGTGCAGTTCTATCCGTGGCTGCTGTGGGACGCCGATCTGGGCGAGGGGCCGCTGGGCGAGGGTCCGCTGGGCTTGCGCCTGCCGATGCGCGGCCGCTCGACCATGGAACACGAGGTGTGGACCGCGCTTTTGGCGACGCGCCCGGCGGCCTGGCTGCTGCGCGCCAGCGAAGGAAAGTCCGCCGAGCTGCTGCACCTGGGCGACGGCCGCCGCGCGCCGATCGTCGAGCCGATGCTCGAGCACGGTCCGCCCGCCGGCGAAGTGCTCGTGGCCCGCGTCGTCGATCTGGGCGACCTCTACCTGCTCGACGCGGTGCACGCGGCGCTGCCGGGCCGGACCCAAGCGGCGATGGCGCGGGCCCAAAAGCTGGCGGCGCGCGAGACGGCCGAGCGGCAGCTGCGGCGCCTGCTCAGTGCCGCCACCGCCGCGGCCCACAGCGAAAAGCCACGCCGCGGCGGCACCTTGCCACACACCGGCGTGCGGACCACTCTGGTTCTGCAGCACGCGAGCGAAGCGGCCTGCCTGGAGGCCCTGCACGCCGCCTGCGCGCGCGGCACGCTGGACCAGCTGGGTCCGCGGCGGTTTGCCTTTGCCGGCGGCAGTTTGGCCCCCGCGGGCGCCGTCCTGCGCCTGCACGCCGAGCGCCTGCACGCCAGCACCATCCACCGCGACCGCGTCGCCGACCTGCAGAGCGCCGTGTCCGAGCTGCTGCCCGAGGCGGTGCTGACCATGACGATGCACCGCGATCTCGCAGGGTTGTTGCACGGCGGCGGCCCCACGGCAGTCTCGCGCGGCGAATTGCGCGCCCTGGCCAACGACTGGCTGAACGAGGCCCTGGTCGACTTTGGCGACACGCCCCACGCCGACCTGGGCGGCCAGACGCCGCGGGCGCTGTCGCAAACGACCGAGGGAATCGCCAAGATGCGCGCGTGGTTCCGCGCTGTTGCGCCGCTCGCCGCACTGGCCGACACCCGCTACCAGCAGCAGCTCGCCAGCTTGATCGGCGACTTTGCCGCGGGCTGAGCTGCGGACTGGGTCTGCCGCGAACGCCAAAGCCACTCCATGCGGCGCGAGCGCCCGGGCAATTCTTCGGGTCCGAAGCGGGGTCCCTGCTTGATTCTCGCCGGTTGCCAAGCGGGTCCACCTGGCCGCTCCCGCGCGAATCCGGTGGGGTGCGTATCAGCTGCCGTCGGGCTCGAACGCCCGGCAAAACAGCGCCGTGCCGTCGGCCCCCACCACCGCAAAGGGCTCGGCGCGCATCACGTCGTTGGGCCAATCGTACAGGCAGCCGCCGTCGGCCCGCCGGTTGGCGCAGTCGTCGCAGCGAAATTGCAGCCGCCACCGCTCGGCATCGGCCAAAAAGGCCGCGTTGACGACCGCGATCGACTGGCCCTGCAGCAGATCGGGCTGGAACGGCTCGCCCGCGCGGCGCGATCGACGGGTCACGGGGTACCCCGCCCCAGATGACCCGCCACCGCGTCGATCAGCTCGCGGTCTTCGGCCTGGCGCGCCAGGGCTTGCGCCTGCTTCAGCCAGGTTGCCGCCTGTTCGGGTGCCCGCAACGCGCGCAGCAGCGCCGCTCGCAGCGACTCGGTGCGGACCGGCAGGTCGGCCGCAGCCCACGACTCGGCGCGCGCCGCCAGTGCGACCGCCAGCGCGGCGTCCATGCTCGCACCCGCAGGCTCGCCCACGGCAAACACCAGTGCATCGCCGCCGCGGTGGGCGCGGAGACAGGCGTCGATCGCCAGCGCCTTCCAGGTGCCGAACGCCACGAAACGCTCGGCACCCACAGCCAATTGCGGCCTTGGACCCAGCACCATCTCGTTCATGAAGCGCTCGATGGCATCCACGTCGGGCGCGGCGCGGTCCGGGGCGTAGAAGATCTTGGCGGCGCGCGTCATCAGCAGCTGCCAGCGGTCGCGACTGGCCTGACAGACTTTGGCGTACTGCCGCTTCTGGTAGGCCTTCGCCAACGGCCGGAGCGGCACCGCCAAGGCTTCGGGCCGCTCGACTGCCGGGCGCAGCGGCTGCAGCCGGATGGCCAGATCCCAG
>JACRCU010000383.1 GCA_016218865.1 Deltaproteobacteria bacterium | reverse complement strand
GTTCGCCGAGGCGGTGGTGCAGATGCAGCCCGGCCAACTCCACGAGCCCGTTCGCTCGGCCTTTGGCTGGCACATTCCATACTTGGAGCGGATCGAGCCGGCCGTCCACAAGCCCTGGAACGATCCCGAGGTGCGCGCCGAGATCAGCGCCAACATCTTGACGCCGATCCGCGAGCGCGAGGCGCAGCGCTACGTGTTCGAGCTGCACCGCCAGCAAGGCGTGGAGATCTACTTCAATTTGCTGGATCCGCCCGCGGCGGCCGGCGAAAACGAAGAACCTTAGCTTTTTGGGACGGCGGGTCCGCCCTGCCACACGGCCTGGTCTAGTCCGGGCAGTGCGGCGTCGTCGCCGTAGAGACCGCGCGCCACTTCGAGCAAATCCGCAGGCCAATCCAGGACAAAGCGCAACATCTCGCCGGTGCGCGGGTGGCGAAAGCCCCGGGCGTAGGCATGCAGGGCCTGGCGCTGGATCTTGGCCAGCCACGGCAGGTCGCGGGCGGTGCGCTCGGTGCGCGGGTGGCTGCGCTGGCCGCCGTACAGGGCATCGCCAGCGATCGGGTGGCCCATCTCGGCAAGATGCATCCGGATCTGGTGGGTGCGCCCAGTTTCGAGCGTGCACACCACCAGGGTGGTCAGCGGCGAGCGGGCCAGCACGGTGAAGTGGCTGACCGCGGCCTTGCCTTCCTTGACCCGGCCCGAGAACTTCTTGCGATCCACCGGATGGCGGCCGTGCAGGCTCCGCACGGTCAGCTGGGCCTCGGGCAAATTGCCCAGGGCGATCGCCACGTAGCGACGCTCCAGCCGGTGCGCAGCGAAGTCGGCCGCCAGCTTTTGCATCGAACGCTCGTTTTTCGACACCACCAGCAGGCCCGAGGTGTCCTTGTCGATGCGGTGCACCAACCCGGGCCGCACCTCGACGCCGCCCAGCCCTTGCATCTGCGGCGCGTGGTGCAGCAGCGCGTTGACCAGCGTGCCCGACTCGTGGCCGGCCGCCGGGTGCACCACCAGCCCGGGCGGCTTGTCCAGGACCAGCAAGTCGTCGTCTTCGTACAGGATCGTCAGCGGCAGCGCCTCGGGCTCGGCCGACAGCTCGGGGCGCGGCTGCACCGCTACCCGCAGCACCATGGTCTTGTTGACCTGCAGGCTGGGCTTGAGCTTGGCGTTTTTTGGGCCCTGCACCAGGGTCACGTGGCCGTCGGTCAGGTGATCGGTGGCGCGCGCCCGGCTCATGCCCTCGATGCGCGCGACCAGCCAGGCGTCCAGGCGCATGCCGGACTCGTGCGGGGCCACGGCCAGCACCAACGGCTCGGGCAGTTCGTGCGGAGTAGTCAAGCGGTTACTCGTGGGCGGCGGGCGCGGGCTCGGCAGCCGGGGCCGGTGCCGGTTCCGCGGCGGGAGGCGCCGGTTCGGCGAACCACGACTGGGCGGCGCTCAGCACCTTGGCCAGCCCGGCGGGGTCGGCCTTGCTGACGGTCTTCAGATCTTCGATTTCCTTGAGGAGTTCGGCCTTTTCTTTGCGGTCCAGGCGCACCGCCACATAGCCTTCGTGGATCGCCTCGTCGAACTTGCCGTTGGCCGCCAGCACCACCGCGTAGGCGCGCTTCAGCTCGGCGTGGCCTTCGCCCGCCAACTCGGCCGCGCTCTGGGCCCAGGGCAGCGCCTTGTCGAACTGGCCCAGCTTGCGCAGACCGTCCGAGATTTCCGCAGCCCGCTCGCGGCGTTCCTTGCGCTTGGCTTCTTCGCTGCGGCCGTCGTTGGGGATGCCCAGCGCGTCCAGGATCTGCAGCCACTCCGTGTGTTCCTTCCACTTCTGCAGCTTCTTGGCGGCGGTGATGCCGTGGTTCAAGCTGGTCTTGTAGGCGAGGACCAGCTGCCCGCCGTCGTCGCTGGGCCAGTTGCCCGAGGTGCGATAGGCTTGGTAACCGGGCACTTGCTTGGCCACCAGCTCCAGCACCTTGGCCTCGCCGTCGTGGGCCATCAGGTGGCCCAGGCGCACGTTCAGCGCGATCAATTCGTCGGGCTTCAGCTCCAGGGCGCGGTCCACGGCCTCGTCCATGTTCTTGGTGTCGCCGATGCGCGCCGAGAACATGGCCACGTTGACCCACGCATTCAGCAGGTTGGGGTACAGCGCCAGCGAGCGGTGCAGGCTGTCGATGGCTTCCTTGGTGCGGCCCAGCGAGTTCAGGCACAGCGCTTCGATGAAGTGGTTCTGGAAGTCGTCGGGATTGATGGCAATGGCCTTGCGGATCTCGACCAAGCCCTCGCCCGCGCGGCCGCGCTGCTTTTGCAGGTTGCGGGCGTCGGTAAAGCCGTGTTCGGCGATCATCCAGCGCTCGTGCAGGCCCACGTAGCCGCCAAAGCCCTGCAGATACACCATGGTCAACAGGGCCGCGCCGATGAGGCCGCTCGACTGGGCGCTGCTCCAGCGGCGCTGGGCGTCCGGCTCGCGCGGACTCAGCAGGCCGTCGGCGGCGGCGATGATGCCGAGCTGCACGCAGAACAAGAACGTCGGCATCGGCAGCTGCAGCGGGAACGAGGCCATGGCGTCGCCGCAGATGCCCACGATGCCCATCAGGGCACCGACCGAGGCAAAGGCAAGGGTGGCGGCGCCGCTGGGATCGGCTTGGTGGTTCGCGGCCTTGCGCACCACGCGCAGGGTCGTCCAGGTGGCCAAGCCCAGCAGCGCCAGCAAGGCCAGCAGGCCCTGGAAGCCGTACTCGGAGCCGAACATCAAGAAGTCGTTGTGGGCGCGAATCGGCTGCTTGGCGATGGTGAACATCTCGTTCTTTTCGCGCTGCAGCAGGTACTTTGGGAACAATACGCGCCAATTGCCGGCACCGCCGCCCAACGGCTCGTGCTTCATGGCGTTCCACGAGGCGGCCAGCATCGAGCCACGCCAGCGGTAGGCGCTCGACTCGAAGTCAAAGAACGACTTGAGCAATTGCGGCACCGACTTGGTGCGCTTCTGATCGCCCTCTTCCACGCGCTCTGCGGCGGGCTTCCTAGCGTCGGCAATCGCGGCGATCCCGCCGTTCAGCGCCACCACCAGGGCGATCGGCACCATCACCGCCTTGGCCGAGCGCCCGAACAGGCCGACCGGTGCGCGCGCGGGCGGGTCCGCCGCATCGTCGCCCGCGGCCGGTTTGGCGTCGCGCTTGGCCCACAGCACGCCGGTCAGCCACAGCGCCGCCGCGACCACAAGGCCGGCGATGGCCCCGGCCCAGGCCGAGCGAGTCACCGTGAGCATCAGATAATACAGTAGTAAATCCAAGGTGATCGACATTGACACCATCAGCAGCAGCCCGGTCACGCGCTTGCCGTGGGCAAAGGCGCGCAGGCCGATCGCCAGGCCGACGTAGGCAAACGGCACCACCGCCACCACCACCTCGGCCGCCATGTTGCGGTTGCCAAAGGTCGAGCCGGGCTTGCTGATGATTGTCCAGCGCTTTTCTGGCAGGAGGCCGGCGATGTTGTGCTGCTCGCCGATGCCGATCAGCGCCACGATCAGGCCGCCGATGAGCAGACCGCCGATAAGGTAGGCCAGGTGCCGCGGTCGCCGCACCCCCACGACCGTGACCCAAAACACCGCCGCCGCCGCCAGCCAACGGTGCACGTCGTACCGGGCAAAAATCGACAGGACGCCGCCGGTATGCGACGGCGCCAGCGCCAGCGAAAACAAGATCGACGCGATCAACGCCACGCCGGCCCATACCATCGGTGTGATCCGGAAGCGCAGCGGCCGGCCCATCGCCGCCAGCACGCCGGCCAGTCCCACCAGCAGCGTGGCGCCGGTGGCAAGGTACAACTGCTTGGGAAGCTGGAACAAATCGCGAATGCCCGGCTCCACCGCTCGCGCCATGATCATCGCCAGCAGGCCGATCCCCAGGGGCAGGAGATCGTCGAGCGGCGAGTCGTCGGTCGCCTCCTGATCGATGCCACCGCGCACCTTGGCGGCCGTCGGCGCGGCACTTTCCGGTGCGGCATCGGCACGGATGACTTCAACTTGCTTACGATTCTTCTTCGACACCCCTGCCTCCGACGCCTGCACCGGGCTGTGTGCCCGCGCGAAAAACGGGCAAGAGTATAGATCATTTTAGCCGCCGTGTAGATCGCCGCCGACGTTCTGATGCGGATCAAGCAAAATTGCCTGGTTGCGTCGGGTGCGCCAAGTATTTTGCGGCGCGCGAAAAAAAGTTCGCTCCAAACCGCGGCAAAAGTTGCGCTCGCATCGATCAACAAGACGGTGCGAACGAACGCCGCGCCGCGACCCCAATCCCCGCAGGAGTCCAACCATGCCTTGCCCGACCCTGACCCTCCCCGCGAACCCGAACCCGAACCCGGACCCGAACCCGGACCTGAACCCGAACCCGAACCTGGACCCGCACCTGGACCCGCACCTGAACCCGGACCTGAACCCGAACCCGAACCCGAACCTGGACCCGCACCTGGATCACGCTGCCGATCCGCGGCATTGGCTCTGCGCGCCGCCGCAGCTGCACCGCGAGCTAGACCGACTGGAGCATCTGCTGCGGGTTGCCCGCCAACAGCCGCGCCTGTGGCAGCAGGCCATCGCCGGTCGCGACCCGCCGCTGGCCCTGTGGCAGTTCGGCGTGGCGCTGGGCGTGGCGCAGTGGGGGTGCGGCGACACCGCCCTGGTGCTGCTGGATGCCCTGCCCGGTGGGCCTGGCGCCGCCGGCGGCCGCC
>JACRCU010000377.1 GCA_016218865.1 Deltaproteobacteria bacterium | reverse complement strand
ACGTTCGCAACGTGGTCCAGTACGACCTGTACGGCTACGGCCTGGGCGACGCCTGCGACGCGGCCGACGACAAGGACGGCGACGGCGTCAGCGACAGCAAGGACAATTGCCCGCTGAAGGCCAACCCGGACCAGACCGACCTGGACAAGGACGGCAAGGGCGACGTGTGCGACCTGGACGACGACGGCGACAGCGTGCTGGACGCGTTCGACAATTGCCCGACCGTGTCGAACGCCAAGCAGAAGGACACCGACGGCGACGGCAAGGGCGACGCCTGCGACAGCGAGGCCATTTGCAGTGCGGCCAAGCCCGAATGCCCCGCGGGCACGCAGTGTTTCGAGCCCCTGTGCCTGGCGCCGGCACCCTGCACCAGCCAGGCCGACTGCAAGACCGGCACGTTCTGCTACAAGAACCAATGCCTGCCGCCGCAGGTGGTCCCCACCGACTTCTGCGCCAACGACGGCCAGTGCCCCAAGGGCTTCGTCTGCCAGTTCGGCAAGTGCGCCCCCGAGAAGTGCACCACCGACGCCGACTGCCCCAAGGGCGACCAGTGCCTGATCGGCGAGTGCATGCCCAAGTCGCTGCCGATCTCGGGCTGCCAGAGCGACGCCAACTGTGGCGCCAAGCAGCAGTGCCTCGCCAACCTGTGCGTGCCGGCCCAGTGCAAGGCCGACAGCGAGTGCAAGGGCAAGAACCAGAAGTGCTTCAAGGGCTTCTGCATCCCCAACCTGATTCCCACCATCCAGTGCGAAAAGGCCTCGGACTGCCCCACCTTCAACTTCCAGGGCCAGAAGATCCAGCTCACCTGCGCACTTGGCACCTGCGTGCCGTCGATTCCCAACGGCCCCAAATTCTGCAACACCGCCGGCGACTGCGGCACCAACCAGCAGTGCCTCATCGCGGTGTGCGTGCCCAAGCAGTGCAGCGTCAACGCCGATTGCCCGCAAAACCAGGCTTGCACCTTCGGGATTTGCACGCCCGCCCAGCTGCAGCTGCCGTCGCCCGGACAGTGCAAGACCTCGGCCGACTGCACCGCTCCGGCGCAGTGCATCATGACCGCCTGCGTCCCGCTGCCCCCCGGCATCACCTTGCCCGGCGGCGGCGGCGGCATGGGCGGCATCGAGTTCTGCCAGGCCGACGGCACCTGCACCTCGGGCAAGAAGTGCCAGTTCGGCGTGATCTGCCTGTAGTTGCGCCAAGTTCGGCTATCTGGAATAGGTGTTCCGTGAGCGCAACTCTGCCTGCGGGGCCCGGCGTGGCCACCGCCCCCCTTGGGCCCGTACCGGTCGCCAGCGGCCCACTCAAGGTCGCCGAGGCCAACCTGTGGCAAGCCCAGTTCGCCGGGGCCGACTTGCGCGACGCCGACCTGCGCCGCTGCTCGCTGGTGTTGGCCGATCTGACCGGCGCGGACCTGCGTGGGGCGCGCCTGGCCAATTGCGACTTGAGTCTCGCCGACTTGCGCGGTGCCGATCTGCGTGGAGCCGACCTGCACGCTGCCGACTTGTCGGGCGCAGACTTGCGCGGCGCGCGCCTGGACGGGGCGGACCTGAGCGAGGCCGAGCTCGCCGGGGCCCGCATCGAGGGCGCTTTGGGTACGCCGGATGCGTGGCTGAACCTGCCGCGGCAGGCCGAGCGGCTGGCGTGCGCGGCCGACCGCAACGGCGAGCCAGCGGCGGCGCGGCAAGCCTTTGACCGGGCCCAGCTGGCCTGGCAACGCGGCCAGTTTGCTGCGGCCGAGCGGCACCTGCTGCAGGCCCGTGGCTGGCTTGGCGAATCCGACCTGATCGACTGGCACCTGGGCGCCCTGGCGCTGGAGCGCGCCGATCCGCTGGCCGCGTCGCAGCACTGGCAACGCGCGGTGGCGAACCACGATCGCGCCGACCGGGCTCGCCTGGACTTGGCGCTGCTGCTGCTGTCGAGCGGGCAGCGCGACCTGGCGATCGCCCTGCTGCAAGTCGAGAAGCCCGCCTGGTTTGCCGAGCTGGCGACGTCGCTGCGGCAAGGCGACGATCCGGCGGCCCTGGCCATCGTGCAGGCCAAGCTGGGGGCGACGCCCGGACTGAAGTGGCTGCAGCGCCCGGCGCCGCGCCAGCCGGCTCCGGTGACCGACGGCGACCCGGCGGCGCTGGCCGCGGAGCGCGAGGATCTGCTCGACATTTTGAAGGATCCTCAGCAGGCGGCCTGGGTCTGGCACGGGGCCATTGCCCGGGCGCTGGCCATTGGCGACCTGGAGCTGGCCCAGCGCGCCGACCAGCGCCTGTTGGCCGTGGCGCCGGATCACCGCCTTTGGGGCCTGCAACTACGGCAACTAGACGTGACCGCTCAGGCTTTTGCCGAGCTGGCGCGCACTCGCGACCCGGCTCCCACGCCGCCGCAGCAAGTGCGCTGGGTGGCGCTGGGTGCCCACGGTCCCACGGCGCGATTGCTGTGCGGCGATCAGGTCTGTTATGCCAAGCGGTACGACGGCACGACCCGCCCGGTGGCAAGCGTCGCCTATACCCACCGCATCGCCCGGTCGCTGGCGGCGCGCGGTGTGCACGTGCCGGTGGCGATCGCCGACGCCAATGGCGACGACACCATGGTGTTCGGCAGCGATCTTCTGGCGTTGTATCCCAGCGTGGGCGGCCAGCCCGTCGACACCGGCGACCTGGACAGCGCCGGAGCGCACGAACTCGGCGCGGCGCTGGCGCAAATTCACTTGCTCGGCCAGGACCTGGCGGGCAACGGCCGGCCGCGCGGCGGTCTTCGGGCCGGGTCGCGCATCGTGCGCAGCGGCCAGGCGCGGGCGATGTGGCTGGCATGGCTCAGCCGCGACCCCTTGTGTATCAGCGAGTTTCAGCGTTTCGCCCAGGGCACGCTGCTGCTGGACCTGCTGGAGTGCACCGCGCGGCGCCTGAGCCGGGTCGCGCTGGACTGCCCGCTCGGTCTGACCCACGGCGATTTTGCCGGCGGCAACGTGCTGCGGCGCGCCGACGGTGGGCTGGCCGTGGTGGACTGGGACCTGTGCGACGCCGACCTGCTGGTGTGGGACCTGGCGCGCAGCTTGGACCTGATTGGCGTGCAGTGGCCAGAAGAGCCCCATCAAGCCGAGCACTTGCGACCCTCGCTGCTGCGGGCACTGCTGGCCGGTTACCACGCCGTGCGGCCGCTGCGGGCGGCGGAGCGCCTGGCCCTGCCCGTGCTGGTTGCGGCGAGCCGCCTGGACCTCGACGCTTCGGTCCTGCCGCTGTGTGTCCGCTTCGAGCCCCAGCTGGGCCTGGCCATCTGGCAGAAACAGCTGGCGCGGCTGACGCGAGCTGCGGCGGGGGCCCCGGAACTGGCTGAGGTTTTTGCGCCGGTGTTCGCCGGGTCGTGAGCGGCGCGCCGTTGGGGCGGGCCCGGCGCTTCCCATGCTGGCCGCCAAGCCGTAGCATCGCACCATGCCGGTCCGCCGCCGCCACAACCCCGCCACCCGCATCCTGCGAGCGCTTGGGCCTGCCCTGGTGCTGCTCCTCGCCGCGCCCCATGCGGCCCGGGCCGAAGCCGACGCCGGCAGCAGCGATGTGGCCACACCCGTCAAGGCTCCCGTCGACGAGCGCGATCAGCTGAGCGCCAAGTTCGAGGCAGCGTACAACGCCTTCAAGTACCAAGACTTTGATGCAGCGATTCCGCAGCTGCGTGCCCTGCTCTATCCCAAGCCGCGCCTGGACCTGCGGCGCGAGCTGCGCGCCCGCGAGTGGCTGGGTGCGGCGCTGTGGTGGACCAACAAACGCGACGAAGCGATGGACGAATTCACGGCGCTGCTGCTGAAGCAGCCGGCGGCGCGCCTGGATCCAGCGCAGTATCCGCCCAAGATGATCGACGACTTCGACCAGCGCCGGCGCCGCCTGGTCGACACGGGCATCCTGTCGGCCGAGGCCGTGGCCGGCGATCCCTTGCTGCTCCCCGAGCTGGCCCGGCCCGAGCCACCACCCATGGGGCTGATGTTCTTCCCGATGGGCGTCGGCCAGTTCGCCAACCGCCAGCCGACCAAGGGCTGGCTGTTCCTGGCCAGCGAGGCGCTGCTGGCCGGCACATCGCTGGGCATGTATTGGTACAACGCCGAGGTGGGCCTGAGCGGGCCGCGGCCGCTGCGCAACGACGTGCTGCAAATCTCGGCCGGGGCGGCGTTCTGGCTCGTGGCTGGCTGGGGCGTGTGGGACGCGGTCAGCACCTGGCGCCAGCAGTGGCCGGACAAGCCGCAAGAGGCCGGCAAGCCGTAGGCCGGCACAATACAACAACCTATTTTCGCTCCATCTTCTCCCGATCCATGGGCCCCGTTGCGCCGCACCGCGGGCGCCGGCCACCGCCCACATCCCCGCGGTTGCAAGTTGGCGCGCCCGGCCCCATTCTACGGGGGGCGCAGCGTGCCAATGTGCAGGGCCATGAGTCAGAACTACCTGTTCGTTGAACTCGGACCGGGCGACACCGCCAAGGCCACCCATGCGCTCGAAAAGGTCGCGTGCAGCATCGGCACGGACGAGTTCTGCGACGTGCGCCTGCGCGGCCGCGGCATCGAGAAGGTCCACGCGCAAGTGCGCAACACCCCCAAGGGTCTGGTGCTCGAGTCGATGGCCGAGCGCGTGGTCGTCAACGGCCGCCGCGTCGACCAGCACACGCTGCAAGTCGGCGACTTGGTGGACATCGGCACGGCGCGGCTGCGCTTCCAGGCTGCGCCCAAGCCGGCGCCGACCCTGGCCCGAGCGGGTGCGGCGCGGGGCAATCTGCTGGCCACCATCGCCCGGTTTTCCGAAGCATTGGGCGGCACGTACGTGGTCGACGAGCTGCTAGCCAACATGCTCGACACCATCATCGAGGTCACCCAGGCCGCCCGCGGCGCCGTGTTGCTGCTGGTCGACGGCAAGCCGCAGGTGCGCATCGCCCGCAAGGCCGGCGGCAAGGATGTGCCGGTATCCAGCGCGGCCTCGGTGCTGGCCCTGTCGGACTCGATCGTCGACAAGGTGCTGCAGACGCGGCAGGCGCTGGTCGTGTCCGATGCCCTGAGCGATCGGGTGTTTTCGGCGGCGCAGTCCGTGATGGACTTCAAGATCTGTTCGGTACTGTGCGTGCCGCTGATCGCCCGCGGCGAGCTGCTCGGCGTGATCTACCTGGGCAACGACAACGTGGTGAACCTGTTTTCGGACGAAGCGCGCGACCTGGGCACCGTGTTCGCCGCCCAGTCGGCCATGCTGCTGCGCAATGCCATCCTGATCAATGACCTGCAGCTGTCGAACCAGAGCCTGACCCAGCAGATCGAGCGCATGAATTTCGGCTCGCTGATCGGCGCGTCCGACTCGATGCGCGAGCTGTTCCGCAAGGTGGAAAAGGTAGCCGCCACCGACATTTCCGTGCTGATCACCGGCGAGACCGGCACCGGCAAAGAGCTCGTCGCCAGCGAAGTGCACCGCCGTTCGCCGCGCGCCAAGGGCCCGTTCATCGCCATCAACTGCGGCGCGATTCCCGAAAACCTGTTGGAAAGTGAACTGTTTGGCCACGTGCGCGGCGCCTTCACCGGCGCAGTCACTACCCGCGACGGCAAGTTCCAGGCAGCCCACGGCGGCACGCTGTTCTTGGACGAGATCGGCGAAATGCCCATGAATCTGCAAGTCAAGCTGCTGCGGGTCCTGGAGGATCGCCGGGTGGCGCGGGTCGGCGAGCACACCATGCGCGACATCGACATCCGTGTGGTGGCGGCGACCAACCGCGATCTGTTGGCCGAGGTGAAAGCTGGGAAGTTCCGCGAGGATCTCTACTACCGGCTGAACGTGGTGCGGCTACACCTGGCGCCGTTGCGCGAGCGCGGCGACGACGTGATGCTGCTGGCGCGCTACTTCCTGAAGCGCTACGCCGACGAAATGGGCTTGCGGATTCAATCGTTCTCAGACGATGCCCAGCGCGGCATGCAACTGCACCAGTGGCCGGGCAACATCCGCGAGCTGGAGAACCGCATCAAGAAAGCCCTGATCTTTGCCGAAGGCAGCCAGATCACGTCGGCCGACCTGGAGCTGGCGCCGCTGCAGACCGGCCGCATCGAGCCGCTGAACGACGCACGCGAGGCCTTTACCCGCAGCTATGTGCGCAAGGTCTTGGAGCTCAACGGCGACAACCGCGCCCAGACCGCCAAGGATCTGGGCGTGGACGTGCGCACCATCTACCGCTACCTGGCGGCAGAAAAAGACGGCGAATTCAACGAGTAGCGCCCCCGTGGCTTAGGAGTCGACATGGCGAACATTCGCGTGCAGCAACCCCACCAGCTGAGCCAGGCCAAGGCCAAAGAAGCCGTTGGCCAATTCGAAGAGATGTTGGCCAAGTACCGGGCCAAGCTGGAGTGGAACGGCAACACCGCCAAGATCAAGGGCATCGGCGTGGGCGGCGATGTGGTGGTCGGCGACAAAGACGTCACGGTGAACGTGGAGTTGGGGATGATGGCGCGCGCCGCCGGCATCGACGCCGACAAGCTGAAGGGCTCGATCGCCCGCCGACTGCAAGAAGCGCTCGGTTGACATGCACGCCGAAAACGTCGCCGTCTTCGTCGATCTGGAGAACGTCGGCTCGCCCTTCATCCAGCCAACGGCCGAGTTCGCCGCAACCCAAGGCCGTGTCTGCCATTTGGCCGTGTACGCCGACTGGCGACGCGGCTACCAGCAGGCCTGGAACACCACGTTGGATCTCGGCGGCGTGCCGACCCAGATCCTGCGCGCCAGCGGCAAGAATTCTGCCGACATCGCGATCGTGGTCGACGCGATTGACTTCATGTACCTGTCGCCGGCCGTGCGCACGTTCGTCCTCGCCACGGGCGACTCGGACTTTGTGCCCCTGGCCCACCGGTTGCGCCAGCGCGGCAAGACCGTGATCGGCGTGGCGCCCATCGGCCGCGCTGTGACCGATGCCTTGATCGCGGCCTGCGACCGGTTCGAGCACCTGGACGTGGAACGCAGCGACGATGACCGCGCCGAGCCGACCGCTGGCGACGCCCAGCCCGAGGCCGCTGGCCCGCAAGCCATGCCAACTCTTGAACAATTTCGCGCCGTCCTGCTGGAGTACCTGCGGCCGCGCGACAGCGTGACCGCCGGCGCGATCGGCATGCATCTGCTCAAGCTCATGCCGAATTTCCGCTACCGCGACTTGGGTCACCGTACGCTTTCGGACTTGCTGCGCGCCCAAGACGACTTGCTGGTTGTGGTGCCCACGGCCCACGAGTTGCGGGTGTCGCTGCTGCCGGGGGCCCACACGCCCGAAGGCGAAAAGGCCGAGCCGATTGTGTT
>JACRCU010000382.1 GCA_016218865.1 Deltaproteobacteria bacterium | reverse complement strand
GGTCTGACGTGCATCAAGGGCACCTGCGCCACGCCGGGCACGATCGCAGCCGGGGCCGAGTGCGGCGACGACAAGGACTGCGTGGCGGATCACTTCTGCAAGCAGGGACAAGACAAGCACTTGTGCACACCCAAGGTGGCCAAAGACGGCGACTGCCCGCTCAACGGCCTGAGCTGCAAGACGGGCCTGGTGTGCAGCGGCGACATGTCGACTGGAAAGCTCGATTCGGGCAAGTGCGTCGCCCCGCACAAGGCCGGCGAAACCTGCGGCAATCCGTACAAGTCCGATTGCGAGAAGGGGCTGGTCTGCGGCTTCGCCATGCCGACCAAGGCGGGCGAAAAGATGGTGTCGAAGTGCGTGCCGCTGGTCAAGGTCGGCACGGCCTGCGAATTCACCGTGCAGTGCGGCGTGGACGGCTGGTGCACGGGCGGCAAGTGCGCCGCGCTGCCCAAGGCCGGCGAGGCCTGCGGCAAGAACGAAATGGGCAACGATGGCCTGTGCGCGGCACAACTGGATTGCGGCAACGACGGCAAGTGCGCGGAGCCGCCCGCGCTCGGCAAGGACTGCACCTACGCTTGCGTCAGCGGCGCGACCTGCGTCGCCAGCAAGTGCATTGCCAACAGCGACGTGGGCGGCGCCTGCGCCAAAGACAGCTCGGGCCCGAAGTGCAAGCCCGGACTGTTCTGCTCGCCCGCCGGCACCTGCAGCGCCACGCCCGTCTGCAAGTAACTTCGCTCGAATTCAGCGCTATTCCCGGGGCGGCGAGCTCCAGCGCGCGATGTGGTTGCCCGACGTCATGTCCTGACCGGGCAGCCACAGCGCCGCGTACGACCCGTCTTGGCCGGCCGCCAGCTTCTTGGGGTCGATGGCCGCCACGTAGATCTGTGGCGTGGGCGGGCTGCCCGTGTGCAAGAAGCCGTAGCTGCGCTTGGACGAGAAGGCCATCCAGTACAAGTTGCCGGGGACATTGCCAAAAGTCGGCCACGAGTTGGTGAGCGGGTCGGTGCTCTGGTTGGCGAGGTCCAAGCGAATCGGCGCCCCGCCGGCCGCCGGGATGATCCACAGCTCGGCGTTGCAGTTGTCGTAGGTACCGCCGCCGCTGCTGGGGCCGCCGCCGGCCGAAGCGGGACAGGCCGCCGCGTTCAAGTCGACGCGGTTGAAGGCGATGTACTGCCCATCGATCGAAAACGTGGGGTAGTACTGGAAGACGTTGTCGTCGTCGGCGCCGCTGATGGGCGCAGCTAGGTCGCCTTCGCCACCGTTGAACGGCACGGCGTACAGCTTGGTGGGCTGCGAGGCCGAGAAGCCGTTGCCCACGTCTTTGGCCGAGGCGTACACCACGGTCTTGCCGTCGGGCGACCAGGTGGGGAAGGCCTGCTGGCCCAGGTCGCCGCCCTTGACCAGCGCCTTGGACTTGCCGCCCATCAGGTCCACCGCCAGCAGCTTGGGCGCCGTGGGGATGATGCTGGCCGAGTTGGAGCTGGGCACCACCAGCCACTTGACCTGGTCCGAGAAGTAGGCCGGCGAAAACGCCGCGGCGATGGTGAACGACGACGCCAAGGTCGCCGCTGCCTTGGGATGCAGCCAGCTGGGCGAGGCACCCGTCTTGGCGTTCACCAAGGTCATCGACATGCTGGTCATGCCGGCGCCCATCATGTGGCTCACCGCCACGGTCGAACCGTCGGGGCTGACGCTGTGGCAACCGGCGCACATGCCCGCGCCCGTGGACACGGTGGTGGGCGCCTGACCTTGCTCGAGCACGCGCACGCCCTGCAACTGCGTGTTCCAGTAGTAGATTGCCCCGCCGGCCGGCATCGCCGACGTGTGCAGCGTCTGCGGCTTGCTGGTGGCGACGTTGGTGGCCTTGCCGCCCTGGACGGTGGCCGCGAGCACCCGCAGCGTCCAGTCCGGGTGATCGGGGAACAGGAACAGCTTGGCCCAGATCCACTTGGGCAAGGTGACCACGTAACCCGGCCCCTTGGCCCAGGTTTGCGGATCGCCCACCACGTCGAACTGGGCCTCTTCGGTCTCGAGCCGCACCACAAAGACCGTGGGCGCCGCGCCGGACCACGTCCACTGCACGGTGATCGGCGCAAAATCCACGGGAACCATCGCGTCGTTGGGCGGGTAGAGCACTTCGAGCCCCGGGTCCAGGGTGCCAAACGTGCCGACCACCGCGGCCGCCGCCTCGGGCGTACTCGTGTCGGTGGTGTCCACGGCCAGGGTGACTCCGGCCGGCAGCCCCTGTCCTTCGTCGGGCGCGGCGGTGCTGTCAGCCTTGCTGGTCGGCACATCGGCCGCGGGCGTCGCGTCGGGCGCGGCATCCACTGCAACGGCGGTGTCGACCACCGCGCTGTCGGCTTTGGTGTCAGCGGGTTGCGAGGCAGTCTTGGCGGCGGGCGAGCTGCAGGCCAAGGTGATGAAAAGGAGCAACGAGAGGGCGTAGGTAGGGCGCATCATGGCCACAGCCTACGCCGCCCTCGCCTTCGGGGCAAACGGGCGCCCTTACTCGTCGGTCTGGGGCTGCAGGTGGAACTCGATGCGGCGGTTCTTCTGCTTGCCGGTCTTGCTCTTGTTGTCGGCGATGGGCTTGTCCTGGCCGTAGCCGATGGCCAGCAGGCGCTCGACGCCGATGCCCTTTTCCGTCATGTAGGCCTTGACCGAGTCGGCGCGGTCCTGGCTCAGCTTCTTGTTGAAGTCCTCGGCGCCCGTATTGTCGGTGTGGCCACTGATTTCGACCTTGAGGGCCGGGAATTCCTTCAGGATCGCCACAGCGGCGTCCAGCGTCTTGAAGCTCTTGGGCAGGATCTTGGCGCTGCCCGTCTCGAACTCGATGCCCTTGATGGTGCCCGAGAACATCTTGGCGATCTTGGCCGGTACGGTGTCGGGGCAGCCGTCGTCGTCCTGGTAGCCGTTCTTGGTCTCGGGCTTGTCGGGGCACTTGTCCTTGTCGTCGCCCACGCCGTCGTGGTCGGCGTCGCCGATGTCGGGGCAGCCGTCCTCGTCTTTGAAGCCGTTCTTGGTCTCGGGCTCCTTGGGGCACTTGTCCTTGCTGTCGACGATGCCGTCGCCGTCCGCGTCGGGGTCGTCGGGGCAGCCGTCGTCGTCCTGGTACTTGTTGATGTTCTCGGCCTTGTTCGGGCACTTGTCGGCGCCGTCGGCGATGCCGTCCTTGTCGTTGTCGGTGTCGGGGCAGCCGTCCCAGTCCTCGAAGCCGTCCTTGTCCTCGGCCTCGGTCGGGCACTTGTCGGTGGCGTCGGCCAGGCCGTCGGCGTCGTTGTCCAGGTCGGGGCAGCCGTCTTCGTCTTCGAAACCGTCCTTGTCTTCGGCCTCGGTCGGGCACTTGTCGCTGCTGTCGGCGATGCCGTCGCCGTCGGTGTCCGTGCCGTTGTAGACGCGGAAGCCGATGCCCAGCTGCAGCTCGGCGTTGTGCGCCAGCGCCATGTCGGGCGTGCCGCGGGTCGAGTAGTACACCGCATCCAGGCGGAAATTCAGGAAGTCGTTGACCGGGATGTGCAGACCCGCGCCCAGCAGGAACGACGAGTCGACGTCGGCCTCGGCACCCAGGACCGTCTTGGTCAGGTACTCGCCGCCCGCGCCCAACCGGAAGAACGGCTGCAGCGAGCCGGCGGTCCCCAGGTCGTAGCGCAGGTAGCCGCGGAAGCCCAGGACGGGCGCCGAGTCACCGGTGCTGCGCAGCGACGACAGCGCGTAGCGGGTCTCGCCTTCCAGCGCCCAGTTGGTCACCGGCCAATAGGTGAAGCGCGCACCGAACAGCGGGGCGTTGCCCGGCACGTCTTTGGGCAGCTTGAGGTAGAAGGCGTTGCCGAGCTCGGTGGCTTC
>JACRCU010000381.1 GCA_016218865.1 Deltaproteobacteria bacterium | reverse complement strand
GGAGCCTGCCGACGGCTCGGAGTTGGCCAGCCACCCGCTGGCGCCGGTGAGCGACACGGACTTCCTGAAGCTGATTGCGATCTTGCGCATGGCGGTGCCGTACACCGGCCTCATCCTGTCGACCCGCGAGACGCCCGAGCTGCGGCGCGCGGCGTTCCGGCTCGGCGTGTCGCAGATCTCCGCAGGAAGCGTCACCAATCCAGGCGGTTACGCGCACCCCGAGAGCGAGGTGGCGGGGCAGTTCAGCCTGGGCGACCACCGCAGCCTGGACGAGGTGGTCCGCGATGTGCTCGAACTCGGCTTCGTGCCCTCGTTCTGCACCGCGTGCTACCGGCTGGGGCGCACCGGCCGCGACTTCATGGACCTTGCCAAACCCGGCGAAATCAAGACGCATTGTCTGCCGAACGCCCTGGCCACCCTGCAAGAGTACCTGGGCGAGTTCGCCGACCCGGCTACGCGCACCGCTGGCGAGCTGCGGATCGGCGCGGACCTCGACGACATCGAGGAGCCCAAGCTGCGGCGGCGCGCCGGGCGGATGGTGCAGGCGGTCAAACAGGGCAAGCGCGACGTCTTTTGCTAGCCATCGGAAGGGGTTGTCATGCTCGGCTCGCCCAAGAACCTGCGCACGCACATCGGGCTTTTCGGCCGGCGCAACGTCGGCAAGTCCAGCCTGCTGAACGCGCTGGTGTCCACGCCCGTCTCGCTCGTCAGCGCCGAGCCGGGGACAACCACCGATCCCGTCGAAAAGCCCATGGAACTGCTGCCGATTGGTCCGGTGCTTTTCATCGACACGGCGGGCATCGACGACTACGGCGCCCTCGGTGAACTGCGGGTAGGCCGCACCCGGCAGGTGCTCGACCGCGTCGACATCGGCGTGGTGGTCAGCGTCGGCGGCGAGTGGGGCCCGTTCGAGCGCGATCTCGTTGCGGAATTGCAGCGGCGGCAGGTCCCCGTGGTGGCCGTGCTGGCCCAGGTCGACGCGGTACCGGCCGACCCGCAGCTCCTGACCGACCTGCATGCGCAAGGCCTGAATCCAGTTGCGGTCTCGGCCCTGCACCACCACGGCCTCCACGAGCTGCGGCTGGCCCTGCAGACCGCGGCGGGGCAGGAACTGGCCGAGCGGCCACTGCTGGCCGACCTGGTGCCGCCCGGCAAGGTGTGCGTACTGGTGGTGCCGGTGGACAAAGAGGCGCCCAAGGGCCGGCTCATCCTGCCGCAAGCCCAGGCGGCGAGAGACCTTTTGGACCACGGCGCCATTGGCCTTGTCGTCCAGGACCGCGAGCTGCCGCTCGCCCTGGCGGCCTTGCGCGAGCCGCCGGCGCTGGTGGTCACCGACTCCCAGGCTTTCGGTACGGTGGCACAGATGGTGCCGCCCGAGGTGCCGCTGACCAGCTTTTCGATTGTGTTCGCGCGCTTCGAGGGCGATCTTCCGGCCATGGCCAAGGGCGCGCTGGCGCTGGACCGGCTGCAGCCCGGAGACGCGGTGCTCCTGGCCGAGCAGTGCACCCACCACCCCAACGACGACGACATCGCCCGCGTCAAGATTCCGCGCTGGCTGGACCAAAAGGTCGGCGGCCCGCTCCGCTACGAGTACCTGCGCGGCCACCAGTTCCCAGACGACATCGGGCCTTACAAGGTCATCCTCCACTGCGGCAACTGCACCGGCAACCGGCGCGAGCTCCTGGCGCGGCAGCGGGCGGCGGCGCGGCAGGGGGTGGCGCTCACCAACTTCGGCGTCGCCATCGCCCACCTCAAGGGCATCCTGGACCGGGCCCTGGCGCCGTTTCCCCAGGCGCTGCAGGCGGTTCAGCAGGCCCGGCAGGAGCAGGCATGACCGCGACCCTGGACTGCGCGAGCTTGGATGCCGCTGGGCTGAGCGATTGGCTCCGCGAGGACGATCCCGAGCGATTGCACCAGCTTTGGGCCCGCGCCGACCAGCTGCGCCGCGACCACGTGGGCGATGCGGTGCACCTGCGCGGCCTGGTCGAGATCTCGAACCGCTGCGTCCGCGCCTGCTGGTACTGCGGAATCCGCAAGGACAATCACCACATCCAGCGCTACCGCATGACCGCGACCGAAGTGGTGGAGGCGGCGGCGCTGGCCAAGCGCCTGGGGTACGGCACGGTGGTCCTGCAAGCCGGCGAAGACCCAGGGCTTTCGCAGCCGTGGGTCGCCGACGTGGTGCAGCGCATCGCCGGCGAGACGGGCCTGGCGGTGACCCTGAGCCTGGGCGAGCGCAAGCCCCGCGAGCTGCAGGCGTGGCGACAGGCCGGCGCCGACCGCTACCTGCTCCGCTTCGAGACCTCGGACCCCGCGCTTTTCGCCAAGATCCACCCCGCCTTGGGCCACAGTGACCGCGACCGCTTCGCCATCCTGGCCGAGTTGCACGACCTGGGCTACGAGGTCGGCAGCGGCTTTCTGATCGGCATCCCCGGCCAGAGCTATGCCAGCTTGGCGCAAGACCTTTTGCGCTGCCGCGACCTGGACCTGGACATGATCGGCGTGGGGCCGTGGCTGACCCACCCCGACACGCCGCTGGGGCAGGGGCTGGTGGCGCCGCTCGCCGCGGACGACCAGGTGCCTGCCAGCGAGGCGATGACCCTGAAGTGCGTGGCCCTGCTGCGAATCCTCTGCCCGGACAGCAACTTGCCGGCCACCACCGCGCTCGCCACGCTGAACGGACACCAGGGCCGCGAGCACGCACTGCAGGCCGGCGCCAATGTGGTGATGCCCAACGTAACCCCGCTCCAGTACCGCGCTTTGTACGAGATCTACCCCGGCAAAGCCTGCGTCAGCGAGCACGCCGAGGTCTGCGCCGAGTGCCTGGCCGGACGCATCGCCAAGGTCGGGCGCACGGTCGGGCGCGGTCCAGGCGGTCGCGCTCGCCGTCCACCTCCAGCGTGATCCGTCAGCGGACCACCGCCACCGCGCTGGCCGAACGGCCAAAGACTTCGGGGCTGTACATCTCCTCCGCTTTGGCGGGCGGCACCACGAAGCGGCCGGGGGTGGTCGCGCGCGCCAGGTAGGTGTACTCCCAGTCGCCGTCCCACAGCAGGCTGGCAAACGCCTCGGCCCGTTCGTCGCGGAGATTCTCGTGCGAATACCAGCGGCTCCACCACCAGCGACCGCCGCTCGGTCGGGCCATGCCCGCCTTGGGCGCGGGCTGGGCGCCGTTCAGGTCGCCATTGATGATCTCCAGGCCGGCCGGCAGCGGATCCACCAGCGCCACGTGGTAGCGCCGCGCCGAGGCGACCATGTTGAGCCGCACCCGCACCCGGGCACCGGCGGCAAACGTCCAGCTTCCATCCGGGTTTTTGACCACGTCCTTGGGGTCGTCTACCGCTTCGTAACGCCGCTCGACCACGAAGCCGCGGTCCAGCGGCGCCAGCTGCGTGTCCTTGGGCGCATAGTCCAGCCCCAGGCGGTAGTAGAGCCGTCCGGGACCTTCTTTGGCGAGCAGCAGCGGTGCGCCCGCCGGGGCATCCTGCAGCAAAGCCATGGGGATGCGCACGTTCTGCCGCTCGGTGGTCCGGCCCTCGAACTTGGCCGCGCCGGCATACTGCTCGCCCAGCCACAGCCGCGCGACGAAGTGCGGCTCCACCTTTTCGTAGGTGCGGAAGTAGCGGTCCAGCGCCAGGAGCACCCAGGAATTCTCTTGCGTGGAACCCCACTTGCCGCGCACGCGGTGGGCGAGCAGCCCGGTGACCAGCTTGGGAATCAGGTCGCTCTGCGGTTGCGCCGTCATCAGCGCGTCCAGCAGGATCGCGTCGGCGCGCCGGTCCGAGGCCAGCAGCAGGTGGGCGCCGTCGGCGTAGCGGACCGTGAAGTGCGCCGCACCCGCTTGTTCTTCCACGCGATTGCCGACGTGGCGGGCGATCGCTTCCAGCTCCCTGGCCGAGCCCTTGTCGCCCACCAGCACCGGCCACAGCCAGCCCAGCGCCTCCAGCGGAGTCTTCTCGACCCCGCCGAATTCGGCAAGCAGCGTCCGGGCTTGCGGTATGTCGCGCTGACCGGCCTGCAGGCGCACGTACAGCGCTTCGGCGCGCAGCACCCGGCGGACCTCGGCCGGGTACCACGAGTCGAAGTGGCGGGCGATATGTTCGCAATACTCCAAGGCGCGCTTCAGCACCGGCTCGGGCACGCCGTAGCCCTTCTGCTTGGCCCGCACCAGCGCGTGGGTCACGTGCAGGGTCGTCACCGGCCAGCCCTGCTCGCCGCGCCGCCAAAATCCCCAGGAGCCGTTGCTGTTCTGCGTCTTGGCCAGCCAGTCGAGGTCGGTCGCCATCGAGCCCACGATCGCCTCTTCGCTGGGCATGTCTTTGGTGGCAAAGGCGCGCAGCACGTCGCGCAGTCCGGCAATGGCGAGCATCCGCGACGCGCGTTGCTCACTGCATTCGAAGGGATAGCGCACCAGGTACAGCAGCGCGTCGGTCAGGCCTTGTTGCGCGGTCGAGCTGGTCGTCACGTCGAGCCCGCCGTACTGGCGCACCGCGTCCCTGGGCGTCGCCAGGCTTTGGGCGCGGCTGCCGTTGCCCTGCGCGTCGCCGTCGAGCACGCCGTAGCTGGCAAAGGCCTCGGTGGTCGCGGGCGTCCACACCGGCAGGCTGATCTCGGCAGCGTCGGCAAAAGTGCCGGTCATGACACCAATTTGCACTCTGCCGGTGCCGGCCTGCGGCGCCTTGGTCGGCAGGCGGACCTCGATGCGGTCATTGGCCGGTACCGTGACCCGCAGGCCCAAAGGCCCAGTGCCGTCGCCGACTTGCAGCACGGTCGCCCGCGCCGCCAGCCGCACCTCCAGCGGTTGACTGGTCTGGTTCTGCAGCACCACCGGCAGCTCGAACTGGTCGCCGAAGTTGGCGAAGCGCGGCGCCGACGGGCGGAGCATGAGCGGCAGGCGCGCCGTCACCAGCGCCTCGCCGGAACCGAACGACTTGGCGCCGTGGGCCGCCACCGCCATGGCGCGGTAGCGGGTCAGGTTGTCGGGCAGGGTCACTGGCACCCGCGCCCGGCCCTTGGCATCGGTCACCACGGCGGGAGCAAACACTGCAAGCGGGTTGAAGTTCTTGCGCACGGCGATCGCCGGCTGCTCCGGCTCTTCGGGCCGGGCCCCAGCGCTTTTGGCCTTGGCGGCAGGCGGCGCCGGTCGGGGTTTGGACTCCTCCCTCTCGCGCTTGTCCCCTGGGGAACCGCCGTCGTCGTCCATGGTTGCGTACATCTTTCGGCTCGCGCCGCCGCCACCCGCGCCGCTGCCCATCACGCCCACGCCCAGGCTCATGTCGCCCACGCCGCCCACCCCGCCGGGTGCCTCCAGCGACTCGGGGATACCGCGCAGCCGCCCGGCCGCATCCAGTTGGGCGATCTGCAGCCAGCTCCGCAACTCCGTGAGCATCAAAGCGGACTGCCGCTGCGGGTAGAAGCTGCCCAGCGGATTGCCGACCCGGTGCCCGGTGAGCGCCAGCACCGCGTCGTCGACCAGCACCAGCGTCACTTCGCTGTCGGCCAAGGGCTTGCCTTGTGCATCCAGGACTTCCACGTCGATGGCGGTCTTGGCCCCCGGCTCCAGCTCGGCCTGCTGCGGCGCGACCTTGACCTGCAGCGTGCGCAGCTTGGGCGGCACGGGCAGGTGCACGCTGCCGCTGGCGTAGGTGGCTTGCCGGGGCAACTTGCCATCCGGCTTGCCGTTGCTGCCGGTGCGCAGCTTCTGCCCTACCACCACCGCGTCGACCCACAGGCCGGGGGTATGTTCTTCCAGAATCGGCACTTGCACGGTGGCGGTGCTGCCCTTGAAGGCCACGCGCTGCCGCCAGAGCCGACCGTCCCGCGCCACGGTGATCTCGGCCTGACCGTCGGGGAATGGAGCGATGACCAGGACTTTCGCCACCTGGCCCGGCGTGTACTCCTGCCGGTCGGGGACGAGACGCACGGCCTCGCTCTCGGCGCCTTCGCTGCGTCCCAGCGGCGACGGTCCGGCGACGTAGAGCATGGTTTCCGTCAAGTTGGCGCGGCCCTTGCTGTCGGTCACGGTAGCCTGCAGCGTCCACATGCCGCCGGTCTTGGGCACGAAGCTGCACCTGCCGGGCTGGGCCGTCGACACCCACGCGCAGCTGCCCTCGTCCTTCTTGACTTGGGTCCAGGTGCCGCGGACTTGCTCGTCCTCGGTGCGCCACCAGCGCAGCTGCACCGGCCGACCCGCCAGCGGCTTGCCGTCGACATCCACTGCCAGCAAGCCGACTTCCGCCTCCTGGCCGGTCGTGACGAACGTTTGTTCCAGGCGCACCCCCACATAGGCCGCACTCGGGTGCACCAGCAGGGTCGTGCCGCTGGACCAGGTCTGGCGGTTGACGTCCTGCACCGTGGCCGAGACGCCCAGGTTCCACGGCTGGTCGGGCGCGCCCTGCTGCACGTCGATGCGGAGGCTGTGCTGGCCGTCGGCGCCGGTGCGGGCGGCCATGCGCTGGCTCTGCGGGGGCGCGGCCGTATCGTCGTCCTGCTCGGCATCGTCCAGTGCGTCGCGCCAGGTCAGCCACCACGGCAGCTCGCGGCCAAAGGTCCAGTCGGGGTGTCCCGGCGGCGCGTAGTGGGCGGCCGAGGCAGTCACCAGCCAGTGCACCGGCGCCGAAGCCAGGGCGCCGCCGGCATAGTAGCGCGCCGCCGTAGTGACGATCGCGTGGTCGCCGATGAAGTACGGCCCGGGGTCGGCCTGGGTGGTCGAGTCGAACTCGGGCCGGCGGAATTCTTGCACTTGCAGCGCCATGGTGGTGCCGTTGTGGCCCATAGGCAGAGTCAGGTGCAAGTAGGCGTGCCCCAGGTGGATGGTCTTGGGCAGGTCCAAGCTCAGGTCGAAACTACCCGCGTTGGTCACGGGTTGTTTGCCTTTGCCGACCTCGTTGCCCCGCGCGTCGGTCAAGCGCCAAGCCAGCTCGCGCGGCCCAGTGTACGGCTCCACGTCGCCGTGCGGCCCGAATTTCACGTTGCGGATCCAGCCCTTGATCTTGGCCGTCTCGCCGGGGCGGTACAGCCCCCGGTCGCTGGTGGTGTGCCAGTGGGTGGAGGTGCCGGCGTTGCTCTTGGCCCAGCTCGACCCACTGGGGTGGCCGCTGGTGTTTTCCGGCAGTATGGCGACCTCGCCGCCATAGCGGGCCCACAGCGCGGCGGGGCCGTCCAGCTTTTCGGGCTGGGCAAAGGCGACGCTGCCCTCGCTGTCGCTGGTCTGGCTGGCGACAAGGGTACCGCGGCGGTCGCGGAGCTCGACGGCGGCCCCCGCCAGCGGCTTGCCGGTCGGGAGCTCGGTGGCCCAGGCGCGGAGCTCGCTGCGTTCGCTGACCGCGGTCAAGCCGACGTGGCTGACGGCGATCCACGCCTCCCAGCTGTCGGGGCGCTCGCCGGGCTTGGTGGGAATGGTCTCGATGTGCAAGACCGCGTGCCCCAATCCGTTCTTCAGCGCCGGCAGCAGGCTCAGCTCGGTCAGCACCGGCTCGTCGGGCCTGTTGGCGACCACGGCCGTCCGGTCTTCGACCTGGGTGCCCGGCATCGGCGCTTTGCGGTCCGGCGCGACTGCGAACTCGCGATAGGCGGTCCACTGGCTGGGATCCACGCGCCACAGCTGCACTTTCAGCCGCGGCTGGTTGACGGTCCAGACCGCCACGCTCGGCTGCTTCTGCGCGGGGTCCAAGACGATGAACTCGCCGCCTTGCACGCTGAACATCGGCTCGGCCGGCCCGACCTTGAACGACGCCGCCGCGGGCTTGCCCATGACCTGGCCAAAACGGTCCATCAGGTTGGCCGTCACCCGGACGGTGTAGGTCGTGCGTGCGCGGCTCATGCCGGTCACCGTCAGGCGGTTGCCGTCGACCGTGGCCCTCTGCCCGGCCAGCGCGGGCTGCACCGCCACCCATGCCGGGTCAAAAGTCTTGGCATCCAGGTCGTTGCTGAACTCCAGCTCGAAGGGCATCAGCGGCGCGCAGTGGTCGCTCCAGCCGCACTGGCTGCCGATGAGGCGCAGCGAGCCGTAGGTCTTGAACGAGAAGCGCTGGTCTTTGGCGGTGGTGCGCGGGCCCTCGGCCGAGGGCATGCCGGCCTGGAAGGTGACCTCGACCTGACTGTCGAAGGGCAGGGGCGCCACCGGCTGCAGCGCCAGCCAGCGCCGTTCGCCGCCGTCGTGATCCAAGTCGGCCAAGCGCCAGCGGAAATCGGGTCGCCCCTGCAGCTCGGCGCGCGGAACCAGCCGCACTGCGGTCGTCTGCTTGCCCGCCAAGACGCGCACGTGGGGCCACACCGCGGCCGGATCGATGGCCTGGTCGAACTCGGCGACGATCAGCGGCTGGCGCTCGACCGCGTCGCCATCCGGCGCGAACTGCTGCACCTGCGGCGGCGGGGTGCTGAAGCGGAAAACTACGTCCGCGTCCAGGCTTGCGCCGCTCTGGGCCTTGGTGCCTGCGGCAATGCGCGCCTCGAACACGGTCGCCATCGGCAGCCGTTCTTTGGGTTGGAAAATCACGGTTTGCGTGCCCAGCCAGCGCCACTCCCCCTGCAACGGCGGCGAGAACTGCACCGGGACCGGCAGCTTGGCCAACTCCTCGTGCGACGTCAGCGGCACCATCGGCTGATTGAAGGTGACCGACAGCCGCGGTGCCAGCTCCACCTCACCCTGCGGCGCAAACCGGACCACCCTTAGCGGCTCCACGGGCGCCTCGCCGGTGCGAGTGACGGCCTCGGGCGGTGGAAATGGCACCGGCACGGTCTCGCCTGGCCTGGGCGGCGGCAAGCTTTTGTCGCGCATGGCAAACGGCTGGGCGTCGTCGGCTTGCTGCGCCAGCGGCGGCAGCCGCGCCAGCAGGGCATTCATCTCGGCGGCCCCGAGCGGCGAAGTGTGCGCCACGGCGTGCGGCCGACCCAGCGGCGGCGCGCCTTCTGACAACGAAAACACCAATCCATCCGGCAACATGACACGAGGGTGCCTAGTGTCGGACAGGGCAGCGGGCACGGTCGCGGGCGCGGGCTGGACCGGCGGCTGCGGCGACGCGCAGGCGGCCATCCAGAGCGCCAAGAGGGCCCACTGCCATACACGGCGCGGCCGCATCGAACCGTCGAGGTGGACCATTGCGCCCCCTGGCGGGAGCTGCCGACGCTCCCATGACTGCGACGCACCACTAGGCCGGTGCGGTGCAACCGATGTTGCGATCGACGTACGCTACGCTACTTTGCGGTGGCTGCAAATGCCACGGCAAAGGTGCCCTTGACCGCCGGATTGGTCTGCGCGGCCAGGTTCACCTTGAGCGTTGCGGCGTAGGCGCCAGCCTTCTTGGGCTTGAAGGTCAGCGTCACCGTGATCCGCTTGCCGGGCGCGAGCATGGTGATCTTGCCGGCGCTCGGGCAGCCCTTCATGGCCAGCCCCAGCGGCCCCACGGGCGGGTCCACACTGCAAGCCGAGACGGCGAAGGTGTCGTTCGACGTGTTGACCAATTCCACTTTCTGCGTCGCCGACTTGCCAGACTTGATCGTGGGCAGGGCGGTCTTGCCCGACACGGTGAGCTGCGGGGCGATGGTCAGGTTCTTCCAAGTCAGGCTCAGGTTGTCGCCGGCCGCGGGCCACGGCGCAGTGCCGAGCCAGCTCCAGGTCGCGCCGTTGTCCGTCGAGATCCGGAACTTGTAGGCATAGGTGCCGTCGTCGACCCACGCCACGCCGTTCGGGCTGGACAGCGGGCTGCCGTGCTGGCGCACGTTCCAGTCGAAGCGCCAGTTGTTGCCGCCTTTGTCCAAGAAATCCAGCTTGTACGTATGCCACGCGCCGTTCGGCTTGCCCGAGAAGAACGGCGACACCACCTCGACCCGCACGAAACCGCCCGCCGCCGCGGACAGGGCACTGTTCTGGTCGGTCAGCCCGGGTACATACAGCTCCACGGCGGGCTTGGGCGGCGGCCAGTAGCTCGACGGCACCGAGGCAAACGGATTGTCCAGACCGGTCTGGAACGCGTAGCCCGCCTTGTAGCTGCCGTCCGGCATGACCCAGCCCTTGGAGAAGGCGCTGTGACCGACCTGGGCCCAACCCACCTTGGGCGGCGTGGCGATGCTGCCCTGATAATTCTTGCCGTTCAGGCTGTCCCACAGGGTATTCTTGGGGCTTTTCGCCTCGACCCAGAAGGTCAACTTCGATCCCGGCATCAGCTGGGCCGCCGGGATCGCCCCCAGCCAGCGCGTGTTGATGCCGTAGCCGCCAAAGTGGATCGCGTCCACGGCCATCGGCGTATCGACGACGGGACCCCCGCCCACCTTCCAGTGCAGAATCACCTGCACATTCGGCACCTCGGGCCAGGTCTCCACCGTCACGCTCAGCGGGTGGGCGGTAAAGACCAGGTCGCCGGGCAGTTTGCGCAACCAGCCGTCTTGCTTGGCCTCTAGCGAGCCGACGCCCTGCAGAGCCGCGGGCGCGAGCACTGTCGCCAGCCAGTCCTTGTTGCCGTTGTTGAGCCACACCTCGGCCGTGGGCGTCACCAGCTTGAAGGCTGCGCGGATTTGGGTGCCGGCCGCGAAAGTGCCGACGTCGAACACCACCGCCGCGCGGCCCAGCACCTGCACCGGCTTGCCCGGGATGTCGTTCTGGGTCGCCCAGTTGTCCTTGCTCCAGCGCACCACGCCGGCGGTGGGCGCCGCGGCCCCCGGCCAAGCCACCACCGCGAACACGATGCGGTCGCTCGCGCCGGGCACCGCCGGAGTGGCAAAGATCTCGTAGGCAATGTCGGTGCCGAGCTGCGCCATCTGCAAGGCCTCGGCCGGCTTGAGCAATCCCTTCTCGGCCAGGGCCGCGCCCACGTCGGGCGAAGTCAATGCCGCCGCCTCGCTGACGTAGACGGGCGCCGTATCCTCGGCCTGGGTCGGCGGCTCCTGGCTGCACGATGCGAGCAAGGCGATCCAACCACTGAGCGCAACTCTAAGAACTTTCTGGATTTGCATGGCCAACCTCCCCGGACAGGGGGCCAAGATTTTACGGCCCGGGGCGTCCCGCGTCCATGATCTGCGTCAAGTCTGTGGCTGTGGCTGAGCGTGAGCGCCCTAAATTGCCGCCGGGCCGCGCTCGCCGGTGCGGATGCGCACCACATCGTCCATCGGCAACACGAAAATCTT
>JACRCU010000379.1 GCA_016218865.1 Deltaproteobacteria bacterium | reverse complement strand
GTCGTGCAAGGGTTGTAGTCGTCGCACTCGGTCTGGTTGTGGCAGCAGTTGCCGACCTTGAGGTGCAGGCAGGCGAAGCTGGAACACACGTCGGTGGTGCAGACGTCGCTGTCGTTGCAGACCGCCGAGTTGTTCTCGCAGTAGTCCTTGGACGGCGCGTAGTTGCACAGGCCACCGCTGCACGCGTCGGCCGTTGCGCCCACGTTGTCGTTGCACGGTCCGGGACCGGGATCGCTGGCGCTGCAGGTGCGCAGCTTGCAGGTGCTGGTGATGGCGAGGTTGTCCAGCCACCAGCCGTTGGCCGAGCCCTTGGCGCCCGTCACCTCGAACCACAGCTGCAGCGTGCGGGTGCTGGCGCGGCCGGCCAGTCCGGTCAGGTCCAGCGAGGCGGTGGCCCAGCTGCCGGTGCTGCCGCCCTGCCACAAAAGCCAGCTGCCGGCCGCGGTGACCGCACGGAGGCGGACCTGGTCGCCGGCGCCGAGCGTGCCCGAGTACTGGAACGTCAGCTTGCTCTCTACGCCGATGGGCAGCGTCACGGCCTGCAAGCGCGCTTGCGCCAAGGAACCGCCGCCGGGCACACCGCCCGGTACGGCCGCAAACCGCAGGCCGCCGCCAGACTTGCCGCCACTGGACACGACCATCCAGCTGGCCGACTTGGACGGCACCAGCGCGGTCGGCCAGGTGGGCTCGCCGTCGAAATCCTCTTCCGCCACGTCGGCTTTGCAGCAGCTGGGCGGCGCCTTGCCCGAGCCGCCGTTCGTGACCGCCACCACGCCGCAGCTGGCATCGGTGCAGGTGGCGGCGGCGCACAGCTCGGCTCCCGCCACCAGAGCGTCGCAGTCCTTGGTCTTGCTGCAGCAGATCGGCTCGTGGTCGCACGTATTGGCCTGGCAGCGGTCCTGGGTACAGGCGGCGCCGTCGTCGCAGTCCAAGTCGGCCAGGCAGCAGCCGGCCTTGGCGAGCGGCTTGTGGCTGCAGGTGCCGTTGGCCTTTTGGCACTGGTCGTCGGTGCAGCTGTTGCCGTCGTCGCAGTCGCTGTCTTTGGCGCAGCAGCCGTAGACTGGCTGGGTCTGGCACAGGCCGCCGGTACAGGTATGGGCGGTGCAGGCGTCGCCATCCTCGCAATCGCCAGCTTGCTCGCAGCACTTGGCGCCGGCGGGTTTGGCGTTGACGCAGCCCTTGGTCGGGTCGCAGCTGTCGGCGGTACAAGTGACGCCGTCGTCGCAATTCAAGGTGCTGTGCTGGCAGCCGCCGCCCGGGGTGCAGCCGTCGGCCGTGCAGAGGTTGCCGTCGGCGCAGTCGGTGGCGGCAAACAAGCAGCCCTGACCGGGGTCGCAAGTGCCGGTGGTGCAAGCGTTGCCGTCGTCGCAGTCCTCGGGCTGGTGTTGGCACTCGCCGGTGCCCACTTCGCAGGCGTCGATGGTGCAGGGGTCGCCGTCGGCGCAGTCGCGCACCACCGCCGTGCAGCCGGTGACGGGGTCGCAACCATCGGTGGTGCAAGGGTTGCCGTCGTCGCAGACCTGCGGACCGGCGGCGCACTGCTTGGCATACGGTCCAACCGTGTCGGTTTTGACGGTGACTGATCCAACGTCGACCGCCAGACTGTCGCTGCCGCTGTCGACCGCGGCGTCGGCCGCGCTGGTGGTTGGGCCGGCGGTTTGGTCCTGCACCCCGTCGCCACAGCCCGCCCACAGGCTCACGGCCAGCGCTTGCGCCAACCATACAGAGCGCACGGAAAGCGAGCGCGGTGCGCCGGGCGCGCACACAAAGACACTGCGAATCATGGGGCGGGCACACAGACGGGCGGCAAATCGGCGCATTGCCGCAGCATAGCGGTCAACGCGTGCGCCGTGCAAGCTGCACCGCTCGGGCCCGTCGCCAGCCCACCGCGGCCAAGGCCAGCAGCAGCGCCAGCCACCACGCCTGGGGACCGGGCTGAGTCTGGGCCGAGCATGTGGTCTGGGTGGCATCCTGGCACGGGTTCTCGTCCACATCGCCGTCGCAGTCGTCGTCCAGCTGGTTGCCGCAGACTTCGTTGGCCAGCGGCGTCAACGGCTGCGCGCTGCACACCACCGCCTGTTTGTCCGCGCTGCACACCGACTTGCCGTTGACCTTGCAGATGCCCTGACCGCTGGTGCACGCACTGCCGACGTTGCCAAAGTCCTCGTCGGTCTTGCCGTCGCAGTCGTTGTCCAGCGCGTCGCCGCAGATTTCGGCCGTACCTTCGACCACTTCGGCCTTGCAGGCCACGGTGCCGTCCAGGGCGCACACCCGCTCGCCGGGTCGGGCACACACGCCCGTGCCAAGGATGCACGAAGAAGCAAGGATCTTGCGGTCCACATCCTTGACGCCCATCTCTTCGTCGGTCAGGCCGTCGCAGTCGTTGTCCAGACCGTCGCAAAGGGTCTCGGTCGTCTCGTACGACAGTGGCATCGCGCAACCCAGCACGCCGCCATCGCAAGCCGGCTTGGCCAGGGCGCACACGCCGGTCGAGGTGCACTGGTTCGGCAGAGACAGCACGTCGTCGGTCTGGCCGTTGCAGTCGTCGTCCTTGCCGTTGCACTCCTCGGGCGGCGCGGTGCCGCAGTTGCCGCACGCGTTGGTCAGCCCCTCGTCGGTCAGGCCGTCGCAGTCGTTGTCCTGGTTGTCGCACAAGGACTCGGTGACCGGCTCGTAGCCCGCCGGCATGGCGCAGGCAAAGCCAGAGGCACCGTAGCAGACCGGCACGGCCCCCAGGCACAGGCCCGTCGATGGGCAGGTGCCGAGCGGAACCGCGGGCGCGTCGTCGGTCATGCCGTTGCAGTCGTCGTCCTGGCCGTTGCACAGCTCGACCGCGCCGGGAAACACCGCTTTGTTCTTGTCGTCGCAATCGGGCTCCGCGCCAGCGCCGGCCACAGACGGCACGCCGTCGCCATCCAGATCGCAGGCCTGGTTCGGCTTGCCCGGCGTGCCCAACGTCTTCAGCGCACCGTTGGGATCGGGCTTGGGCGCGCACCAGTTGCCGGGATCGTCGTTGGCACAGGGCGAGGTCAGCGCCGGATCCAGCCCCCAAGTTCCGCCGCCCTTGCTGGCGCAGACATCCCAGGTCAGGGTGTCGATCACACCGGCCGGTCCCTCCAGGCTCAGCTTGGCACTGCACGGCGCCACGAATTCGGGCCCAAGGTCGATGACTTTCAGCTTCAGCAGCGCGAGCGCCGAGCCGGCCGGCACCCAACCAAACGCGACGTGCTCGCCGGCCGGCATCTCGTCGACCAACTGCCCCAGATCAAAGGACACCAGCTCTGGGGAGCTCTTGCCGCCCGGCGGCGGTGGCACCTTGACGACCAGATGGACGTTCTTGAGCGAAATAGCATAGTTACCCGGGTTGGCGATCTCGATCCAGCGCGGCTGGTCCAGGGTGCCCACCGAATACTCGGTAAAAGCGAGCGTATTGGGCGGTGGTGGGCAGCCGCCGCTGGGAGTCGCCGCGCCGGCAAAAGCCCAACCGGGGGCCAGCAAGCCGGCCACGAGCGCAAGCGCCGCGGCAAATCGGGCGACTTGGCGGCGGATCGTGGGGGAATAGGGTGTGGCAGCCGGGGGGCGCATACCCGGAAGGATACGAACCCTCGTGGCGCGCGCCACATTTTGCATGAATCCGCATGACACCGCTGTCACGCCGGTGGGTGCGGCGGCTACTCCCACTCGATGGTGGCGGGCGGCTTGGACGAGATGTCGTAGACGACCCGATTGATTCCGCGCACTTCGTTGATGATGCGCGACGAGATCCGCCCCAGCAGGGCCTTGGGCAGATCGGCCCAGTCGGCGGTCATGCCGTCGATCGAGGTGACGGCGCGCACCGCGCACGTGGCCTCGTACGTCCGCTGATCACCCATCACGCCCACCGACTGGATCGGCAGAAGCACAGCAAAATACTGCCAAAGCTCAACGTGCCCGGGCCAGGCATCGATCTCCGCTCGCACAATCGCATCGGCCCGCTGCAGCAGCGCGACGCGCTCGGCGGTCACATCGCCCAGAATGCGCACCGCCAGACCCGGCCCGGGGAACGGCTGGCGATCGACCAGGCTCGGCGGCAGCCCAAGCGCCCGGCCCAACACGCGAACCTCGTCTTTGAACAGCTCGCGCAGGGGCTCGACCAGGCGCATCCGCATCCGATCGGGCAGGCCGCCCACGTTGTGGTGCGACTTGATGGTAGCCGACGGCCCGGCGAAAGAAACCGATTCGATCACATCGGGATACAGGGTGCCCTGGGCCAGGAAGTCGAAGTGCACCCCCAGCTGCGCCACGGCCTGCTCGAACACTTCGATGAAGAGCCTGCCGATTTCCTTGCGCTTCCGCTCGGGATCCGCCACCCCGGCCAGCGCGCTAAGGAACTGCGCTCGCGCGTCGACCACCAGCAGCGGCAGCCCCAGGCCTTCGGCAAAGATCATCTTGACTTGCTCGACCTCGCCCTGCCGCAGCAGGCCGTTGTCGACCATCACGCACTGCAGGCGCGGCCCCAGGGCCCGGTGCAGCAGCGCGGCCACCACCGACGAGTCGACGCCGCCCGACAGACCGCAAAGCACCCTGCCCTCGCCCACTTGAGCACGGATCGCCGCGATCGCCGTTTCGGCAAAGCTGTCCATGCTCCAGTCGGCGCGGCAGCGGCACACGTCAAAGACGAAGCGCTGCAAGATCGCGCGGCCGCAGGCGCTGTGCTCAACCTCGGGGTGGAATTGCAGGCCGAACCAGGGCTGGGCGCGGTGCTGGACGGCGGCGAGCAGGCCGTCTTTGGAGCGGGCCACTGCCACGAACTCCTTTGGCAATTCGGCCACATGGTCGCCGTGGCTCATCCACACCACCGCGCCGTCGTCCACGTCGACCAGCAGCGGGCACGCCACCTGCCGATCGGGCGGCGCGGGTTGGGCGATCGCGGCCGGACCGTATTCGCGGGTGGTACCGGGCTCGACCCGGCCGCCCAGGCTGTGGGCCAGCACCTGCATGCCGTAGCAGATGCCAAGAATCGGCACCCCCAGCCCCAGAACGCCCGGCAGTTGCGGCGCCCCCGCGTCGTAGACCGAGGATGGACCGCCCGACAAGATCACGCCGTGGCCGCCAAATGCGGCGATGCGATCGGCGGCGGCGGTGCAAGGCCAGATCTCGCAGTACACGCCCAACTCGCGAATTCGCCGGGCAATGAGCATGGTGTACTGCGAGCCGAAGTCGAGAACTAGGATGCGCGAACCGTGGTGCACGGGAACTCCAAAGCGACAAGTGTGCGCGGGCGGGAATCGCGGCGCGGTCCGGCGGTTTATCACATCGGGCGTGGAATTTCGCGCTTGGCCGGCGAGCATTTTTCCGACATACTATTGTGCCTTTCGGCCCCGGCCGACCGCAGCCCGCCCCCAGATCTTTTACTTCAGGCCAACCACGTTACCCGGCCTGCTACCCAGGCCAGCTACCCAGGCCAGCTACCCAGGCCAGCTACCCAGGAGTGTCCATGACCGCCACCATCGCCACCGCCAGCAGCCAGACCGCCACGAGCGGCCGTTTGCCCTACAAAGTCGCCGACATGAGCCTGGCCGCTTGGGGCCGCAAAGAAATCATGATCGCCGAGAAAGAGATGCCCGGCCTGATGGCGCTGCGCGAGCAGTACGGCCCCAGCCAGCCGCTCAAGGTCGCCCGCATCGCCGGCTGCCTGCACATGACC
>JACRCU010000378.1 GCA_016218865.1 Deltaproteobacteria bacterium | reverse complement strand
CTGAGCGACGGCGATGAGGTGAACGGTACCGGCAAGCTGACGGGCAAGGGCAAGACCGACCCGCGCAAGAAGGACAGCGACGGCGACGGCTTGAGCGATGGCCTGGAAGTCGGCGTGTCCGGGGGCATTCCCAGCGGCAAAGACGCCAATGGCGTGCCGTTCGCCGGCACCGACCCCGCCTTTGTGCCCGACGGCGATCCGGGCAGCACCACCGACCCCAACACCGCCGATACCGACAAGGGCGGCTCGCCGGACGGCAAGGAAGATGCCAACGCCAACGGCAAGATCGACAGCGGCGAGACGGATCCGAATGTCGCAGCCGACGACGTTGCCAGCGCGGACAGCGACGGCGACGGCCTGAGCGACGACGAGGAAAAGAAGATCGGCACCGATCCCAAGAAGGCCGACACCGACGGCGACGGCCTGAGCGACGGCGAAGAAGTGCTGATCGGCACCGATCCCACCGACGGCGACAGCGATGGCGACGGGCTCGGCGATGCCCAGGAAGTGGCGGCCGGCGACCCCAAGAGCTACGACGCCGGCAAGGACACCGACCCAATGGACGCCGACAGCGACGACGACGGGCTGAAAGACGGCGACGAAAAGAACGCCAGCGGTCCCCTGGCCGGCCGCGGCAAGACCGATCCCCTCAAGAGCGACAGCGACGGCGACGGCATTGCCGACGGCGTGGAAGTCGGTGTTTCGTCGGGTGTTCCCGCCGGTGAGAGCGAGGCCGGCAAGCCGACCAAGGGCACCGACAGCGGTTTTGCTGGCGACGCCGATCCGACCACCACGACCGATCCGAACAAGGCGGACAGCGACGGCGGCGGCGTTGGCGACGGCGCGGAGGACGCCAACCACAATGGCCGCCTCGACGCGGGCGAGACCAATCCCGGCAAGGCGGCCGACGACCAGCCGGGCCAAGACAGCGACGGCGACGGCGTACCCGACAGCAGCGACAACTGCATCTTTGTGGCCAATGCCAACCAGGCCGACGCGGACAAGGACGGCGTGGGCGACGTCTGCGACACCAACGACGGCAACGAGAGCAAAGACGCGCCGATTCTTGGTCTGGCCCTGCGCGGCGGCTGCACCAGCGGCACGAGTGGCGGCAACCCCTGGTCGCTGTTGGCCATCGGTGGGGCGCTGTTGGCGCTGGTCCTGCTGCGGCGTCGGTCCGCGCGGGCGCTGGCCTTGCCGCTGCTGGCCGTGGCCATCGCTGTGCCGGGGCAGGCCTTGGCGGCCGGCGCGCTCGACGTGGAGCAATTCGAGGCAGTGCCGATCGGGGCAGGCGTGCTCAACCAATGGGGCTCCAAGTCCTTGGATGCCTGGCAGTTTGGTGGCGGTCTGTCGCTGCACTACGCCCATCGGCCGCTGCAGCTGGTGCGGGTTGCGCCCGGCGACGACCGCCCCGTAGGCGACGTGGTGCCGGGTATTTTTCGCACCGAAGTGCTCGGCCGGCTGGGCTTGACCGATTGGCTCGAAGTGGATCTGGCGGTGCCGTTCGTCGCGACCATCGGCAAGCCGGACCTGACCATCGGCGGCCGCACCGCCAGCGACCTGCAGGCGAGCAGCCTGGGCGATGTGCGTGTGGCCCTGGGCGCCGATCTGTCGCAGCTCTTGAACCTGCGCGACCACGAGGGCCGCGGCCTGGGCTTGGCACTGCGCCTGAGCGCCTGGCTGCCCACGGGCGACGTCGCGGCGCTGCACGGCGAGGACAGTGTCCGCTTCGAGCCGCGCGCCGTGGTCGACTACCGCACCGGCGGCTACACCTTTGGCGCCAACCTGGGTTGGCTGTTTCGCGGTCGCAGCCAGCTCTACCAGGTCGTGAACGACGACTCCTTTCGTTGGGGCGTGTTCGGCGAGGGCCCGCTGGTCGGGCCGTCGCTCAACTGGGTAGCCACGGTCTATGGCGCGCTGCAAAGTGCCAAGCAGGTCAACCCGCTCAACGCCACCGAGCGCGCGTACGACGGCAACAACAGTCCGATGGAGGCGCTGGTGGGCGCCCACTACCACCACGGCACCGGACTGGACGCCACTTTGGCTGGCGGCGCCGGTCTGAATTCGGCTGTGGGCGCGCCGGCCGCCCGCGTGGTGCTGCAGTTGGGCTACACCAGCCCGGACCGACCGCGCGACCGCGACGGCGACGGCATCTTCGACCGCGAGGACAAGTGCCCGGACGTGCCCGAAGACAAAGATGGCTTCGAGGACGGCGACGGCTGCATCGATCCGGACAACGACAAGGACGGCATCCCAGACACGGCCGACAAGTGCCCGAACGACCCCGAGGACAAGGACAGCTTCGAGGATCAGGACGGCTGCCCGGACCCGGACAACGACAAGGATGGCATCCCGGACGGCGCCGACAAGTGCCCGAACGATGCCGAGGACAAGGACAAGTTCGAGGATCAAGACGGCTGCCCGGACCCGGACAACGACAAGGACGGCATCTTGGACACGTTGGACAAGTGCCCCAATGACCCCGAAGACAAGGACGGCTTCGAGGATCACGACGGCTGCCCAGACCCGGACAACGACAAGGACGGCATCCTGGACGGCACCGACAAGTGCCCGAACGAGCCCGAGGACTTCGACGGCTTCGAGGACGCCGACGGCTGCAAGGACCCGGACAACGACCAGGACAAGATCCTGGATCCGGACGACAAGTGCCCAGACGACCCGACCAACAAGTGCAAGGCCGCCCGCGTCGGTGCCGAAATTGTCATCTACGAGCGGGTCGAATTCGCCGTGAACAAGGCCATCATCCGCAAAGAGAGCTTCGGTATCCTGGATGCGGTCGTGGTGATCCTGGCCGAGCACCCGGAGATCAAGCACATCGAGGTACAGGGTCACACCGACTCGGACGGCGACGACGCCAAGAACATGGCGCTGTCGCAGGCCCGCGCCGATGCGGTTGCGAACTACTTGGCCAACAACGGCATCGAGCGCGAGCGCCTGGTCGGCAAGGGCTACGGCGAGACCAAGCCGCTGGTGGCCAACGACAGCAAGGCGCACAAGCAGACCAACCGCCGCGTGCAATTCCTGATCGTCGGCGCAGGCGTGCAAGAGAAGAAGTAGCGGCGTTCGCGCTGGCTCAGGTCGAAATGCCGGCCTGAGCCAGCAGCGCACCGTGCACCGGACAAGTCCGCCCGAGCCGGGCCGCTTCGGCCACGAACCAGCCGTTGCGCCACGGCCACTCCTTGACCGCCGCCCGGTAGTCGCCCAGTTGCACGCTGTAGGCGACCATGCGCTCGACCAGCGCGGCGTCGTCTACGTCGGCGCCGAGGGCCGGTCGTCCCAGGCGCGCCAGTTCGATGGCGAGCTCGGCCAACAGCCCCGCGTGCGCGGTCGCGGCTTGAGCTACGCTGCAGTGCCGGGCCTGGCACACGACGCCAAGACAGGTATTCCACAGGAGCTTTTCGAGCTCCACGTTGGCGAAGGCTGCGGCATGCACCGCTTCGGCCGGCAGGTCCAGCGACCGCAGCCACCCCGCCAGGGCCTGGGCGTGCGGCCCCCACAGCGGCGTCACTCCGCCAGGCTGAGGCTCCGCGTTGCGGTCCGGCACGGCGAAGAACAGCAGGCCGCGCGTCGCCAACTCCAGGTCGTGCTCGCGCAACCAGTCGCGCAACATCCCGTTTTGCAGGAACACTAGATCGGTGTGGCGGTGCGCCGGCACCCGAGCCAGGACGGCGCCCAAGTCGTCGTTGCGCACACACAGCGCGATGGGCTGACCTTGCGGGGCCTCCAGCACGTCCCAGGCGTCGTGGCGGCCCAGCAGCGGCGCCTCCAAGCCCCGTTGGGCGGCCCGCCGCGCCAGCGCCCGTCCGATGCGCCCCGCGCCGATAAAGATTGGCTCGACCATCGCTGCCCCTGCGCACCGCTTCGGCGCTGCCGCGCACGGTAGCAGAACGCGGGCGGGTGCGGGAGCCTTGGGTCGGCTGGACAACTGGCCGGGCGCCGGTCCACCATCGCGCTGCGAGGTCGAGCGTCGACCGGCAGGGCACCCATGCGGGCAACGCGGTTTTGGCTAGCGACCATCGGTCTTTTCGTGCTCCCTGCGGGTCCGGGCCCGGCGATGGCCGCCGACGCAGGCGTGGCGCCGACGCGCAAGATCGACCACGTCGACGACTACCACGGTCTAAAAGTCGCGGATCCCTATCGCTGGCTGGAGCACGACAGCGCCGAGACCCAGGCGTGGGTGCAGGCGCAAAACGCGGCGACGCGGGCCCTGCTGGATGCCGTGCCGCAGCGCGCCGCCCTGGCCCGCCACCTGGCCCAGATCTGGAACTACCCCAAAGAGACGCCGCCGGCCGTGCGCGGTGGACGGGCGTTCTGGCGCCACAACGATGGGTTGCAGAATCAGGCCGTGCTGTGCTGGGCGCCCCAGGGCGACAGCAAGTGCCGCGTGCTCTTCGATCCCAACCGCGCGGCAGGCGACGGCACCGTGTCGCTGCAGAGCTTCTCGCCCAGCGACGATGGCAAGCTGCTCGGCTACGCGCTGGCCAGCGGCGGCTCGGACTGGAACGAAATCCACGTGCGCGACGTCGACAGCGGCACCGACCGACCCGACGTATTGCAGTGGGTCAAGTTCAGCAACATCGCCTGGCACCCGACCGGCAGCGGCTTCTGGTATGCCCGCTACGACGCGCCAAAGCCCGGCGAAACCCTCACGGGTGTCAACAAGTTCCAGAAGGTCTGCTTCCACACCCTGGGCACGCCGCAGTCTGCCGACGAGGTGGTGCATCAGAACCCGTCGCAGCCCGAGTGGGGTTTTGGCGTCGAGGTCAGCGACGACGGCCGCTGGTGGCTGCTGAGCACCTGGCGCGGCGCCGAGTCGCGCAACGGCTTGGACGTGCGCGCCATCGCCGGCCATACCCTGGGTCCGAATCGGCAGTTGACCCGCGGCTTCGGTGGCGCGTTCGAAGTGGCGGGCGTGCGCGACGGCCAGCTCTACCTGCGCAGCGATTGGGGCGCTCCGCGCGGTCGCCTGCTGGCGGTGGATCTGAGCAGCGGTGCCACGATCGACACGGAGCAGCCGCCGGGGCCGTTGCCACAGGGCTGGCGCCAGGTGCAGGCCGAGGCCGATTCCACGCTGTCGATGGCGGTGCTGGCCGGGCAGGGCATCGTGGTGAGCCGCCTCGTCGAGGCCTCGCACCAGCTCGCGTACGTCGACTACCAAGGCAAACCCTTGCCCGCGCCGACCTTCCCGCGCCTGGGCTCGGTGGCGGGGTTGTCGGGTCACGCCGGCGATCCCAACTTGTTCTTTGGGTACGTGGACTTTCTGGCCCCGGCGCGGGTCCTGCACGCCAATCTGGACCAGCGTGCGCTGACTGTCCGCTTCGACGCCAAGCACGGCCTGCCCGCCGGCCGCTATGCCACGCAACTGCGCTATGCGACGAGCAAAGACGGGACCAAGGTGCCAGTGTTCGTCACGGCGCGCCGCGACCTGCCGCGCGACGGCACGGCTCCAGCCTATCTGTACGGCTACGGCGGGTTTTCCGTAGAAATGACGCCGTTCTACAAGCCCGACCTGCACGCCTGGGTCGAGGCGGGCGGCGTGTTGGCGGTGGCGGTGTTGCGCGGCGGCGCCGAATTTGGCGAGGCGTGGCACGACGCCGGCAAGCTGGACAAGAAGCAGAATGTGTTCGACGACTTCATGGCGGTTGCCGAACTGCTGGGCCGCGAGAAATGGACCTCGCCCAAGCGCCTAGCGATCGCCGGCGGCAGCAACGGCGGCCTGCTGGTCGGCGCCTGCCTGGCGCAGCGGCCCGAGCTGTTCGGTGCGGCCCTACCGGCGGTCGGCGTCATGGACATGCTGCGCTACCACCTGTTCACCATCGGCTGGGCGTGGGTGCCGGAGTACGGAAGCAGCGCAGACCCCAAGGCATTTCAGTGGTTGTACAAGTACAGTCCGCTCCACAACCTAAAGGCCGGCGCGGCCTACCCAGCCACCTTGGTCCTGACCGGCGACCACGACGACCGGGTGGTGCCAGCGCATTCCTTCAAGTTTGCTGCGGCGTTGCAGGCTGCCCAGGGCGGTCCGGCGCCGATCCGCATCCGCATCGAGACCCGGGCCGGTCATGGCGCCGGCAAACCCACGGCCAAGCTGATCGACGAGGCCACGGATCGCCTGATCTTCTTGGTGCAGCAATTTGGCCTACAACTCCCCGAGGCGTGGCGATGAGAACTCTGCTTGGCGCCGCAGTTCTGGTGCCGGCGCTGTTGCTGGCGCACCTGGCCGTGGCCCTGCCCATCTACTCTGGCCCGGCGGGCAAGGCCGAGGCGCACCTGGCTGCAGGGCTGGCCCAAGCTGCGGCGGCGGTGCCGGGCGGCGAGCCCGTGACGCCCACGGTCACCGGCGGCAGCGTAGACAACCTTCAACAGCTGCTGGCGACGACCGGCGACGGGCTGGCTCTGGCCCGCGCCGACGTTGCGCGCGCCGCTTGGCTCGGTACCGGCCGGTTCCAGTCGCCGCACCCGGACTTGCGCGCCCTGGCCGTGCTGCACACCAGCTATCTGGCCGTCCTGACCCGCCAGGACCTGGGCGAAGTTCGGCAGTTGCGGGGCAAGCGCGTGGCGGTGTCCCCGGCCGCGACCGGCGACCGCGAGGCCCTGTTGGTGCTCCTAGAGCACGCAGGTGTGGCGCGCGCGGCGGTGCCGGTGCAGATCACGGCCGATCCGCTAGCGGCCCTGCACGCCGGCCAGGTCGACGCGGCGTTCGTGGTGGTGGCACCCGACGACGTCAGCCTGACGGCCGCGCTGGCGGCGGGCGACCGCTGGCTGAGCTTGCCCACCGCCAAAGAACTGCCCGAGTCGGCGTGGCCGTGGCAGGTGGCGACCGTCGATCGTGCTCAATTTCAGCAGCTTGGCGACAAGAAGGTGGTGACGCTGTCGGTTCCGCAAGTGCTCATCGGGCGCTCCAACCTGCCCCGGCTGGCGGTGGACGATCTGGTCGAGGCGATGTGGGGCCAGCCCGACCTGCTGCGCCAAGGCGACCGCGGCCTTGCCGGTATCCAGCGGGCGCTGGCCGCCATGCCGTCGCCGCTGCCGCTGCACCCGGGCGCAGCCGATGCCTACGCCCGCGGCGGGCCGCTGGACAAGCCGATCGACGTGCGGGTGACCGTTTGGCTCATCGCCATCAGCGCCGTGGACCTGCAAAAAGGCACCTTCAACTTCGATGCCACCATCGAGCTGCGCTGGCTGGATCCGCGGCTGGGCCCAGAGGATCCGCGGCCTTTCGAGGTGATGAACGCCGACGAAGTCGAGGTGACGCCCAACGGCTACGAGCCGCACGGCCCCTGGCACAGTCTGAATTGGCGCATGCACGGCCGCGCGCGCAGCCAATTCGACCTGCACGCCTACCCGTTCGATGCGCAGCGGTTCGAGCTCGCGTTCGAGCACCCGCTGTTGCAGTACGGCCAGTTGGTGTTCCACTGCGAGACGCGTTGGCATCCCGAGGCAGGGCTGACCCTGGATCAGCGCTTGGGGCCTGGGTTTTCGCTGCAGGACTGGCAACTGCAGGCGGTGCGCTCGGAGGAGGTCAAGGCCAAGTACGGCCCGACGGAGTTCTTCAGCCGCTACAACTTCGTCGTGGAGGTGCGCCGCGAGGTGCTGCGCTTTGCGGTTGCCGACCTGGCGCCGCTGCTGCTGATGGTGCTGATGGCCTTGGCGGCGAGCCTCATCCCGGCCGAAAAGCTGGACGGCAAGCTGCTCCTCACGGTGTTGGCGCTGCTGTGCTCGGTCGAACTGCAGGTCAACGCCGCTGGCCACCTGCCCGAGGTGGGCTATCTGACGGTGGTCGATTGGTCGTACTTTGCGGCGTATGCCTCGATCGGTCTCGCCACCCTGCAGGTGATCGGCGAGTACCGCGCCCACGCCCGCGGTCGCGACGACGTGGCCGCTCGCTTGCGCAAGTGGGGGGTGCTGGCCACGGTGGCCGCATTCGCCTTGCCGCTGGCTTGGATGCTGCTGGTCCGCAGAGTCGCCGGTTAGCCCGGCCGTGGAGTCCCCATGCCCCGCGCCGTGATCTTCGACCTGGACGGCACCTTGCTCGACTCGGTGGGCGACATCGCCGCCGCGGTCAACGCCGTGCTCGCCGAAGTCGGCCTGCCGGTTCACCAAGTCAGCGACTTCTACCAGATGGTCGGCGAGGGCGCCGAAGTGTTGCTGCAGCGCGCCGTGGCCCCCGCGGAGCTGCGGCCCGAGTGGCTGCTGCGCTACAAAGCCTTGTACCTTCAGAGGATGTACGATCAGACCCGGGTGTATCCGGGGGTCCGCGGCGCGCTCGAGCAGCTCACTGCCGTCGGTGTGCCGCTGGCGGTGCTGTCGAACAAGCCCCACGAGGCGACCGCGGCCCTAGTTCACCATTATTTCCCTGCTGTTCCGTGGCGCGCTGTGGCTGGGCAGCGCCCGAGTTGGCCGCGCAAGCCCGACCCGGCCGCGGCCCTGGACCTGTGTCGGGAACTCCGCGTGGCTCCTGGCCAGTGCTGGTTCGTGGGCGACACGGCCGTGGACCTGCAGACCGCGCGGAACGCCGGGATGCGGGCGCTGGGTGTGACCTGGGGCTTCCGCCCGGCCGAAGCGGCGACCGCGGCACACGTGGCCGACGACGCCGCGCAAATGCTACAGTTCCTGCTGCAGGGCTAGCCAAACCGGCCGCAATCCGGCATCTTCTTGGCAGGAGGACCCATGAGCACCGCCACGCTTGCCCACCTGGATGACCACCGCGATGAAGCGCCGGCCCTGGTCGCCTTGCGCACCACCTTCGCCAAGATGCACCAACTCAGCCGGACCGAGGCGCCGCCCAGCGTGGCTCAGCGTCGCGGCTGGCTCGACGCCCTGGAAGGGGTGATCCTTGCGCACACCGACGACATCGTGGCCGCCATCGACGCCGACTTCGGCTCGCGCTCGCGCCACGAGACGCTCCTCTCCGACCTGTTTCCCACCCTCGCCGGCCTGAAGCACACCCGCCAGCACCTGGCCCGCTGGGCCCGGCCGCGCGCCAAGCCGGTACATTGGGGGTTCCAGCCGGGCCGCAACAAAGTGCACCCGCAGCCGCTGGGCGTCGTGGCCATCTT
>JACRCU010000374.1 GCA_016218865.1 Deltaproteobacteria bacterium | reverse complement strand
CGCGGTGAAGTCGCAGGCCGGAAAGCGCCAGATATTGCGGGGTCGCGCCATCTCCAGCCGCACCAGATCCAGGGCCGCATCCTCGGCCGCGCCACCGGCCGCCGCGGGACTGAGCACCGCCAGGTCGGCATCCGCGGCCTCGGTCGCCAGTAGATCCGCAGCGAATTCGGCAGTGCCCAGCGCCGGACCGCGCACGTACAGCAGCTCCCACGGCCGCTGGGCGTGCGACGACAGCAAGCCGTGCAGCACCGCCAACCACGCGATTCCCAAGGACGGTCCGCCCAGGCTGTGCAGCCGTGTGGGCCAGCGCCCTTGCGGGTCCGCCCCGTGCAGGCCGGGCAGCTCCAGGTCGATGGCCACCACCACCAGACGCTTTTGCACGCTGGGCGCCGCTGGGCCCGAGGTGCGCACCACCAGCGCGTCGCCCCACGGCAGCGCCACCGCCTGCTCGCGCACGTGGCAGCCGGCCGCAAACAGCAGGTCGAGCAAGCCAAAACGGAAACCAAAAGCATCGCTGTGGCGTTGGCGCAAGAGCGACGCGGCTCGGGTCAGATCGAAGGGCATGGTACCTCGCTGGCTTGGCCTCCAGGGTCGCCCAGATTGCGGATCGGTGTCCAACGCAAATCGCCGGGCCAGCCTCGGGGTCCCCGCCGGATTCTCGCCGGTGGCCGGACGGCCCCCAAGAGCCGTCCCCGCGTGAATCCGGTGGGGCTCTTGGTAGCTACTCCATGCGCCGCCGAAACTCAAGCGTGTTGACGACCAAGGCCAACTCGCCGACGCTATGGCCAAGGCCCATCACGGGGCCGCGGTTCGCCATGACTGGCCTGGACAGCGCCCCTATGCACAACCCGTCTGCCGGCAACGCCCCGCAAGCCAACCCGTTGTGCCGCGACGCGGGCATCCAGGTGCCGATCCTGTGCGGCGCCATGTACCCGTGCAGCAACTGGGAATTGGTGGCGGCGGCGAGTGCCGCGGGCGCCATGGGCATCGTGCAGCCGATCGCGCTGGTGTATGCCCACGGCGGCGACTTTCGCGACAGCCTGCGCAAGATCCGTGCGGCCAGCGGCGGCAAGCCGTTCGGCATGAATTTGCTGATCGAAGGCTCCAGCCGCCTGTACCTGGACCGCATGCGGCGCTGGCTGGACATCGCCTTGGAAGAGGGCGTGCGCTTCTTCGTCTCTTCGCTGGGCCACCCCGGCTGGATCGTCGAGCGCGTGCGCCCGCTGGGCGGGGTGGTCTACCACGACGTCACCGAACGCAAGTGGGGCGAAAAGGCCCGCGACGCTGGCGTGCACGGCCTGATCGCCGTCAACCGCCGCGCCGGTGGCCATGCCGGGCCGCTGAGCCAAGAGCAGCTGATCGCCGACCTGCTGCCGCTGGGCCTGCCGGTGGTGTGCGCGGGCGGCGTGGGCCACGAGCAAGAATTCGTCCAGGCCCTACAACAGGGCTACGCGGGCGTGCAGATGGGGACCCGCTTCATCGCCACCCACGAGTGCAGCGCCCACAGCGACTACAAGCAGGCGATCGTGGCCGCGCGCGGCGAGGATGTGGTATTGACGGACAAAATCTCGGGTGTGCCGGTGGCGGTGATCAAGACGCCCTTCGTCGAAGCCGTGGGCCTCAAGGCCAATCCGGTGGCGGCCCGCTTGCTCCGCCACCCGCGCGGCAAGCACTACATGCGCCTATACTATTCGCTGATTACGCTGTTCCGCCTCAAGCGGGTCCACGCCCGCGGCGCCGGCTACCAGCAGTACTTCCTGGCCGGCAAGTCGGTCGACGGCATCCAGAAAGTGGAGTCCGTGGCCGACGTTGTGGCGCGCTTCGCCCGGGCTGCCCAAGCCGCCGGCGCCGTGACCGGGCCCACTGCCAGCGCAGGCAAGTCATGAGCGCGCCCCCCATCGCCGTGCGGCTGAAGGCAGTGTCGCGGGCGTCGCTGGAGCAGGCCTGGTCCACCTTTGCCGACTCCGACCGCTTCAACCGGCTGGCAGGTTTGGACTTTCGCTTCGAGTACGACTTCACCCAGGCCGGGCGCGCCCAGGGCACCGGCCAGTACCGCCACTTGGGGATGCAGCTGACCTGGCGCGAAGTGCCGGTCGTTTTCGAGGCGCCGCGCCACTTTGCCATCGAGCGGCTCTACGACAATGGGCCGATCGACCGCGCGGTGACCGAGTTGCGGCTGACCGAGGTCGCCGACGGCACGCAGATCGAGATGGACACGCTGCTGTGGTCGCGGCAGCCGCTGCTGCGGGCGGCGGTGGCGGTCGACGCCGAGCTGACGCTGAAGCCCAAGATGACCAAGGCCTTCCAGACCCTGGTGCGGGCGCTGCACACCGGCGGCGAGACGCCCGACCTGGCGCCGCCAACCCTGAGTCGCGCAGCCGAGGCCCAACTGAAGGCGGCCCTGCCCAACGTGCGCGACGCCGAGGTCGAGGCCCAGCTGGGGGCGTTCCTGCGCGCGGCGCCTCTGGTGGAGCAGGCACGCTTGCGGCCCGTGCAGTTGGCCAAGCGCTGGCGCCTGCCCGAGCGGCAAGTTACGGCCGGACTGCTGCGGGCGGCGCAGGCCGGGCTGCTGCAGGTGCAGTGGGAGATGCTGTGCCCGTCGTGCAAGATGCCGACCGCCAACCCAGAAAAGCTGGACTTGGCCAAGGTTTCGGCCCATTGCACGGTATGCGACGTGCGCTACGACGCCAGCTTCGCCGATTCGATTGGCCTGTCGCTCAAACCGGCCGCGGCCATCCGCAGTGATCTTGGTCAGATGCGCTGTCTGTCGAGCCCGGCGCGCATGCCGCACCTGCTCGGCCAGTGCCAGGTTGCACCGCGCCAGGAGCACAGCTGGACGTTGGACCTGCTCCCCGGCACCTACCGGCTGCGCGGCTGGCCGCAGCTGGAGCCGCTGGTGGTGGTGGTCCGCAGCGAGGCAACCCGCCGCGAGCAGAGCGTGCAGGCCGGTCCGCAGGCGATGAGTCCGCCCATCGTGCGCCTGGCTTCGGGCCGCGTGACTCTGCAAGTGCGCAGCAAGCTGGACGTTCCGCTGACGCTCGTGCTCGAACGACCTGGCGTCGAGCCCGCTACGCTCACCGTGGGTCGGCTGCTGGAGTGGCCCGAGGTGGCCCAGCTGTTGCCCGCCGGCAGCCTGGATACCGGTGTGCAGCTGCAGCCGCTGGTGTCCTGGGCGACGGCGGTGCGCGTCGAGCGCGGCGGTCCGGTGGCTGAGCAGGCCGCTGGCGACGCAGTGCGCGCCTTGGGGCCGCGGGCGCTGCAAGTGTCGACCGGCTGGGTGCTGGCCACCTGGCCCGGTGCGGACCAAGCGGCGGCGGCCGTCGCCAAGCTGCAGGGTACGCCGTGGCTGGCGGGCGCGATCGGCTGCGGCGCCGTGCTCGAAATGTTCAGCGACGGCGGCGAGAACGGCGGCCGGCGCGTGGCTTCGGGGGCCGTGCTCCACGAACTGACTGCGCTGGCCCAGCAAGCCGAACCGGGGCAGTGGCTGGCATTGCAGGCGGCCGCCTGGCCCGAGCCGCTCGCCAAGCTGATCCGTGCGCAAACCTCCAATGGCACCATCACGTTGCGCCCCGCCACGCCGGCTACGCCGCTGCCGCCGCCGGGCAGTCCCCAACGGCCGCTCTCGACCGGCGACGTGTTGGACGGCCGCTTCGTCATCGGCGAGCCGATCGGCCAGGGTGGTTTTGGCGTGGTGTACCTGGCCCAGGACCGCCTGCGCGGCGGCGAAGTGGTGGTCAAGCTGTTGCGGAGCGAGCTGGCCAGCGACCCGGTGCAAGTG
>JACRCU010000373.1 GCA_016218865.1 Deltaproteobacteria bacterium | reverse complement strand
TTCATCACATAGAACGCCTTCTCGGCGAGGTTGCCATGACGCGCCATCTTTTCGTCGTGGACCCGCTCGGGCCCATCGACATTCGCAAGGACTCGTCGTTTGCCCTGATGCTGGCCGCCCAGGGCCGCGGTCACAGCATGTGGTCGTGCGACACCGACGGCCTGTTCGCCCGCGGCAACCATGGGTTCGCCAACTGTCGCCCACTGCACGTCCGGCCGGTGCAGGGCCAGCACGCCCAGCACGGCGACGTCGAGACCTTGCCCCTGGGTCACTTCGACGTGATCTGGATGCGCAAGGACCCGCCGTTCGACATGCAGTACATCGCGGCCACCTATGTGCTGGATCAGGCGCCCAAGTCGACGCGGGTGTGGTCGCAGCCGGCGGCGCTGCGGTCCTGGAACGAGAAGACCTCGCTGCTCGCCTATCCCGAGCTCAGTCCCCCGTCGCTGCTGACGCGGAACATGGGCGAGATCATGCGGTTTCAGCGCGACGTCGGCGGCTCGGTGGTCATCAAGCCGCTGTCGTTCTCGGGCGGCAACGGCATCGTGGCGCTGCATCCGGGCGACCTCAACACGCGCTCGCTGCTCGAGATCTCCACCCGGCACGGCAAGGAATTCGTGCTGGCGCAGAAGTACTTGCCCGAGGTGGTGACCGGTGACAAGCGCGTCATCTTCGTCGCCGGCAAGGCGCGCGCCGGGCTGTTGCGGATCCCGCCGGCCGACGATCTGCGCGGCAACATCCACATCGGCGCCACCACCGAGCTGAGCCCGTTGACGCCGCGCGAGCAGGCCATCTGCGACCGCCTGGGCCCGGACCTGTGGGCGGCCGGTCACTTGTTCGTCGGCATCGACCTCATCGGCGAGCACCTGACCGAGATCAACGTCACCAGCCCGACCGGCATCCACGAGATCCGCGACTTTGGCGGTCCCGACTTGGCCGAAGAGCTGATCGACAGCTGTCTTCTGTAGTCCAGGCTAGAACTTGCGCTCGGCCCGCGCCGACCACGCCGACTCGAACAGCGTCGCGTCGCCGGCCCGCTCGGTCAGCTTGCCGCCGCGCCACAGGCCGATGCGCTCCATCCACGCCTCGAATTCGGGCGCCGGTCGCAGGCCGAGCAGTTCGCGCAGCTGGGCGTTGTCGTGGAAGCTCGTGGTGTTGTAGTTGAGCATCACGTCGTCGCCCAGCGGGATGCCCATCAGGTAGTTCACGCCCGCCGAAGCCAGCAGAACTTCGAGGCACTCCTGGTCATCCTGGTCGCTGTCGGCGTGGTTGGTGTAGCAGACGTCGGTGCCCATCGACACGCCCATCAGCTTGCCCATGAAGTGGTCTTCCAGGCCGGCGCGGGTGATCTGCTTGCCGTTCTGTAGATATTCAGGTCCAATGAAGCCGACCACCGAGTTGACCAGAAACGGCGAGTAGCGCCGCGCAAACCCGTAGGTGCGCGCCTCCATCGTGGTCTGGTCGGTGTCGTAGTGGGCATTGGCCGACAGGGCTGTCCCTTGACCGGTCTCGAAGTACATCACGTGCGGGCCCTGGGCGGTGCCCTCGCGGCGGGTCAGGTCGTAGGCCTCGTCGATCAGGCTGACCGAGATGCCGAAGTTGCGGTTGGCCTTCTCGGTGCCCGCAAGACTTTGAAAACACAGGTCCACCGGCGCCTTGTAGCGGCGGATCGCGTCCATCTGCACGCTGACGTGGGCCAGCACGCACACCTGGGTCGGGATGCGATGCTGGCGCATCAAGTCCTTGACCGCATGGAGGATTGCCGCCGTGTTCTCGGTCGACTCCGTCGCCGGGTTGATGCCGATGACCGCGTCGCCGTTGCCGTAGGCCAGGCCCTCTTTGACGGCGGCCAAGATACCAGCTACGTCGTCGACCGGGTGGTTGGGCTGCAGCCGGCTCGAGATGCGACCATCCAAGCCGATGGTGTTGTTGCACTTTTTGACCACGCGCATCTTGCGCCCGGCCACCATCAGGTCCATGGCGCTCATCAGCTTGGCGGTCGCCGACACCATTTCGGGCGTCAGGCCGGGCGACACCGCAGCGATGTCCTCGCCGTTGGTGCGGCGGTCCAGCAGCCACTCGCGCAGCTGCCCCACGGTCCAGCTCTGGATCTTCTTGTAGGCGCGCTGGTCCAGGTCGTCGACGATGAGGCGCGAGATCTCGTCCTGCTCGTAGGGCACCGACGGGTTCTCGTAGAAGTGGCGCAACTCCAGGTCGGCAATCACCTCTTTGGCGGCGACGCGCTGGCTGGTCGACTCGGCGCACAGGCCGGCGGCGCGGTCGCCCGACTTCAGCTCGCTGGCGCGGTTGAGGGCGTCCTTGAGGCTGGCGAAGGTGAAAGTAGTGCCGTGAACGGTGGCAGAGAGCTTCATGGCCGCAGTCTACCCGCGGCCACCGCAGATGACCAGTTGCTAGGCAACGCCCTGAGACTCGGCCTCTTCTGCCAAGGCCGCTGCTTCCGCTGCCGCCCGCGCTGCCTGCCGCCGCGCCACTTCGGCGCTGGGGCGGATGGCCGCGAATTCTCCCAGCGATGCCGGCCACCGCTTCAAGACTTCCGCGGCGATTGGCGAGGCCGTGAGCTGCCGGTGCTGCAGCAGAAGCCCGTGCAGAACCTGGACTTCCTCGGGCTCCACCGCCATCGCGCCCACGTCGGCCGACAGGCGCGGTTCGCACGCCGCCGCCGGATCCCACAGGTACACCACGCCGCCGGTCATGCCGCTGCCCAGCAGGGGGCCCACGCTGCCCAGCACCAGCGCGGTGCCGTCGGTCATGTACTCGAACGCGTACTTGCCGGCGCCTTCGCAGACCAGCGTGCCGCCGGAATTGCGCACGCCAAAGCGCTGACCGGCGCGACCCTGCAGGAAGATCGCCCCGCCAACGGCGCCGTAGCCCACCGCATTGCCGGCGATGCTCGGCTCGCTGGCGACCATGCCGGGCGGCTGCCGCACCACGATGCGCCCGCCCGCGATCGCCTCGCCCACGCCGTCGTTGGCCTGCCCGTGCAGCGTCAGGTGCAAGCCGTCCACGCACGCAAAGCCCAGGCCCTGGCCAGCCTCGCCGCGCAGGGTCACCTCGATGGGGGGGCCGCCCGCCAGCCCGCCGGCCGCCAGCTCGCCCGCCAAGGTCGCGCCCACCGCGCGGTCGACGTTGCGCACCCGTCGCTCCAGCGGCTGGCGCGCGCTCGCCTGGGTCTGCACCGCCGCAAGAAGGTCGAAATTGAGCGAGGTTGCGGGCAGTCGCTTGGCCGCGCAGCGCTCGCTGCCCAGCATCTCGGGGTGGCTCAGCAGGGGCCGCGCGTCGAACAAAAGGGCCGACAAGTCCAGCTTGTCCGCGCGGGCCTCGCCGCGGCTGACCTGTTCCAGCAGATCGACGCGTCCGGTCAGCTCGCGCGGCGAGCGCACGCCCAGCTCCGCCAACCGCAGCCGCACGGCCTCGCCCAGCGCCAGCAGGTAGTGCACCACGCCGCGGCGGGCCTCCTGGTAGCGCTCCTCTTCGGTCGTATCCACCGGCAGCACCCGCTTGGCCTCGCCGTGGCCCACCATGAAACGCTGGAAGATCACTTGATCTTGGGTGGTGATGCCCGACGGGCAGGTGCCCTTGCTGCAGCCGTGGCAGAAGATGCACTGCTCGGCGATCATCAGCGCCGTGCCCAACGCCACCTCGTCGGCGCCCAGGCACAGGAGCTTGACCACATCGTCGCCGGTCTTGATGCCGCCGTCGGCCCGCAGGCGCACTTCGTTGCGGATGCCGTTGACCACCAAGGCTTGATGGGCCTCGGCCAGGCCGCGCTCGACCGGCAGCCCCGCGTGTTCGATCGACGAGGCCGCCGCTGCTCCCGTGCCGCCCTCGGCGCCCGAGATGTCGATGACGTCGGCGCCCGCCTTGGCCACGCCCACGACGATGGTGCCGAGGTCGGTGGTGCTGGGGCACTTGACGCTGATGGTGGCCTTGGGGTGCACCGCCCGCAGGTTGTGGATCAGCTGCGCCAGGTCCTCGATCGAATAGATGTCGTGGTGCGGCGGCGGCGAGATCAGCGTAACCCCGGGCGGACACCGGCGAATCGCGGCGATCTCGGCGGTGACCTTCTCGCCGGGCAGGTGGCCGCCCTCGCCGGGCTTGGCGCCTTGGCCGATCTTGATCTGCAGCTCGTCGGCACCGCGCAAGTACGCGGCGTCCACGCCAAAGCGGGCGCTGGCCACCTGGCGGATGCGCGACCGATCGGCCTGCCATGGTCCGCCGGGGTTGCGCCGGGCGTCTTCGCCGCCTTCGCCGCTGTTCGAAAACGCGCCGAGTTCGTTGAAGGCGCCGGCAATGGCGCGGTGGGCGATGCGGTGCAGCGCGCCGTGGCTCATGGCCGCCGCCACAAAGGTCGAAGCGGCCACCTCGCGGGCCGGCACCACCTGGTCCAGCGGCACGGGTTGCACGGCTTCCTTGTGGAAGCCTAGAAGATCGCGCAGGTATACCGGCGGGGTCGCCAGCACAGCGTCCATGAAGCGCGCCCAGGCGCCCGAGTCGTCGCCGCGCGCCACCAACTGCAGCTGGTGCAGCACCTCTTTGCGGTAGAGCTTGGTGTCCAAGCTGCGCGGCGTCCCCACGCTCAGTTGGGCCTGGCGGTGGCGCTCGCGGATGTCGCTGTCGATGTCGCCCAGCTCCAGGCCGCCCAGCCGCGAGGTGGTGCCGGGGAGGTAGAACTCCACGATATCGCCAGCGATGCCCACCGCTTCGAACAGCCGCGAGCCGCGGTAGCCGTCGACCGAGGTGATGCCCATTTTGGACAGGATCCGCCGCAGGCCGGTGTCGAAGGCCTTCTTGGCCCGCGCCACGCCGTCGTTGCCAAAGGCCTCGTGCGCCAAGGAAAACGCCAGGCTGGGGCACACCGCGTCGGCACCATTGGCCAGGAGCACCGCGCCGTCGTGGGGCTCTTGCACGTCGCTCGCCACCGCCACCAGCGACAAGCGCCGCCGCAGCCCGTGCCGCACCAGCGCCGAGTGCATCGCGCCTACCAGCAGCAGCATCGGCATCATCAGCCGTTCCTGGGGGTTCTCCAGCGCCGCCGCGTCGCTCAGCACCAGCACCGCCGCCTCGCGCTTGCGGGCGATGCGCACCGACTCCGCCGCCAGGAACGCCAGGCGCGCCGACAGCGCCTTGCTGCCGCCTTCGATGGGGTAAGTCGCGTCGATCACTCGCGTATCTGGCAGCGGCGTTGGCGCGTCGGCCGGGTGACCGCTGGGCCCCGGCGGATCGCGCGTCAGCAGCCCGCGCACCTCAGCCTCGGTCAAGAACGGCGAGTTGGCGCGGACTTGCGGGAACACCCGGTACTCGTTCGAGTCACTGTAGGCGCGCGGCGTCCGACCCAGGAACACGCCCAGGTCGATGGCCGACCCCTCGCGGATCGGGTCGATCGGCGGGTTGGTCACCACGGCGATGATCTGGCGGAAATACTTGTACAGGGGCGGCCGGCTAGGGCTCAGCGCCGCCAGGGGCCGGTCGAAGCCCATCGAGGTCATCGGTTCGGCGCCGTGCTCGGCCAGCGCCTTGGCGGTGCGCACCCGCTCGGCGGTCCATCCTGCCAGGGTCAGGGTCGCGGCCGTCGGCCGGCCGTGCGCCAGCGGACCGCGCGAGGGCATCGGCAGCAGCTGCTGCTCGGCCAGTTCGCCCACGTTCAGCGGCGTGTGCCTCAGCACTTCGGCCACCACTTCATGGGGTTGCAGGATCTTGCCCTGCACCAGGTCCACGGCAAAGGCCTGGCCCGGATCCAGCTGCCGCGTCTCGGCGATGTCGGCAGGATCGACGTTCAAGCAGCCGATTTCGCTGCAGATCGCCACCTTGCCCTGGTGGGTCCGCAGCCAGCGCAGCGGGCGCAGGCCCATGCGGTCTAGTGTCGCCACTACGTGATCGCCGTCGGTCGCGACCAGCGCCGCCGGGCCTTCCCACGCGCCCAGCGTCCCCATCGCCCGTTGCACGCCGCGGTGGAACAGCGCCGCCTGCCGCGGATAGTCGGGCTCGTCGCCGTGGGCGGGCGGCATCAGCCGCAGCAGCGCTTCCAGCAGCGGCACGCCGTGGGCGGTCAGCACCTCGATCACCCGATCCAGGTCGGCCGAGTCCGAGCCCTGCTTCATCAGCAGCTCTTGGAAGCCCAGTTCTTTGGCCAGGTTGCGGGCTGCGTCGCGGGTCGCCTTGATGGTGTTGATCTCGCCGTTGTGCGCCAGCGTGCGGAACGGCTGGGCCAGCAGCCAGTCCGAGAAGGTGTTGGTCGAGTAGCGCCGGTGGAACACCACGGCCTGGGTGGTCAGGTCCGGATCGGCAAAGTCCAGGTAGAACTTGCCCAATTGCTCGCCCGTGCACAGAGCCTTGTACACCACCGTCCGCGGCGTGAACGACGCCAGGTACGCGTCGCGCACCGCCAGCTCGATGTGCTCCTTGGCCCGCCACAGGGCGATGGCCAGCTTCTTGGGGGGCACCAGACCTTCGCCAATCAGCACTTGCCACACTTCGCGGCGCGACTCGGCCGCCGCCCGGCCCAGCGCACTCTCGTCGACCGGCACGCGCCGCCAGCCCAGCGGTGCCAGGCCCTCGCGGCGCAGGTGCGCGTCGATTTCCTCTTGCCACACGCGGATATTGCCCGCGGCCGCCAGGGGGAACAGCACCACCCCCACGCTCAGGTGGTCGCCCTCCGGCACGTGCTTGCCGGGCGCGACGAACCGCGAAAACCACTTGGCATCCAAGGTGAACAGCAGGCCGGCGCCGTCGCCCGTGTCGTCCAGTGCGCCGCCGCGGTGCTCCATCGACACCAGTGCGGCCAGGGCTTCGGCGATGAGGCCGTGGCTGGGGCCGCGCAGGTCGGCGATGGCCCCCACGCCGCAGCCGCCGCGCGACGGGTGGTCGACCAGCTGCTGGATGTGGGGCGGAAGGGTGCGGTGGGGCTTGAGGCGGCTGGAGCGGGCAGTCTTCATGCCGAGCAGTGTAGCGTGTACCGCCCATTTCGTCGCCTGTTGCACCGCGCACCGCTGGTGCAAAGTTGCTTGCGCTGGGTCGGCGCCCCGTGTATCTACGGGGGAGATCGGTCCTTCTCCACGGCGTCTTCGGCAACCTTGGCAGGTGAACATGGCGCTCCCGCACGCGCTCGACGGTTTGGCTGCATTCTGGACGGGGCCGCGCGCCGCCGTGCCGTTGGTGCACGGGCACTTGCGTGCACAGCTGCTGGCCGCCGAGCTTCCGGCCGCGCTGGTCGAGTCGCTGCTGCCGGCCGGCTTGGAGCTGGCGCCGCAGCGGCTGTGCGACCCGGGCAGGCACCCCATCGTGTTGATTCTTGGGCGCTATCGCGACGTGCACGTCGCTGTCGAGCGCCGCGACTCCGGCGAACTGCGCTGGGACGAGTGCAGCGTGGGCGTGCCGTGGGTGCGGCGGACGCTGGGGCCGCGGCCGCGGCCTGGGCAGCTGCGCGACCAGCCGATGATCATTTCCCTGCGCCAGCACGTCGACCACGTGGTGTCGGCCGTGGGCGGACTGCTGTGGACGGGCGACCGCCAGATCGGCCGGCTGGAATTCGACGACACTGCCGCCACGGTGCGCTCGCTGGTGCGCGACCGACCGATCCTGCACGCCCACTTTGCACCGGCGGCGACCCGGGTCCCGCGCGCCCTGGTCGAGGCGTTTCGTCTGCCGTGGATCAGCCAGCAGCCCACCGGCGAACTCAAGCGCTTCGCCTTCCAGTGGCAGCCCGATGCCACGCAATTCCGCCCGCTGGCTGCGCAAGTCGATGCGGGCCCCGGGCTCCTCGAAGGTCTGCCGAGCGGGAATCTGGCGACGCGCTGGGCCATCGAAGTCGCGGGCACTTGGAGCTTGATCCTGCCCGAGGACCTTCCGGATCCGGCCGAGGACCGCGTGCACCTGCGCCGGGCGCACAAGCTCACCGAAGTCGAAACGCTGGCGCAGCAGTGGGCCCACGAGCAGCCCAGCTTGGCGGAATTGGCCAAGTTCTGGGAGGACCTTGCCGGCGAGCTGGTCCGCGGCGCCGAGGGCCATCGCATCCGCGACGCCAACCGCTTGGGGCGCATGGTCACGGACTGGTTCAACCGCTGCCGCGACGCGGCCGACGTCTGGTCGCGCGGTTGGTGGCCGGGTCAGGCCTGGCAGCTGGCGTTGGACGACTCGCCGGTCGGCGGGCTGGGCCCACTGCTGCACGCCGCCGTGGGCGCCGACCTGCCGCGGGTGGCCATCGATCACGTGATGGCTGCACATCTTGATGAGTTTGCCGGGGATTTTCGCGCCATGGCCGCTATCGCCGTGCGGGTGGCCCCGTCGGTGCCGCGCCTGAGCCTGTGGTTTGCCGCCGCCTGGCCCGAGCTGGTCAACCTGGCGCCGCAGTCGCCCGAGCACCGCCAGGACCGCGCCGACCGCATCGACGGCGAAGTGGCGCGCCGGCTGGACGCCGAGGCCCTGGGTCTGGATTGATCGCGCCGCTTACGCGGTCAGGTGGCCCTCGACCAGTGCGAGGATGGCGGTCTCGCGCTGCGCCGCCCGCTGCGCAATTTGGTTGGCCTCCGCCAGCATCGCCGCCGCCTCGCCCGGATTCTTCAGGCCGCCGGCGTTGATGCGCACGTTCAGGTGGGCGCCGCGGACCGCCGCCGTCGCGCACAGCACGCCCACGCCCACGTCCGAGATCGACGCCGGATTGCCGGTCTTGGCCATGGCCTCCAGCAGATCGTAGGTCTGGGCCGCCACCCGCATGGTCTGCAGCGGCACGGCGATGGCCTGCAAGGTGGCGTCGCGCAAGGCCTGGCTGCGCGCCTGCTTGTCGGCGTCCGTGGCCCGAGGCATGCCCAGCGCCGCCATGATCGCGTCGAAGGCGCGCGTGTCCTCGTCGATCAGCTGACCCAGGCGCATGTGGAGCTGCTTGCCCGCGGCCGCCTGCCCCGAGAACTCTTGCCACCGCTCGTCCCAGCCGCGCTTGTGCGCCGACAGGTTGGCGACCATGGTGCCCAGCGCCGCCGCCAGCGCCCCCAGCAGCGCCGCCACCGAGCCGCCGCCGGGAGCCGCCGACTCGGACGCCGTCTCTTCCACGAAGCCGCGCACCGTCAAATTCTGCAGCGATCGCTGGGCCTTTTGCCGCTTGGCGATGGCGTACTCGATGATCTTCTCGCTGGGATCGAACGGGGTCAGGTCGGCAAGACCCAGCGAGCGCACCGCGATCTTGACCAGTTCGTCGTCGGACACGCCCACCGACCGCTGTTGCTTCTCCAAGAAGTAGCGCCCGGCCTCCAGCATCGACCGCAGCGGCACCACCCCCACCAGCTCCGAGCCGGTGACGCGCACACCGCGCTCGGCGGCCTTGGCGCAGACCTCGTCGAAGGCGACGTGCACTGGCGTGATGCCAATGTCGGTAAGGTTCATCGACACTTGCGCAATGCCGTACTCTTCGATGAACCAGCCGATCGCCTTGGTAGCCTTGAGCGTGCCGGGCTGCCACAGCGGCTCGCCAGTCGCGTCGCGCAGGATCTTGCCGGTCAGTGCGCCGTTCTCGCGGAGTTCGCGGCCCTTTTCGCGCACGTCGAAGGCAATCGCATTGGCCCGCCGCGTCGAGGTGGTGTTGAGGTTGACGTTGTAGGCCACCAGAAAGTCGCGGGCACCCACGGCCGTCGCGCCGCTTCTGGCGTTGAACTGCGCCGGACCGTAGTCGGGCTGCCAGTCGGGCAGGGCGAGCTTGGCCGCCAACCCTTCGTACTCGCCGGCGCGCACCTCGGCCAGGTTCTTGCGCCGCGGCGTCGTGGCGGCCGCCTCGTAGCAGAAGATGGTCATGCCCACTTCGCCGGCGAGGCGCTTGGCCAGCCGGTGCGCCCACTCGGCCGCCTCGGCCAGGCTGATGCCGCTCACCGGCACCAGCGGGCAAACGTCCATGGCGCCGAAGCGCGGGTGCTCGCCGCGATGGTTGCGCATATCGATGAGCTCGCAGGCCTTTTTGGCCGAGCGCACTGCCGCTTCCAGGATCGCCGCAGGCGGTCCGACCATCGTCACCACTGTGCGGTTGGTGGCTTTCCCTGCGTCCACGTCGAGCAGCAGCACGCCCTCGATCTGCTCGATTTCGCGGGTGATTTGGTCAATCACGCCGCGGTCGCGCCCTTCGCTGAAGTTGGGCACGCACTCGACCAAGATGCCGTTCATCTAGCGATTCCTTTGGATTTAAATGCGCTTGCCTGCCTTCTGGCAGCTGGGGCACAGGCCGAACATGTCCAAGCGGTGCGCCGTCAGAGCGTAGCCGTGCAGTTCGGCGACTTGTTTCTGCAGCTGCTCGATCGCCTCGAGCTCGAACTCGACGATGGCGCCACAGCGCGTGCAGATCAGGTGGTCGTGGTGGTCGCTGTCGCCGACGACCACTTCGAAGCGGGCGGTGCCGTCGCCGAATTGACCGGCGTGCACCAACCCGGCGCGCTCGAGCAGCTTGACCGTGCGGTAGGTGGTGGCATAGCCGATGGCGCTGTCGCGTTCGCGGACCTGCCGGTGCAGCTCGTCCACGTTGAAGTGCCGATGCTGCCACAGGGTTTCGGCCACCAGCCGCCGCTGCTTGGTCATGCGCTGCCGATCCTGAACCAGCGCGGATTCCACTTGCTGCAACCACTCTTGCAGCGTGATGCTGACGTCACCTTTGTCCACGCGGGCCCCCTGTTTCCGGCTGGTCCAAGTGTCGCGCACCTTGGCCGCCGTCGCAATTCCTTGTCGGCCATAGCCCTGTCGTGGTACACGAAAGAGCCGCCGCCGCCTGCCATGCCCGCGGGTTTTGCGGTGTGCCCACCCTTGGAGTCCGACATGAACATTCTGGTGCTCGCCCTGCTGGCGGCGGCCTGTGCCGCTCTGGCCATCTGGCTGTGGCTGCAAAGCTCGAAACTACAAGATCAAATCAAGGCGCTGACCGACAAAGCCGACAAGGCCGAGGCCGAGTCGCGCGCCCAGGCCGAGCGCGCCGACGGCTTCAAGAAGCGCTATGACCAAAGCCGCGAAGCCGCGGGCAAAGAAGACAAGGGCGCCAAGGAATTCAAGGCTCAGGCGGCCGCTGCCAAAGAGGAGGTCAAGCGCCTGCAGGCGGCCTTGAAGAAGGCCGAGACCGACAACCACGACATGCAGGCCAAGCTGCGCAAGGCCGAGTCGCGGGCCGAAGAGCTGTCGCACGCACTCGCCGAGCGCTCGCACAAGAAGCCCGCCCCGGTGGTCGAGAAGGCCGCAGTCGAGGCCGCGCCGCCGCCGCCCGCCGAGCCCAAGCCCGAGCGCGTGGTCGACGAAGCGACCCTGCTGCGCCGCGCCGAACTGGAAGCCGAGCGCGCCGCCCGCCTGGCCGAGGCCGAGGCCGCCCGGACCGAGCGCGAAGCCGCCCGCGCCGCCCGCCAGGACGACAAGCAGAAGGAATTCATCGAGAAACTGAAGTCCGAGCGCGAGAATTTCCGCCGCATGATCTTCGAGCGCGAGCTGGCGCTGCGCGTGCTGGAGCGCAAGACCGAGCGCACCCGCCAAGCCTACGTCGTCACGATGGGCGCGCTGGATCTGGCCGAAGACGAGCTGTACCGCCTCAAGCATGGCCGCGAGCGGCCCGAGTACGTGCCCAATCGCGCCGGCGTCGCCCAGGACCAGGCCGAGCTGGCCGAGCTGCCCGACGCCGAGGAAACCGTCGAGGCGCCGACCGAGGCGGATCGCGAGGCCGCCGCCGCCGCCAGCGAGGCCCCGCAGATCGCCGACGTGCTCGATCTGGTCGACGCCGTGGCCGCCGCCAGCGAACCCGCCGCCATCGCCGAGATCGCCGCCGAGGCTCCGACCGGCGAGCCCGAGACCGCCCCGGCCAGTTGACCTGCACTCCATCGGATTTGCCCCAGCACAGCGGGTCGAGCGGTACTGCAACGGGCGAGCACCCGGCAGTGCCCATGCTCGGCTGCGGACGCGGCCCTCGGCCCGCGGCGCGTCTCCGAGCGTAGGGGGCGCGCGCAGCTGTGACCCTGGCGTGACGCGAACACCGTCTGTTCCACCGCCGGCCCTTGTGGATGAAATTGAAAATCGTTATCATGTTTCCTGTGGGCGCACGTAGCGCCGCGTTTGGTGGACATGAGCCCGATGACCCTGCCAGAACCGCGGACCCTGCCAGCTGACCGTACGATTTCGCTTGCGGATCTCCCGGTTGGCGCCCGCGCCCGCGTGCTGTGCGTCGCGCTGATGGACGAACTGGGCGACCGCCTGGTCGAACTGGGGATGACCCCTGGCGCGCCGGTCGAAGTGCTGCGCCGCGGTGTGTTGGGCGGGCCGGTGCAGGTGCGCATTCGCGATTTTGCCCTGTCGCTGCGGCGGGATCAGGCCGGCGCCGTGCAAGTGGCGCTTGGGCAGCTGGTGGCCGGCCAAGTCGTTGCGGCGTAGGTCGATGGCAGCTCCCACCCCCGATCAACCCCTGCGCGTCGCCCTCTGCGGCAACCCCAACACAGGGAAAACTACACTTTTCAATCAGTTGACTGGCAGGCGCGCCCACGTAGGCAACTACCCGGGCGTGACCGTGGAGCAGCGCGCGGGCGACCACCGCTGTGCCGACGGCCAGTTGTGGCGCGTCCACGACCTGCCCGGCGCCTACAGCCTGACCGCCCACAGCCCAGAGGAAGAGATCGCCCACCAGGCCCTGACCGGCCATTTCGGCGAGCCGCCGCAGGTGGTGGTGGTCGTGCTCGACGCCAGCAATCTGGCGCGCAATCTCTTGCTTTTGCTGCAGGTCGCCGAGTTGGGGCTGCCGGTGGTGGCGGCCCTGAACATGATGGACGCCGCCGATCAGGCCGGCCTGAGCCTGGACCTGCCCGGCCTGCAGGCCGACCTGGGGTGCCCGTGCGTGCCGCTGGTGGCGCGCAACGGCCAGGGGCTGCCCGAGCTCGAAGTGGCTGTACGCGCGGTCGCCGAGCGGCCCGAACGCGGCGCCGTGGCCGAAACAGCCTGGAGCGAAGCCGTGTTGCGGGCCATCGCCAGCGCCCGCACCTGCGACCCGCGCCTGCAGACGCTGACCAGCGGGGCGGTGCTGTGGTGGCTGTGCGCCGAGGCGAGCCTGGTCGACCGGCTGCAACCGGGGCTGGGCCAGGCGCTGAGCCAGGCGGTGCCGCGCGATCCGCTGCCCGACGTCGATCTGCGCCGGCGCGTGGTGCACGAGCGCTACCAGCGCATCGACGCGATCGTAGCCGCGCGGGTGGGCCGCCAGGCCGCGCCGCAGCGCAGCTTGTCGGACCGCATCGACGACGTGCTGCTGCACCCGCTGGTCGGCGGCGCGCTGTTCGTGGTCGCCATGGCCGGG
>JACRCU010000380.1 GCA_016218865.1 Deltaproteobacteria bacterium | reverse complement strand
CACGACGGGTCCTCTCCTGATTCTAGGCGGTTACCTATCCTGTCCAGGGGGCGTTCCCGCGCGCATCCGGTGGGCGGCACCTCAGTCGAAGCGGTCGAATCCCGCCGAGCGCAGCAGGCTGATGTCGCCGACCGACGGATTCTTCAAGCAGTCGGTGCCGGCCGGATCGGCACAGGCGGTCAAGACGGTATCCAGGGTGGCGATCAGGTGCACGTAGCTGACCTCGTCGGCCGGACTGACGGTGACTTTGACTTTGGCGCCCAAACCCGCAGCCTTCATGCGCTCTTGCAGTGCCGCGCGCAAACCTGCGCTGTCGTAGCGCTGGAACTGCTCGGCGCGACCCTGGCAGCTCCCCTCGGCCGCCGCCCCTTGGCGACAGACGGTGTACGTGCCCAGGGCGGCGATGCGCTTGGGTTGCTGTAGCTCGACGGGCGCGCCAGGTGCCTCGGCGGCGTGCTCCAGGTTGACCAGGTAGCCGGTGGGCGTGATCGCCACGTTGATGCGCGGCTCGACTTTGGGCTTGGGGGTCGGGGCAGCTTGTTGCTTGGGCAAGGCCTGCTCCACGTCGATGCGCGACAGGCTGGTCCACGCCGCGGAAATCAACAGGAAGCAGATGGTGCAGGCCAGCAGGTCGATAAACGGAACGACGTTGAGCGAAGCGTCGGCGACGCCGCCCTTTCCGGTATTGGCAGAGCCCATGGCAGTCCTCCCCGCCCGCGCCATGCAGGCAGACAGTCTGGACGCGCCGCCGCGCCGTTCGATCCGTCGGGCCGGGCAAGCTACATAAATCTTCACATATGCCGAGCAGCTGCCGCGTCAGCGGCGCCGGCACACGGTGGACGGAATCGCGGAAGGCCGCAATTGCTTTTCTAGAACTGGCACTCGCCGCCGCTGCAGTCCAGCCCGGCCTTGGCGCAGTCGAACGTGCGCGCGCCCAGACTACCGTCGCAGAAATGCAGGACCGTGCCGGCGCAGCCGTGCGGGAGCGAGCTGGGGCAATTGGGGGTCGCCGTGCACTCGACCTCGGTCTTGCCGTCGCTGCCCGCGGTGGCCTCGCATGTCGCCAGCACGGTGCTGCAGTCCAATTGCTGCAGCTTGCCCTTCACGCACGCTTTGAGGGAGTTGCCTTGGCACGACGGCACAAACGTCGCCTCGTCGCAGGGCCCGCCGGGCCCCAGGTTGCACACCGCGCTGGGATCCAGGCTCAGCTGTCCGGTGGCCGAGCAAGTCCCGCCCAGGGCTGCGCAATCGACCTTGACCGACACGCCCGACGACTTGTCCAGGCCGATGCAGCCTTGGGCCACCGATCCGTTGCAGGTGGCGGTGCCGGGCTGGCTGCACGTGGGCAGATTGCCGCAGGTCAGGATGCCAACCGAGCTGGACTTGACCGACGTGCACGGCAAGCCGACCTTGGCGCAGTCGATCGCGTAGGTGGCCCCGCCGCTGCACAGCCGCGCGACGGAGCCGCTGCACGAGTCGGCGCTATCGCTCTCGCAGGCCGGAACGCCGCTGGCAAAGCAGGCGTGCACGCCCTTGCAGTCCTTGGCTGCCAGCAGGCAACTGGCTTGCGCATCAATCTGGAGCGCGAGCAAGTCTTCGGGACCGGCCAACCCCGACACCGCGATCTGCTTGCTGATCAACGCCGGACTCGGCGGATTCATGCACTCCTGAAACGACAGCTTGCTGACGCAAGCGCTGGCCCGCGCACACAGGATGGCCCGGGACTCGCGCGTGGTGGCGGGCACGGCGCAAGCGGTGGCGGTAACTTCGCCTTGCTTGTCCATGGTTTCGATGCAGGCCTCGCCCGCCCCGCAGACCTGCACTTGGGTCCAGACGCCGCCTTGGCAGCGGACCCGCACCAGCGAGCCGGGGGCGCAGCCGGTCTGGTCCTCTTGCTGGCAGGCACTGGCGACCGCGCCGCCGTGGACGGGAATCGCCGCCGCACCGCCGCCGCCGTTGTTCCCGCCGGAAGCGGTGACGCAGGCCGTCGCGCTCAGCGCCACGGCGAAGCAGACCAGCACAGGTGCAGTGCGGTGTACAAGCATGGGACCCTCCTTGCGGCAGGGTAACGCCGCTGGCGCCGGGCCACAACCGGGCGGTCGGCCACAGTGCGCGTCGTCGTTCGCGACGCACGGGTTTTCGGGGTGCCCCACTGCCCCGCTCGAAAAATGTGCGGCAATCGATGCAGCCTGATGGCAAACTACACCCCTTGCCGCCCTCCGGAGTGCCCATGACCGCCGCCCACCGCCTGGACTGGATTGTGCTTGCCTTTGCCCTCTGTGCGTGCAGCAGCCCAGTGGCGGCCAGCGCCGGCAGCGACGCCAGCCCAGTCGATGCGGCGGGCAGCGCGGACGACGGCGGCGGTGACACCGGCAACGACGTCACTTTTGCCAACGCCGACACGGCCTTTGCTTGCACCGGCAGCGAGCGCGCCTGCTTCAACGACACGGTCGCCAAGGTCTGTGTCGACGGCGGCTGGCAATTGGCCGAGAAATGCGCCGACGGCAGCCTGTGCAAGGACGGCGCGTGCGCGGTGCCGGCCAGCTGTACCCCTGGTGACATCAAGGGTTGCAGCGGCCCGGCCACCGAGACGATCTGCACCAGCGACGGCGCCGCCTGGGTGGACCACAAGTGCCCGGGCAAGCAGCAGTGCGTGCAAGGCAAGTGCCGCGACGTGGTCTGCACACCCAAAAGCCCAGCGTGCACGGGCGCTGCCACCTACCACCTGTGCAAGGACGACGGCTCGGGCTGGGGCGACACCGTCGACTGCAAGAGCGGCGCGATGTGCGTGGGCGGCACCTGCCTGAGCCTCTGCGAAACCAATCTGAAATTCAGCAACAACGTGGGCTGCGAGTACTGGAGCGTCGACCTGAACAACGACCCGAGCAAGAACCCCGGCGCGCCCAACCAGCCCACACCCGAGTTCTTCCCGCACAGCGTGGTCGTGGCCAACCCGGGCAAGTTCGACGCAACCCTTACCTTCACCGTTCACGCCAGCTGCGGCGCCGGCGGGCCGTGCCAGACCGGCCCCCTGACCTGCAACGCCAAGCCCGACAGCGTGTGCGCGGTACCTGCGACGCCCTATGCCTTGAGCATCGCCGACGCGGTGGTCAAGGCCGGACAAAGCAAGGAATTCAAGATGCCGGTGATGAATGTGGCCGGCAGCGGTATCACCCCCAAGGGGATCCACGTCCAGAGCGACCAGCCGGTGGTGGCCTTCCAGTTCAACCCGTTCAACAGCGAGAATGCCACCAGCAACGACGGCAGCCTGCTGTTGCCGCAGAACACCTTGGGCAACGAGTACTACGGAGTGTCGCTGGGCTCGCGGCCGGCCATGTTGGGCTTCCCGGCCAACAACGGCTATTTGACGGTGGTGGCGACCGTGCCCGGCGCGACCCAAGTGACGGTGACGCCGTCGTGCCCCGTGACCGCCAACCCGGCGCTGGGGGTGCCGCAAGACGGCACGAAACCTGCGGTTCTGCAGACTGGTGCCACCTACACGTTCACCCTGCAGCAGTTCGACGTGCTCAACCTCGAGTCCGCGCCCGGCGGCCCAGGCGGTGGCAAGACCGACCTCACCGGCACCCACATCCTGGCCGATCACCCGATTGCGGTATTCGCCGGCCACCAGGCCACGGGCATCGCCGACGACTTCAAGAAGGGCGACGAGAACTGGGACACTTGCTGCACCGAGCACCTGGAGGAGCAGCTGATGCCGCTGCAGGCGTGGTCGACCCAGGCGTGGTGCGTCAAAAGCAAGCCCCGCGGCTACGACGTGGACCACTGGGTGGTGGTGGCCGGCCAGGACGGCGTGGCGCTGACCACTCAGCCGGCGATCGCGGGCATCGACGGCGTGATCCTGAAAAAGGCCGGTGATTCTGTACACATTCAGAGTGGCGAGTCGTTCATGTTGCAGGCCAGCGGCAAGGTCGAGGTCGTCCAGTTCTTGGTCAGCCAGGGGCAAACCCAGCAGAAGACCGGCGACCCGTCGATGCTGGTGGTGCCGCCGGCCAAGCAGTACCGCGACGAGTACCTGGTCCAAACGGCCGACGGCTACTCGAACAACTGGCTGACTGTGGTGCGGCCCAAGGGCGCAGGCGTACAGCTCGACGGCCTGCCCATGCAGAACGGCGCCTTTGCCGATTTTGGCGACGGCAGCTGGGAATTCGGCTACTTCCAGGTCAGCAAGGGCACGCACACCCTCAAGGGCGACAAGCCCTTTGGCCTGATGGTCTACGGCTACGGCAACGTCACCGCCTACGGCTATCCGGGCGGCATGAATTTGGGGCAGTAGGTCGCACCGATCTGGCGCGGCGAACCCTGCACAAGTCCATGTTTCTGAACAACGTAATCCACAAGGGAGCACCATGTACGACGAGCTCGACTTCGTGCCGACCACCTACGAAAACTGCGGACGCGTCAACGGCCCGTTCTACCACGGCACGGCGGCCGCGCTGCCAGAGGGCGAACTGCTGGTCCCCGGCTTTGGCTCCAACTACCAGAAGGGCCGAATTTCGAACCACATCTACTTCAGTACCACCGTTCCCGGCTTGGCGGCCGAGCTGGATACCGAACTCCTGGAGGCCAAAGCCAGCCTGCAGGGAGGAAAGAGCCAGTCCAGCCAAAGAATGCGGCTCTACGCGCTGAAAGCCGATGGTGGTTTCCTGGCCGTTTGGGATGAACTGTCCCGCGCT
>JACRCU010000366.1 GCA_016218865.1 Deltaproteobacteria bacterium | reverse complement strand
GCCCTGTGGAACCTGGTGCGCAACGGCTGCGAGGCGGTGCCGGGCGGCGGGCGGTTGTGGATCGAAGTCACCGCGCACACGGACGATTCGTCTCTAGAAACACAGCAGAGCTGGGTCGAGATCGCCGTGGAAGACAGCGGCGGCGGCGTGGCGCCCTCGATCCGCGAGCGCATTTTCGAGCCCTTCGTGACCAACAAAGAGCGCGGTACCGGCATCGGTCTGGCGGTGGTGCGCGAAATCGCTCGACAACACCGCGGCCGGGTGGAATTGCACAGCGGTCGACACGGCCAAGGTGCTCGATTCGTCGTGGTTTTGCCGCTGCGCGCGGCCTGTGGATAACTTGGTGCACAACTGGGGACGAAACGTGGACAACCTGGGCACCGCGCCGATCACCTGGGGACAGCGGCCGCGAGGTGGGGATACAAGGCCAGTTGTCCCGATCCCGCCGCGGATCTTGTCCACAGGCCGATCGCGATCAATCCTAGAATTAGTCTAGGTTTTCTCAATCGTCCCCACCGTCCACAGGCCCCACTCCGCCACCCTTATGTCCGCCACCCAACCTCCCCTTGGCGGGGGTCAGCCCAGGCCGGACCCGACCACCGACCTCGTTCTATCGAAAACGGACCGTTTCCTGGTGGCCTGCCGCCCGGTTGGTCGCAACTTCAACGTGACAGGCCCCTTTTCGGCGCACGCATTTCGCGGTACAAGACTGCACCCGACTGAGCGGGTCGATCCTGGGTCGCCTACAGACCCGATCGCTCGCCCAGAGAATTGCGGTTGGGCAAGGAGAATTCATGAAGGTTCGCATCGACAAGGCCGCCCTGATGGTTCCGCTGTATCGCGCCCAGGGTGCTGCCGACGAACGGTCGAATCAGAGCAACGCCAACGTGACGGCGTGTGTGCACATCGAAGCCGAGGAGGATCGGCTGATCTTGTCGGCCACCGACTACGAAGTCACCGTGAACGCCGAGGTTTCGGCCGAGGTGATCGAAGCCGGCGCCGCGCTGGTCAGCGCCAAGGGTCTGTTTCAGGTGGTGCGCGCGCTGCCCGACGGCGCGACGATCATCCTCACCGCCGACGAAAACCACCGCATGCGTATCGAAGCGGGCAAGGGCTACTTCCACCTCAACGGCCTGCCGCCCTACGAATTTCCGCCGCAGAACCTGGACTCGGCCGCCGGTCGCGTGTTGATCACCGACAAGGTACACATCGACTCGATGCTGCGCCACACCCTGTTTTCGGTGTCGACCGACGATCGCCGCCCGGCCATCAGCGGCATCTTGCTGGAAGTTGAGCCCGAGGGCGAAGGTCAGGTGCGGTTGCGCATGGTCTCGACCGACGGCTTGCGCCTCAGCAAGGTCGAGCGGTTGGTGGCGGCGCCCGATTTCGACGGCAACAAGACCTCTTGCATCATCCACCGCCGCGGTGCCGCCGAGCTGCAGCGCCTGATCGAGGGCTCGGACCCGGCGCTGCGCATCGAGTTCATTGGCCGCAATCTGGTGTTCTCCAGTGATCGCACACGTTTGCAGGTCCGCCAGGTCGAGGCCAACTTCCCCGACTACACCCGCGTGGTCCCCGACAAGAGCGACATTTCGGTCACGCTGCCGCGCGACGCCCTGGCCACGGCGATCCGCCGGGTGGCGCTGCTGGGCGTCAAGGGCCGCGATGATCACATCCAGCCGCTGAAGCTGGACATCGAGCCGGGTCGCGTCTCGCTCGAGATGAACTTCCCGTCCTACGGCGACGCCCACGAAGAGGTCGAGATCGACTCGTGGGAAGGCGCGCCGATGAAGTTCCTGTTCAATCCCAAGCACCTTCTGGATGTGTGCGGTGTCCTGAGCAGCGACAACATCACCTTGGAACTCCGCGATCAGTTCTCGCCCTGCCTCATCCACAGCGACGAAGAGCCGGCCAGCCAGTTCGTCATCATGCCGATGCGCCAGTAGCGCACCCCCTTCCGACCCCACTCCGAAACGGCCGGTCATGCAGCTCGAACGGCTGATTCTACAAGGCTTTCGCAACTTGCACGGCCCGGACGGCGTGCTGCAGTGGCGGCCGCACCCGCGCTTCAACCTGATCGTTGGCGACAACGGTCAGGGCAAGACCAACTTGCTGGAAGCCGTGGCGCTGCTGGCGGGTCTGCGCAGCTTCCGTGCCAATAAACTCTCTGAGTGCATTGCCTTTTCTGCCGAACAGGCCAGCATCTCGGCGATCGTCGCCGGCCAAGCCGGGCCGCGCCAGCTGGGTCTGGGTCTGAGCCACGGCCACCGCCGCTTGATGGTCGACGGCAAGACCGTCAGCGCCGCTTCGGCGTTCGTCGGCAACCTGAGCGCAGTGGTTTTCACCACCCAGGACCTGCAGTTGCCGCACGCCGAGCCCGAGGCACGCCGCCGCTGGCTGGACCGCATGGTCTTTGGCCACCAGCCGGCGCACCTGGACGAATTGCGCCGCTACGAACAGGCCCTGGCCTCGCGCAATGCGCTGCTGCGCCGCCACGCGCTGGGCCAGGTGCGCATCGATCCGGCGATGCTCGACGTGTACGACACGCTGCTGGCGCGCCACGGTACGCTGGTGATGCAGCGGCGCTTCGAGATCCTGAGTGATTTCGCGCCCAAGCTGGCCCAGGCCTTTGTGCAGATCGCCGCGCCGGGCCTGGACGCCCACGTGCGCTACCTGCTCAAGGACCCCAAAGCCGGCGACGAGGCTGGGCTTTTGCAGGCCCTGACCGATCGCCGCACCCGCGATCTGGCCGCCGGCCACACCACCGTGGGACCGCACCGCGACGACGTCGGCTTCGATCTGTTGGGGCGGCCGGCTCACCAGCACGCCTCGCAGGGGCAGTGCCGGGCGCTGGTGCTGGCGTGCAAGATCGCAGAAATTACCAGCATCGAAGCCACGTTGGGCGAGGCGCCGCTGCTCCTGCTCGACGACGTGTCCAGCGAGCTCGACGCCACCCGCAACGCCGCGCTGATGCGGCTGCTGGACGAATTGGGCGGCCAGGTGGTGGTGACGACCACCGACGCCAAGCACATCGCGGTGGCGGCGCCGCGGCAGATTTTTCGCGTGCAGTCGGGCCAGTTTCTGGACGACGGTGCGCACGATGAGGTGTCAACATGAGCTTCTTTCGCATCGAAGGCGGGGTGCCGCTGTCGGGCCGGGTCCGCGTGGCGGGCAACAAGAACGAGGCGCTGCCGGCGGTGGCGGCGACGCTGCTGACCGACGAGCCGGTGGTGCTGCACAACCTTCCGGATATTTTGGATGTTCGCGTGATGCTCGACGTGGCGGTCAGCCTGGGCGCCGAGGTGACGCGCCTGTCGCCGCATGCGGTCCGGGTGCACACGCCGGTGCTGAAGACCGCGCAAGTGCCCGACGACTTGGGCCGCCGCGTGCGCGCGTCGATCCTGTTCGCCGGCTCGCTGCTGGGCCGGGCCCACGAAGCACACCTGCCGCCCCCCGGTGGCGACGTGATCGGTCGGCGGCGCCTGGACACCCACTTCGAGGGCTTCCAAGCTCTGGGCGCGAATTTCCGCTACGACGATGCCGGCTTCCATCTGGTGGCCGAGAATCTGCGCGGCGGCGACCTGCTGCTGGACGAGGCGTCGGTGACGGCCACCGAGAACCTGCTGCTGGCCGCGGCGGTGGCCGAGGGCGAGACCATCCTCAACAACGCCGCCTGCGAGCCGCACGTGCAGGGCATCGCCCGGATGCTGAACAGCATGGGCGCGGACATCCAGGGCATCGGCAGCAACCGCCTGGTGATCCGCGGCGTGCCCAAGCTGCACGGCTGCGAATTCCACATCGGTCCCGACTACTTGGAGGTCGGCTCGTTCATCGGCCTGGCGGCTGTGACCGGCGGCGAAGTGACCATCGAAGACGCCGCGCCCGAGCACCTGCGCATGATCCGCATGGTGTTCAGCCGCTTGGGCGTAGAGACCCGCGTGGTCGGCAACGACATCCTGGTGCCCGGCGGGCAGAACCTGAAGATCCGCCAGGACCTTTCGGGCGGCATCCCCAAGATCGACGACGCCATCTGGCCGCAATTCCCCACCGATCTCATGTCGATCGCCATCACCGTGGCCACCCAGAGTCAGGGCACGGTGCTGTTTTTCGAGAAGATGTTCGAGGGGCGCATGTTCTTCGTCGACCACCTGATCGGCATGGGCGCGCAGATCATCCTGTGCGACCCGCACCGGGTGGTGGTGGTCGGCCCCACGCGGCTGGTGGGCCAGCGGGTGCAGTCGCCCGACGTGCGCGCCGGCATGGCCTTGTTGATCGCGGCCTTGTGCAGCCAGGGCGTGACCACCATCCACAACATCCGCCAGATCGACCGCGGCTACGAGCGCATCGAAGAGAAGCTGCAGCGACTGGGCGCTCGCATCGAGCGCATCTCGGACGGCAACTAGACCATGAGCCAAGAAGATCAGCTACGTCAACAACTTGCGCGGTCGCGGCGCGTGGTGGTCAAGGTCGGCTCGCAGGCGCTGTGCCTGGCCGACGGGCGCCTGGACGGCCGGACCATTGCAGGTTTGTGTCAGGATCTTGCGCAGTTGCTGGACGAGGGCCGGCAGGTAGTGTTGGTGTCGTCGGGCGCAGTCGCCTCGGGCACCGGCGAGGTCGGTCGCGAGCGCGGGCTGGGCAAGCAGGCGCTGGCGGCGATCGGTCAGCCGCTGCTGATGGCGCGTTATCGCATGGAAATGCAAGGACTTGGCCGACAAGTGGCGCAGGTCCTGCTGACCCACGCCGACCTGGCCGACCGCGGGCGCTTCCTGCACGCCCGCCGGGTCCTGGCCGAGCTGCTTTCGGCCGGTATCCTGCCGATCGTCAACGAAAACGATACCATCTCGGTCGACGAGCTGCGCTTTGGCGACAACGACCAGCTGGCAGCGCAGGTGGCACACCTGGTCGAGGCCGATGCGCTGCTTTTGCTGACCGAGGTCGACGGTCTGTACACCGCCCACCCGGACAAGGACCCGTCGGCCAAGCTGATTCCGTTCGTGGGGTTGCGCGATGCCCAGGCTTTGGCGGCGGCCGAAGACGGCACCTCGGCTTTTGGCAGCGGCGGCATGAAAAGCAAGCTGCTGGCGGCCAAGAAGGCGGGCTCGGTGGGCGTGGTGGCGGCGATCGCCCGCGGCAAGCGCCCCGGCATCGCCCCGGACCTGCTGCGCGGCGTGGCGCTGGGCACGGTGGTGCAGCCGTCGGCCAAGCCCCTGTCTGGCAAGCGTTCGTGGGTGGCGACCTCGCTGCGCCCGCGCGGCACGCTGCACGTCGACGCGGGGGCGGCGCAGGCCCTGGCCCAGGGCGGTCGGTCGCTGCTGCCGGCCGGGGTGGTGCGCGTCGAGGGTCGCTTCCAGGTGGGCGACGCGGTGGCGGTGGTCGGCCCGGCCGGCCAATTGGTCGCGCGCGGGCTGGTGCGCTACGCCAGCGAAGAAGCAAGTAAAATATGCGGGTTGCGTACGGATCAGATCGCCGCGACCCTGGGCTGGCTGCCGGCCGACGAACTCATCCACCGCGACGATCTGGTTCTGGCCGACGCCTGAGCGCCGCAACGGAGCCCGCCATGTGCACGGTAGTGGTGCTGACGACCCCCGCCGCCGAATTGCTGATCGGCTTCAACCGCGACGAATTGCACAGCCGCCGTCCAGCGTTGCCGCCCAGCCGGGTGCAGAGCATGACCGGCCGCTACCTGGCGCCCACCGACCAGGACGCGGGCGGAACGTGGATTGGCCTGACGGATCAGCACTTGGCGGTGGCCTTGCTCAACTGCTTCTGCGAAGCCGCGCCGCCGCGCGAGCCCGTGCGCAGTCGCGGTCAGCTGGTGCGCGAGCTGCTGACCTGGCGCACGCTGTACGAGGCGGACAGCCACTTGCGGCGGCTGGCCTACCTGCAGGAACTGCACCACTATCCGCCGTTCGACGTGCTGCTTGCCGAGCCGGGTGCAGCGGGGCCGACGGTGCACCTGGCGCGCTGGAACGGCGCTCGCTTGGTGATCCGCAGCAAAACCGCTCCGTTCATCCATGCTTCGTCGGCGTGGCGAACCCCAGCGGTGCTGGACGAGCGGCGCGCCAGCTTGAAGCGCTACCTGGCGACGCATCCGCCTGACCAGCGCACCGCCGAGTCGCTGCACCAGCTGCTGGCCAGCCACCACAGCGGCGTCGCCGAGCGTCCGCCCTGCATCCACGGTCCGTGGGCGCACACGGTCAGCCACACCGCACTGGTGGTGGCGGGTGGGCAGGGCAGCGTGCGCTACGCCGCCGGATCGCCGTGCCAGGTGGATCTGGGCGAAAGCCAAGCCGTTTAGCCGTTGCTGGTCCCGTTGTTCGCGCGGACCGAACGGCGCTTGCCCGCTCCGCGACTTGCCAGGTTGGGCCAGCAACGGCATTCTGCGCCGCCGCGTCCACCGCCCCGAGGTTGCATGTCGCCAACTCGAAACCAGAACCACCGCGCGCCGACCGCCGCCCTGCTGCTGCTGGCCGCACTCGCCCTGGGCTGCCGCAGCAACCCGATCTTCCGCACCGCGCGCGTCCACTCTGCGGTACCGCGCGACCCGTTGCCGCCCGACGCCCGCGCCGAGCCCGCGCCGGCCATGGGCACCCCGCCGGCCGCTCTGCCGCATCCGGTCACCGGTGCCGTGGCGTTGGCCGAAGCGGCTACCCTGGGCAACGATGCACCCCGCCTGTATGCGCGCTTTTGCAGCCTTTGCCACGGTCCCGAGGGCAAGGGCTACGCCGCGGACAACGCGCCCAGCTTGGTCTCCAGCACGTTCCTGGAGAGTGCAACCCCTGAATTTCTTGCGGCCAGCATCGCCCAGGGCCGGCCGGGCACCGCCATGGGCGCCTACGCGCGCGCGGTGGGCGGGCCGTTGCTGCCGGCGCAGGTCGACGCCCTGGTGACCTGGTTGCGCCGCAATGCGCCGCCGCGCATCAGCGAACCGGCCGTGCCGCCGGGTGGTAACATGGCTCGCGGACAGGCCTTTTTTGCCTTGAAGTGCCAGAAGTGCCACGGCACGCCGGCCCAGCGCGCCACCGCCGTGCACCTGTTCAATCCGCTGCTGCTGCAGCAGGCCAGCGACGACTACCTGGTGCACGCGATCCGCCAGGGTCGGCCCGGTACCGACATGGTGGCGTGGCGCGAGACTTTGGAGCCGCTGCAAATTGCCGACATCCTGGCCTACTTGCGCTCGGTTGCGCAGCCGGTCGCGGCCGTGGCGACACCGCCGGCCCCGCCGCCCGCCCTGCCGTGGACGGAGTCGCCGGTCATCCATCCCAAGGGCAAGCCCGCCGACTTCAAACTGAAAGACGGCCGGCTGGTCAAGCCCGAAGACGTGCACCGGGCGCTGCAGGCCAAGCGGCGTATCGTCATCTTGGACGCGCGGCCGCCGTCGGACTGGCTGCGCCTGCACATCCCCGGATCGCAGTCGCTGCCCTATTACGACATGGCCAACCTGGACAAAGTCCCCAACGACGGCACCTGGGTGATCGCCTACTGTGCTTGCCCGCACCACGCCTCGGGCGCCGTGGTCGACGAGCTGCGCAAGCGCGGCTATGCCCACACCGCGGTGATGGACGAGGGCATATTTGCCTATCAGCACAAGGGTTTCGAAGTGGTCGTGTCCAAGGACAACCTGCCCAGCGCCGCGCCGCCGCCGCCGCCGGCCCTGCAGCATGGGCCACTGCCGCTGGGGCCGCGGCCGTAGCTGGGCGGGCCAAATACAAAAAACCACGAGCCTGACCAACCACGATCCCGTCGCGGTGGCGCAGCTGCACCAGCAAATCCATTGAATTCGGCTGGGAAATCTGGGCAATTCTCCGGGACCGAACCGGGGTCCCCGCCGGATTCACGCCAGGTGCCAATCGGGCTCAGAAAGCCGTTCCCGCGACAATCAGGTGGGGTGCATATGACTTGCAGCAACACGCGGCGGTCTGCTAATGTTCCCATGCACGTTGGAGTGGGCGCTCGCGCGCGGTCGTCCACTCGATGTTCCGGCCGCCACTCCCCCAATCGCGAGTGGCCGGGACAGAACAGCTTGCGTCGCGGCGGCCGAGTACGTACCGACCCTGGTCGGGAGGGGTGTTCGATGAAGCAATTGTCCTTGCGTCACGCCGGTTTCATGGCGCGCTTCGCGGGTATTCTGCCGGTAGCGGCCATGCTGTTGGCGCTGGCCCTGGCTGCCGGCTGTAGCAGTGAAGAGACCCCCGATTCGGGCACCGCCAAGCCGGAAGACACCGAAGATCCCCAAGACGGAACCATCGAGAATCCGGATGGCGCGGACGGCACGGCCGACATCCAGACCCAAGGCGACGCGGACACTTCCGGCGGCGCCTGCACCAGCGACGACCAGTGCAAGGACAAGGTCAACGCCGACGCGGCGCTGTGCCAGAAGGCCGTGTGCGATGCCGGCGTCTGCAAGATCGGGCCCGCCGACCAGGGCACGACTTGCGACGACGGCCTGAAGTGCACCACCAAAGACGAGTGCAATGGCCAGGTTGCTGGCAAGAACGCCTGCACGGGCACCGTGACCTGCGATCCGCCGGCGGGCAAGGACGTCGCCTGCGTGGTGGCCAAGTGCGCCGACGACGGCTCGGGCGAGTGCCAGTTCGCCAACGCCGTGCCCGGAACTCCCTGCGACGACAAGGATTCGTGCACGGTACAAGACAAGTGCGTGGCCGGCGGCAAGTGCGGCGCCGGGCAGCCCAAGGCCTGCACCGACGACGGCAATCCCTGTACGCAAGAGACCTGCGACAAGGCCACCGCG
>JACRCU010000365.1 GCA_016218865.1 Deltaproteobacteria bacterium | reverse complement strand
TTGCGCGGTCCTCGCCGGCGGCGTCGTGCGGTGCTGGGGCAAGCAGTCCTTCGGCCAACTCGGCACCGGCGGCAGCAACAGCTACTACTCGACGCCACAGATCGTGGCACTGGACAGTGCGACGGCCATCGCGGCCGGCGGTGGCCACAGCTGCGCGGTCGTTGCGGGCGGCGGCCTGTGGTGCTGGGGCGGCAACGGCAACGGTCAACTCGGCCTTCCCTCCGGTGCCATGAACAAATTCCCATCCGAACTCAAGGGTTTCGGCAACGTCGTTGGCATTGCTGCCGGGACGGCCCATACCTGCGCTCTCCGCGGCGACGGAACCATCTGGTGCTGGGGCGACAGCAACCTGGGCCAGTGCGGCCCGCTCGCCGGCAAGGGCAGCGCGGCGCCCGTCCAGGCCTACTAGCAGGCACTGGAAATCAGAAATTCCTGTTTAATTATACAAACATGACACAAGGGTGCATCTTGTCGGGAGTTGGACGCAGCATCCTGCACGCGGACATGGACGCGTTCTACGCGGCCGTGGAGCAGCGCGACGACCCGGCGCTGCGCGGCAAGCCCGTGCTCGTGGCCTTCGACAGTCCTCGCTCGGTCGTGACCACCGCGAGCTACGAGGCGCGGCCGTTCGGCGTCGGCTCGGCCATGCCGCTGGCGCAAGCCAAGCGCCGCTGCCCGCAGGCCATCGTCGTGCCGCCGCGGTTCGCGCAGTACCAGGCGGTGAGCGCTCAGATTTTCGAGATTTTCGGCAGCCTGTCGCCTCTGGTCGAGGGCCTGTCCCTGGACGAAGCATTCATCGACCTCACCGGCACCCGCGGCCTGTGGGGCAGCGCCGAGGAGGCCGCCCGGCGCCTGAAGGAGCTGGTCTGGACCGAAACCGGTCTGCGCGTCTCGGTGGGCGTCGCCGCGTGCAAATTCGTGGCCAAGGTCGCCTCCGACCTCCGCAAGCCCGACGCGCTCGTCGTCGTGCCCGCCGAACAGACCCAGGCGTTCCTGGCGCCGCTCCCGGTGTCGCGCCTGTGGGGGGTCGGCGAGAAGTCGGTGCCCAAGCTCCAGTCCCTCGGCCTGCGCACCATCGGCGACGTCGCGGCGGCCGACCGGGCCTGGCTGGTCCGCGCCCTGGGCAGTCACGGTCCGTTCCTGCCGGACCTGGCCCTGGGGCGCGACGAGCGTCCGGTCGTGCCGGACCGCGACGCCAAGTCGATTGGCTCGGAGCAGACCCTGATGGTCGACGCCGTGGGCCGCGACGCCATCTGGCCGCACCTCATCGAGGCGGCCGACACCATCGCTTTTCGATTGCGCCGTGAGCACTTGCGTGCTGGTGGCGTCCGCGTCAAGCTCAAGACCGCCGATTTCCAGCTGGTCACCCACCAAGCGCGCGTGGCGCCGCCGACCTCGAGCGCGCGGGCCCTGCTCGCCACCGCCGCCGAGCTGCTGCCCCGCTTCGACCTGCGCTTGCCTTACCGGCTGGTCGGTCTGGCGGCATGGGATCTCCGGCCCGATAGCGAGCCGGTGCAGCCCGACCTCTTTACCGACCGCGAGCGGCAGCGCGACGAGCGCCTGGACAAGGCCCTGGATGCCGTTCGCGACCGCTTTGGCCGCACCGCCCTCCGCCGAGCTTCGCACCGCGATGAGGCTCACCACGGGGACTGACATGCACCCCACCTGATTCACCCGGGAACGGCTCGCACAATCCGACCGCGACGGTTCGCAGTGCTCGCTTCCCGGCTCTCTGGGTGTGACCGACAACCACCCGAGATCGCCAGCAGAATCGCCACCGGTGCGTTGACAGCCGCCCGCGATCGAGGAGAGTCTCTGCACCTGCCCTTGCCCCGCCGCCCGGCGCGCGCTCACCCCAAGGACCCCAGCATGTACGCCCGCCCACTGGCCCTGGCCGCCACTGCCGCTCTGCTCGGAAGCTGCGCTCCCCACATCCCGCAGTACGCCGCGCCCGCCGCCGACCTCCCGGCGCGGCGCAGTCCCGCACTGCAACCGTGCGCCCTGGTTCACCTCGAAGTCGACGAAGACCTCAGCAACGGCGCGCGCGGCTGGTTTCGCGGCCCCTGGCGCCAGGCCTACTCGTCGTTCGTCCTGCGCCAAGGCGACCGCGTCGTGCTCATCGATGCCGGCCTGGGCGAGACCACCCCCGCCGACGTCGACGCCGCGCCCTGGTGGTTCCGCCTCGCGGTGGGCAACGCCGCCCGGCCCGCCGTCGGCCTCGCCAAGCTCCTCAAGCAAGCCGGGATCCGCCCAGAGCAAGTCACCCACGTGCTGCTCACCCATCGCCACTGGGACCACACCGGCGGGCTCCGCGAACTCCCCAATGCCCGCATCGTCATGGCCCGCGCCGACGCCGAGGCCACGGACGCGCAGAGCAGTCCCTTTGCCGACGGCGCCATGCGCGGCCACTTCCAGGGCCTGCAAGCCCGCATCGACCGCATGGACTTCGATGGCCCGCCGTTGTTCGGATTCGCCGCCTCGCGCGACGTATTCGGCGACGGCAGCGTCATCGCGGTACCCACGCCGGGCCACACTCCGGGTGCCACCAGCTACCTCGTTCAGGCGGACGCCGGCAAGCCCTGGTTTTTCATCGGCGATGCCGCCTGGGTCAAAGAAGGCTTCGAGGAGCCGGTCCCCAAGGGCCGCCTCGCCAGCGCCGTCGCCGACTTCGACGCCGACCAAACTGCCGACACCCTGGGCCACCTGCACGCCTTGCACGCCCTAGGTGTCGCGCACCTCGTCACGGCCCACGACGCGCGCACGTGGGTCCAACTGCCCCGCTGCGTCAGCGGCGCCGCCACACCGTAGCCCGCGCGGTCCACCGGCCACGGCCGGACACCCACCCGGCTCCGTACCGGGCGGCGGCGGCCTGCAAGTGGGCGCGTCGTGGCGGGCGAGCGTCCTCGGCGACGGACCGCGTCGAGCCTCGTCGCCGGGCAGAACCCCCGTTGCGCGGGCCCTCGGAGGGTTCGCCTTGGTGTCTCGGCGCCTTCAGCCGTCGCACACCAGGTTGATGTCGGGACAGCAGTCGTTGTATTGCTTGCACTTGCTGTCGCACTGGCACGCCGCGTCCTTGGTGTACTGGCCGCACTTGCCTGCGCAGCTCTGCACCGGGAGCACGCCCGCGCACGAGGACTGGACGCACTTGATCAGCGCACTCAACGTCTTGCCCGCCTGGTTGTCCGGCAAGCACTTTTGGTCGAACGACTTGTTCCAGCACACGGCGGCGTCCACGCAGCCCGCGCTCGCTGCGCAGGCCTGGAAGCTTTGGCCGCACTTTGGGTTTGGCACAGCTCGCTGGCCGACACCGGGAACGGGCAATCGCTCGGGCAGGTCAAGTGCGTCTCGCCGCCGTCGCACGCGCCATTCTTGCAGGTCGATGGGCCGGCGCCGGGGCCGGGCGGGGCGGCCGCCAGACAGCCGTGAAGCTGGGCGCAACTGGCCAGCGGCACCAGCAGCGCCGTCATGACCGCCCAGTCCAGGCCCGAGGTGCACGCTGAAACGCAGCCCAAGTCCTTGCAATTCGCCGCGCAGGCCGTCGCCGCCGAGCACGCCACCGCCTTGCTGCAGGCGAGGGCCGCCGCCTGGCACGCACCGTTGGCGCACGCCTGCCAGCCGGTGGCGCAGTCGCTCGGGCACGTCAAGGCTGTCTCGGTCGGCCCCTGACACAGGCCGTTGCCGCAGGCCAGAGCCGGTGGCCCCGCATCCGGCGCTGGTCCGGAATCGCCGGGTGGTACTGCGTCGACGACGACCGCGCTATCCAGGGCCACCGCGGCGTCGGGCGACGCGTCCGGCGGGGCGGGCGCGTCGGCCCCTGAGCTGCCGTCCGCAGGCCCGGCGCTGTCCTGGACCACCGCGCCGTCTGCCGCCACCACGGCATCCCCTGCCGCTGCGGCGTCGGCCGGCATGGCCGCGTCGGTGTTCGGGTGGGTGTCGGCGGGGGCGCCCGCGTCGCCAATTGGGGCGCCCGCATCGACCGTTCCAAGGTCGCCCGCCAATCCACCGGCGTCGCCGCCGACGGTTTCGGGGGCGGCCAACTCCGCGTCACCGCCGCCGGCGGGGGAGCCGATCTGCAGAGTTGGACTCGACTCCGTCGCGGTGCCGCACGCTGCCAAGGCCAACGCCACCAGCGCCAACCAACCCCACGGCGCGGCGCTGCGGCGACCCGCCACCGTATCCACCCTTGCTGTCCTGGAGCTCTGCATGCTGCGTGGCCCCGCGGTTGGCCAACCGCTCCTGATTTCAGCGTACTCGCCCAACCAGGCCGGGTCAATGAACGGGTGGCGCGCCGCGAGCCGGGCGGCTTCGGCTCGAGTCCGAAAAAGGCCTTCAGATACCTACTGTTTTTGCCTGTGGTTGCGCGCGCACCGCACTGTTGATCCGCGGCAGCGGCGCGTTGGCGACCCGGCTTTGCCGCCCTGCCGGCAGGTCGTGCGGCCGTATATCTGCATGGTTATGAATTGAATTGTAGTAATTTCAAGTACCAATCCTGAGCTTGTGCGCGAGGGAATGCTGTTCGCGTCTTCACGAACATTTGCACACGATTTGCATTCGTCAGGAACGGGCGCTGGCCCGCACTCTGCCATTTGCACCGCGCGTCTGGCCACCAAAATGGGGAGGTGGTCCCGGGTTCGCGCTGCACCGCGCGTCCCTCTGGATCGACGCCGCGCGCTTTGCCGAGGTTGCCGATGGCCGACTCTCCCCGACTTGACCCTGCTGCCCCGCGGCGGCCCGCCACCGGCGCACACGCGCGTCCTGCCACTGGGTCGCATTCCCGCCCGCCCACCGGGGCCTTTGCCGCACCCGTGCGCACCCGGGCCGGCCACCCGTGGCCTTGGGCACTCAGCGCCGCCATGCTCGGCATCGCGGCCGCCAGTGCTGGAGTCACGTGGCTCTTGGTGCGCGGCGGTCACGCGGTGCCGAATGAGCCCGCCAACCACTCCGCGACCGCGCCAGCGCCGTCCAGTGCCACCGGGCCTGCGCACCGCCCCAGCATGCCGCGCCGACCGCCGCTGGCACCCGAGCAATTGGGGCAGGCCCTGGACCGCACCTGGCAGGCTGCACTGGCCGAGCGCCAGGCGGGCTTACCAGCGCTCCCTGCACCGGCGCGGGTGCCCGTCGGCAGCGCCGATTGGCAGGGTGAGCCCGCCCAACTATTGCCCGGCAAGCTCGTGCGCCCCCACGGCATTGTTCGCTACCCCAAGGCGCCGGGTCGCCATCCCCTGGTGCTCCTCTTGCACGGCAACCACGGCACCTGCCGCGCCGCCGAAGGACCCGACACCTGCTCCCTGGACCCGCAGGCCGCCTGTCCCGACGACCAACAGCGCGTGGACACGCCGTCGGGTCTGGTGTGGGTGGCCGACGAGCTCGCTGCGCGCGGCTGGATCGCCGAGGTCGTCGACGTGACGGCTGCGGTCTGCACGCCCGGGCACAAAGCCGTCATGGCCCGCAGCGACCAGGCCCTGGCCCATCTGCGCCTCTGGCAGGCATGGCAGCGTGGCACCAGCCCACCGATCCCGGCCGACATCGTGGCCGCGGCCGACCTGCAACAAGTGGCGCTGGTCGGTCACTCGACGGGCGGCGACGCGGCGCTGCAGACGGGCGCCAAGCTGGCGCATCCTGCGGCGATCGGGCTCGACAGTGTGCGCCTGCGGGCGCTGCTGCTGATTGCGCCACCCGATGGGACCCGCGGCCCGGTCCCCGGGGTCGACCTCGGGATCGTGCTGCCCACCTGCGATTTCGACGTTTCTCCGCTGGAGGGCCGGCACCTGCTGGATCGCGCCGACTCCACGCAACCAGGCTCGCGGCTTGCCCTATGGCTGCTCGGCGGCGGCAGCCACAACGCCTTCAACCAGAGCTGGCGCGACGAAACCGTGGATATTGGCCAGCAAAACTGCGACCCAGACTACCGCCTGCCGGCCGAGACGCAGCGGGCGGTGCTTGGGCGCCTGACCGCCGACTGGCTGGAGGCCGCGCGCACCGGTGCCGCCGTGCCACCCTGGCTGATGGGGCAGGGGCAACTCCCCGTCGCCGCCCCAGTCGATCTGCGCGCGGTCGTTCTGCCGGCCGGCCGTCGCAA
>JACRCU010000376.1 GCA_016218865.1 Deltaproteobacteria bacterium | reverse complement strand
CGCACCTCCACGCCGCTGTAGTGCTCGCGCGCCACGTGCATCAAGCGGCCGCCATAGGCCTGCAGCACGCTGGCGCACAGCCCCACGGACCCCACCAGCGGCTGCTCCACGTTGTGCACCATGGCCTGGTCCAGCCGCAGGTCCGGCGCCGCCACCAGCCGCACGCGCGCATCGCCACCGTCGGTGTCCAGGGTCATGGTCAGGTCGCCGGCGCCCACGGTCGAGCGGTGGACCGCCAGCCCGGCCGCCACCAGCAGGTGCGCCAAGGCCTGCGACAGACGCGCTTCGTCGGCCAATACCGGTGGCGCCGAGTCCACTTGCAGCGTCAACTGCACGCCGCTGGGCAGGCGCGCGTCCACCAATTGGCAGGTCGACTGCAGCACCTGCGCCAGGCTCACCCGGTGCGGGTCCGACGTGGACGGCAACGACAACGTGCGGAAGTCCGTCATGATCGACCGGACCAGCCGGGCCGCCGCCGCCGCCGCTTCGGCGTGTTCGCGCACATCGGCCAATTGCTGTAGCACGTCGGCGCAGTTGTGGCAGGTGGTGTCGCCCGCGGCCACCTCGGCCGCCTGCAGCTGCTCGATGGTAGCCTGCAGAACGGGCAGTTTCTCGACCGCCAGCTCCAGTTGACCCAGCAGCACCGCCAGCGGATTGTTCAGCTCGTGGGTCAGGCCGGCCGCCACTCGCCCCAGCGTCGCAGTGGTGTTGGCCTCGGCCAGCTCGGCTTCCAGCGCCCGCCGCTCGGTCAAGTCGCGCACCAGTGTGGCCCGCGCCACCCCGCCGCTGAACGGGATGGTCACCGTGCGCAGCTCGGCCGGGTGTACGCCGCCGTCGCTCGACCGCAGGCGCCGCTCGACCGGAACCAGGCTGTTGCCGGACATCGCTTCGATCAGGCGCCGCCGCGCCGCCGGCTGCTCTTCGGCCACGAACATCTTGTCGATGACCGCCTGGATCGACATTCCCGTTGGGTCAAAGCCGTAGCGCTCGCGCAGGGTTGCATTGCAGAACAGCACCACGTCGCGGTAGACGATGACGCCGTCGGGCAGGCTGGCGATGAGCTGCAGCAGTCCGTCGTTCAGGCTCAACTCGCGCTCGCGCGCCTTCAAGTCGTCGGTGATGTCGTCGCCGATGCCCACCAGCCGCACCGTGACGCCGCTGGCGTCCTTGATGGGCCACAGGCTCAGGTCCACTTGCCGCCGCCCGCGCTCGGGGTGGAGGACCACCACCCGCAGATTGGCCCGGCCGTCGCCCAAGTTAGCGACCGCATGGCGGACCCGCTCGATGCTTTCTGGAGTCAGGCACCGCTGCCACACGCCGGCATCGGTCAGGACCTGGCGCGGCGTCACGCCGCAAATCGACTCGACGGCCGGGCTGATGTACAGCGTCGAGCGATTCTGCACGTCGCTCAGGAATACCACTTGCGGCAGGTGGGCTGCCACTTCGGCGAGCAATTCCAGGCTGTTTGCGTCGGTGGCCACCAGAGGACTATCGCTTGGGGCGACGTGCGCCCCACTGGTCTAGATTAGCCCGGACGCCGGCAAAACTCCACCACTGCCACAAGACCCGCGTGAGCGGTGGGGTACCGCGCACCCAGCCGCGGGTCCGCTTGACCTGCGCCCGGATCTGGCGCCCAATTCGCCCGGCGCGGCGCCGATTGCCGCCGGCGACATGATGCGCGGACGGATTGTTTTCAATGGCAATATCGGCTCACCAGCCGCGCTGATGGCGCGCACACGGCCGTTCTTGCGCGCACGCGACGGTGGCCAACCCAAGGTTTTGTTGGTCACGGCGGCTTGGGGCCCGGGCGAGTATGGGGAGCAAATTGCGCGCGACGCCCTGAACGCGGTGGGCGTGCACTCGGACTGGCACGGCGGCTTTGACCACGCTATCTACAACTTGTGTGCGTGGCACGTGTGGCAGGAGTACTTGGGGCGCCATCCCCATGTGGCCGCCGTGGATGCAGAATTGCGCGCCGTGCAAGAAGCCACCCGCCGTTTCTACGTGGACAAGACCAGCTTCCACGCCGAGCGGATACGCCACGCTGTGCGCTATGCCCGCGAAAAGCTAGGCGACTTTCGCCTGGGTCACCTGCCCCTGGTCGAGCGCGACAGCCTGCGGCCCGGCGCGGCGCTGAGCGGTCGCGACTTGCTGCAGCGGGCGTTGGTTCGCGAGTTGATTCACGACCTTGCCGACTTGGTCAGCAACGACCAGCGCATGCTCGCGGCGCTGGAAGAAGAAGAGGGGCTGCTGCCGGCCCGCACCGGGCTGCGCCTGGACCGCGACTGGCAGGCCCAACAACGCCTGTTGAGTCAACGGATTTTGGCGGCCGACGTGGTGTTTCTGTTCGGCGGCGACCCGGGGGCACTGCTCGCTTCCCTGCGCTTTTTTGACTTGCAGCCCACGCTAGTCGAGGCGCTGCGCCGCGGCACCACCTTCGTGGCCATCTCGGCCGGATCGCTGGTGTTGTGCGAGCGCATGATCATCTACGACAACTTCTCGCCCGACCCAGCGCGCCGGGAATTCCGCTTGATTGACCGCGGTTTGGGCCTGGTCGGCGGCGTTCAGGTGCTGCCGCACTGCATGGACCGCATCCACACCGACGACCCCGACAACTTGGCCTACCTGGCGCGGCGCTTCTCTAGCCACCGCTGTGTGGGGCTGAACGAGGAGAGCTTCCTGCTGGTCGAGCCCAGCACCGGTCAGGCCATGTCGGTGGGCGAGCACGACGGCGTCTATGTGTTCGGCGCCGATGGTGTGAAGTGGCGGTTCCACGCTGGCGAGCGCGTGCCTTTGGACTGACAGGCCTGGCAAGAACTGAATAAATGTTCAGTGATTGGTCAAGTCTCTAGAGCACCGATCAGAAACCCGCATCCAACGATCCACGTCGCGGCGGGTCGCGGCAGCGCCCGCTTGCGACCCACCCAGCATCCTTGAGCTTTCGTCCGACGGGATTTCCGTTGCTCTGGGGCTCGGAGGTTTCTGATTG
>JACRCU010000375.1 GCA_016218865.1 Deltaproteobacteria bacterium | reverse complement strand
CCGGGATGGCAACAACAGAACTGCGTTGGCGTTTTTCGCCAGATGCCTTGTCAGGCGCGCCGCTGCAAGGTACGGTCGCCGCTGCATTCCCAATTGCCGATCCCGCGGAGCCGCCCATGCACGACCCGACCCTGGCCGCCGAGGCCCTGGCTGAACTGCCGGCCGACATTGCCCATTCGCCGCTGTTCAACCCAGATCTGGCGCCGGTGCCGCAGCGCCGCCGCGTGTGGACCACCTACAATTACGCCGCGCTGTGGATCTCGATGGCCCACTGCATACCGACCTACACCTTGGCGGGCGGGCTCATCGCCGCGGGCATGAACTGGTGGCAGGCCCTGCTGACCATCGGCCTCGGCAACCTCATCGTGCTGGTGCCGATCCTGCTCAATGCCCACCCGGGCACCAAGTACGGGATTCCCTTCCCGGTCCTGGCGCGCGCCTCCTTCGGTACGGCCGGCGCCAACATTCCCGCCATCATCCGCGCGCTGGTGGCCTGCGGCTGGTTCGGCATCAACACCTACATCGGCGGCGAGGCCATCAAGACGTTTCTGGGAACGTTCTGGCCGGGTTACTTGACCCTGGGCGGCGACTTCGCCATTGCCGGCCTGGGTCTGCCCAGCGCCATCACCTTCTTGATCTTCTGGGGGATGAACATCTTCATCATCTACAAGGGCATGAACGCGGTGCGGATTTTCGAGAACTGGGCGGCGCCGATCGTGCTCGTCCTGGCCGCCGGCCTGCTGTGGTGGGTGGTCGGCCGCGCCGGCGGCACCGGACCGCTGCTGGACCAGCCGTCTAAGTTCAAGGATCTTGGCGAGTTCTGGCCGGTGTTCGTGCCGTCGCTGACGGCCATGGTCGGCTTCTGGGCCACACTGTCGCTGAACATCCCGGACTTCACCCGCTACGGCAAGGGCCAGCGCGAGCAGATGCTCGGCCAGGCCCTGGGGCTGCCGACGACGATGATTGCGTTTTCGGCGATGGCGCTGGTGATCACCTCGGCATCGGCGGCCGTGTTGACCGGCGCGGACCTGAAGGACCTGTGGCAGCCCGAGTTTCTGTTGGGTCAGATGACGTCGGCCACGCCGCCCAAGGGCATGAGCGCGCCGCTGATCGCCGACGCCGCCGTGCGCGCGGTGGTCGCGGTGGTGGCGGTGTTCGGCATCGTCGTCGCCACATTATCGGTCAACATCGCCGCCAATGTGGTGAGCCCCGCCAACGATTTCGCCAACTTGGCGCCCAAGAAGATCAGCTTCGAGACCGGCGGTCTGATCACCGGCATCCTGGGCATCCTGTGCATGCCGTGGAAGCTGATGCAGGATCCGGCGACCTACCTGGGCGGCTGGCTGGGCGGCGTGTCGGCGTTGCTGGGCCCGGTGGCGGGCGTGCTGATTGCCGACTACTTCCTGATCCGCAAGACCGAATTGGACGTGCCCGATCTGTACCGCACCACCGGCCGCTACGGCCACTACAACCGGGCCGCCATCGTGGCCCTGGCCCTGGGCATCGCCCCCAATCTGCCCGGCTTCTTGAAGGGAATCCACGTGATCCAAGGTGAGCCCGGCCTGTGGGACAACCTGTACATCTACGCGTGGTTCACCGGCACGGGCATCGCGGCGCTGGTGTACTGGCTGCTGCAGCGCCATCGCACGGCGGCGTAGCGATCAGGTCGGCGCCAGCGCGGCCACCAGCGGCACGGGCGCCGGCGCCTCGGGCAGGGCCTGGTCGACGATCTCGCGAATCAGGGCCATCTCGGCGCGCGCCAAGCGTTGGCCGATGAGCGAGGCCCACCACAGCAGCGCGGCCAGGACGGCGCAAACCAGGGTGCCGGTCAAGGCCCACGGCGTGCTGCCCACCATCCACTGCGACAGCCCAAAAATCGCGGTAAAGAAGCTGACCGAGCCCAGCAGCAAGTAGGCGGCGGCAAAACCGGTCCACACGCTGGGGTGCGGCGAAAAACGGCCAAAGGCGTCTACGCCAGCGTCGGTCGCGTGCAAGTCCAGGTTCAGCCACGGCGACCAGAATTTGCGCTGGCGCGGGGCAATCAGCACGTGCAGACGGTCGAAGTGCTTGCGCTGCGCCGATCCCGCCGGCCGCGACCAGCGCACCTCCAGATCGGGCCGGTCGAGCACGCGCTCCAAGTCGCGGGTCACCTGGGCCGAGTCGAGCGGCACCTTGGTGGAAAAATTCGGTCGTAGATGTAGCGACATAGCCAGGCCCCAACCTCGTGTGCAGCACTCTGTCATGAACTTGTAACGACAGGTTGACCCCTCCGCAAGCAACATCGGCCAACTTGGCGATATTCGTTAGGAACTCCGGCAATCGCCGCGCTGCGATCGGCGCGACCTTGCCCGCCGGGCAGGACCGTCCTACTGTGACGCACTGCGGCAAAAGGCGCCGCTGTTTGGACAGTACATGGCACAGCCCACGACCTTGGTGACTTTGCGCGGCAATCCTGTGAACGTTTCGGGCACTTTGCCCGCCCTTGGCCAGGCGGCCCCCGACTTCCGCCTGACCGGCTTGGACCTGAAAGACGTGACCAAGGCCGACGTCGCCGGCAAGCCGGTGGTCCTGAACATCTTCCCCAGCGTCGACACCGCGGTGTGCGCCGCCAGCGTGCGCCGCTTCAACGCCGAGATCGGCAAGGTCGACGGCGCGGTGTGCCTGTGCATCAGCCGCGATTTGCCCTTTGCTCTCAAGCGCTTTTGCGGTGCCGAAGGTCTGGACCATGTCCGGCCGCTGTCCGAGCTGCGCGACCTGAGCTTCGGCCAGGCCTACGGTGTGCGCCTGCTCGACTCGGGCATGGCCGGCCTGCTGGCGCGCTCGGTGGTGATCCTGGACCGCGAGGGCAAAGTCGCCTACAGCCAGCTCGTCCCCGAGATCAGCCAGGAGCCCGACTACGCCGCGGCTCTGGATGCACTAGCCAAGATCGCGTAAGGACTAGCTAAATAGCGCCTTGAGCGAGAAGCCCGGCACCAGGCCGTCGTACTGCTCCAGGAACTTCTTGAAGCGCGGCGGGACCTCGGACTGGAGCTTGGCGTCGATCTCCTTGCGCACGAAATCCAGTTTGACGTCGGGCACTTGCCCCGACACCGGCTGCCCCGCCGCCAGGCCCAACAGCTGGCCCAGCGCGAAGATGCCCTGGATCGCGCCCTCGGCGCTCAAGTCGTAGTCGAACGAGAACGCGCCGCCCTTCTGGATGGTGGCGCCGTGCAAGTCGAGCTGCTTGAATTCCTTGAACGTGCCCGCTTTGGGCCGCACCTGGATGCCGTGGTCGCCCGCGCGCAGCGACAGCCGCTCGATGGTGGGCTGGGCCAGCTTGCCGGCGCCCTGGGCCGACAGATCGATCGGCGTGCCGCGGGCGATGACGAGCTCCAGGCCGCTGTCGCCCAGATCGACGCGAAAATCCTCGGGCATGCCCACGTCCAGGCTGGCCGAGGGGGCGCTGAGCTTGCCGGCCATGCCGCCGCCCTGCCCGGG
>JACRCU010000361.1 GCA_016218865.1 Deltaproteobacteria bacterium | reverse complement strand
CTTGGCCACCGGCGCCAGGCAGTTGGTGGTGCACGTGGCGGCCGAGACGATGGCCTGGCCGGCGTACTTGGCGTGGTTGACGCCGTAGACGAACATCGGCGTGTCGTCTTTGGCCGGAGCCGACTGCACGACCTTCTTGGCGCCGGCCTTGAGGTGGGCCTGGCACGACTCGGTGGTCAGGAAGAAGCCGGTGCAGTCGATGACGATGTCGGCGCCGATCTCGCTCCACTTCAGGTTGGCCGGATCCTTTTCGGCGGTCAGGCGGATGGTCTTGCCATTGACGACCAGGTTGCCGCCCGCGGTGGAGACTTCGCCCGGGAAGCGGCCGTGCACCGAGTCGTACTTCAGCATGTAGGCCAGGTAGTCGGGTTCGAGCAGATCGTTGATGCCCACCACTTCCATGCCCGGAAAATCCTTGGCGATCGCGCGGAACGTCATGCGACCGATGCGACCGAACCCATTGATGCCAACCTTGATAGCCATGACTCCATCTCCTTGAAAGATCGTCTGCGGTCCGCGGACCAGGACCTTGGGGACCGTCGACCACGGCTCCCGTGGCGCGGCGCGCATGCTACTCCGAATTGCTGGCTTCGCCCATGGCCTGGGCGGGCCAGCAACCCCTGCTCCACGGGTGGCGGCAACGTCATGAGCCGCGATTCAGGTACTGGTTCCTCGGCAAAAGCGCATGAACTACACATAGTTCATGAGCTTTCTTGCAGGCAAGCCCGCACCGCAGCGGCCCTCGATCCGGTGATCGCCGCGGAGCGATGGCGTGACACAGGAATTGCCGACCGCGCCTACAAGAAGTCCGCCAGATACCCGTCCCACACGTCGGCGCGGGCGTGGATGCCCCAGTACAGATCCTGGTGGGCATAGCCGGCAATCTCGCGGAGATCGCGCAGGTTCGCGCCGGTCTGCCGCAGGAATTCGCCGGTGTCGTGCAGGCCGCGCGGCAGCCACAGCTGGTTGTGCTCGCCGGTGAACAGCACCAGCTCCACGTCGCTGGGCGGGGTCATGTGCAGGTAGCTGGGCGGCGTAACCTGGCCGTAGCGCTTCTGGTTTTCGACCGGGCCGTAGTCGAAGGCCTGCGAGTGGCCGGCGCGCACCTGCTGCGAGATGTGGACGAAAGTGTGGGCCGACAGGTAGCCGAATTCTTCGGCCAGCCGCTCGTGGGTCTCGTGCGCCAGGTTCTCGTGGCGGAACGGCGAGCCGTACATGAAATTCATGCGGTGGCAGGCGGTGTTGTCGCATTCTGGGTGCACCAGGCCCAGCCCGGCCGACCACAGCGCGTGGAGCATGCGGTGGCCCGGGTGGTCGGCGCGCGCGGTCAGGTAGCCCAGGCCGGCGTCTTCCATCAGCTCGGCCACCCGCGCGTCGACCTTGAGCTGCGTCACCGTGGGCACGTGGAAGTGCAGGCCGATCGACGACAGCACGGCGCGCTCGATGTGGTGCGCCTCGCGCGAAATCGCCCCCGTCATCAGGGCTTGCAGCATGGTGTTGGCGCCCATGCAGTGGCCGATCAGGCTCACCGGGGGCATGCCAACGTCGCGGTACGCCACTTTGAGCACGTCGAGCGCCGCGGCGTAGTCGACCACGCTGGCCACGTCCAGGTCGAACTGGCTCATCTGCACCTTGCAGCTGGCGCGCCAGTCCAAAAGCCACACATCGTAGCCGCGCTCGCACAGCCAGGTGGCAAAGTTGTCGTCGTCGGGCAGCGTATCCAGCACGAAGTTGGAGCTGGACACGCCGGCGCCGTGGGCCACCAGGGCCAGCTTCTTGTTGCGGCGCGGCTGGTTGGCCGGTGCGTAGCGCGACAAGAACAGGGTCAGGCGCTCGGCGCCGTCGGCCACCTTCTGCAACTTGCCGTCGACCAAGCCCAACGTGGGATACAGCGGCACGTCGACCGGCAGCCGCTCGGCCAGCTGGATCGGCACGTGCTGGTGCGGCGGCGGCGCGAACGGCAGCGCCAGCTTCTGCTTGGCCCACTTGACCATGTCTTGGCGGGCCTGCTCGACGCGCGGCGGCAGTTGGGCGTGGTCCATTGCCTCTTGCGCAATGAAACCGGTGGCAAGGGCCACCAGTCCGCCGGGCTCGGCCGCGCGGGCAAAAAAGCGGGCTACATAGGCCTGCCAGAGCTCGCCAAAGAACAGCGCACCAAACCGCGCCGCCAGCAAGTGTTGCTCGCCGCTGGACTGCCCGCCCTTGAGCTGGGTCGAGGCCAGCTGGCGGGCGAAGTCCACCGCCGATAACCGGGCAATGCCGCGCCAGATCACGTCCTTATCAGCCGCGGCGGCAAAGACCTCGACCTTGAGGGTGGTGGTGTCGCGCCACGGGTTGGGCACGATGTTGTCGGGATCCGGGATGGTCTTGATGCCTTCGAGCCGGTAACGCCTGCCACCTTTACCAGTGAATTCAAGGTCGTAACGCATGCGCCGCGAGTAGAAGCCCTCGTTGGCGGTCAGCAGCTCCAGGGTGCCCGTCCGCACGGCGACGCCTTCGGGCTCGGTGAGGCCATCCACCGCCACCATGCCCGACACTTGCACGATGTGGCGCGGCTCGGCCAAAAACGAAGCAATGCTCGCGATGTTCAAGGTGAGCCACAGCCGGACGCCCTGCCCGCGCACCCGGCCGGCGCGGCAATCGGTGTCGAAGGCGGTGGGCACCAGGCTGGGCACCACCCCGCGCAGACAGCGCGTCAGCACGCCGCTGCTGGGGGCGCCGCCAAAGCCGTGCATGTACTCGTCCATGACCAGCGACACTGGCTGGGTCCTTGGCGGAATTCCTTGAAGAACACTGGGCAGTTCCGTGGGTGGCGCGGGTACGCTGGCCCGGGGCGCCAGAGGCTGGGCGCCCAGGATCGCGTCCAGGTGGTGCTCGGCCACGGCGCAGATGGTGTGGGCCGGGTTCACGCCAACGCTGTCGGGAAAGATTGAAGCATCCAGGACATACAGGCCGTCGCAGCCGATGACCTTGCCGTTGCGATCGACCACGCCGCCCATCGCGCAACCGCCCTGACTGTGCACGGTGACGGCGGTGTGGGCGTAGCTCTGGGTGGGCGTGAGGACGAAGGTGCCGCCCATGGCCTGAGCCAGGTCGCTGGCCACCGCACACTGCTCTTCGGTGATGGGCCAGTTGGCGGCGTTGTCCCAGCGGATCTCCATGCGCGCCAGATCGTCCGGCTGCTGCTCCAGCCGCATCGTCCCCTGCTGCAGGTCGCGGCCCATCATCAGCAGCACCGCCACCGAGTCCAGCGTCGGCGGCACGGGCACTTCCGGCGTGGACCGGTGGCCGGAGTGGGTCGCGGCGGCCTTGCGGAAGGCGTGCTTGACCTTGCCCAGGTGCGGCCGTGCGTGATGGAGCGCGCGCTTGGTGGCGGTGTCGCTGCCGCCAAGGGTGTTCAGCAAGCTCACCAACCGCTTGGAGATACCGCCGTCTTCGACCAGGAAGTAGGCGCTCTGCCCGCCGGGCAGCGTGCGCTGGTGGACCAGCACGGAGGTGATGACCGGGCCGATGCCGACCTCGGCGGTGGAGCTGCTGCCGGTCACGAGGCCAAAGGTGTCGGCATTGGCACTGTATTTCTTGCCGATCTGGGCCACGACCGCTTGCCCCAGGTCCAGGCCCGCGTCCACCGAGCGGAGCAGCAGCGCCGGGCTGTGGATGGCGCCGCCGCAGACGAAGACGTTTTCGGCCGTCACGGCTTGCTCTTGCCAGGTGGGACGGCCGTTGACCTCGACGTAACGCCGCATCCGCACGGTATAAGCGCCCTGCTTGCCGGTGATGGCGATGGCCTCGCTGCCGGTGAGCAGGCAACT
>JACRCU010000368.1 GCA_016218865.1 Deltaproteobacteria bacterium | reverse complement strand
CAGGCCGGACCTGGCTGGGCCAGGAGTTCACCCTGCCAGGCGCGGCCGTGGCCCAAGCCGCAAGTCCGCGCGAGGAATATCCTTCCAGCGGGGCGTACCTTCCCAGCTCCGGCGTGGTGGTCGTGAGCCAGGACGGGCTGCTCCCGGCGGGCGCCCAGGCTGAAAGTGGGCGCAGCAGCTGCAGTTGTGGTGGCCGGGGCAAAGGTTCCTGTGGCGGCAAGTGCGGCGGAAAGTGTGGCGGCAAGTGCGGTGGGAATTGCGGCAAGGGCGCGGCGAGCGGGACGGCCCACGGCGCCAGCGCCGGCAACCCGTGGCCCCTGGACGACGCGCGCCACAACTTGGTGCTGCTGGCCCAGGAACTGCTGCTGCTCGAAGGGCATTTGGCGGACCCGGAGCGGCGCTGTCCGTCGTGTGTGACCAAGCACGCCTTGACCGTGCGGGCCTTGGCGGACGAGGGGCGGCGGCTGGATGGTGGCGGAGGGCTGGCGCAGGTTTGGGCGGAGGCGAGTGCGCTGGCGCTGTCGGGGGACGTGCAGGCGGTGCGCGGGCTTCGGCAGGATGTGGTGGGAGTCGTTGTGGGCCAGTCTGGTGCTGCGGAGCCCTTTGGCGCCTCCGGCCAAGCAGGTGGCCGCGCTGGGACGGTCGGAATTCCGTGGCCCAGGGCCCCGGCCAGTGGCAGTGAGGCAAGCGCTCAAAGCGGGTACGACAGCTCTGGTTTCCCACGCGCAAAGCCAGATCCGCTCCCCGTGAGCGTACCGGGCAAGGGAATAGGCCCGGACTCCTGGTGGACCAAGCTGTACTGCAAGAATGCGTGTGCAGGCAAGGAGTGCGGACCGTCGTTGAACCCATTTTGCAGTTGCGGCAAGTGTGGTACTAGCAGCTCAGGAAACCCTAAGGTCTGCAAAGCAGGGAAATGCTGCGGAAAATTCGAGTGCTGCAACTGCACAAAGCCATCGGGTGCGAAGCCCAACGAGGAAGGAGAATATTGGGGATGCGACAAAGCGGCCAAGCGATGCATCTGCTTGAACGTAAATGAAAAAGACCCGAACGTTGACAACTGCCTTGCCGGCGACGGCTGCTCGTGTCCAACAGGGCATTTCTGCACTCAATTCTGTCGCACCAAGACACTTCAAAAGAAGTACCCGAAGTATGACCCAGGTTGGTACATGTTCGGACAGTGTTCTGACCAAGGGTACAAGAATTTGCTCGCGGAAAAGCCATACTTTGAAGGAAAAGGGTTGACGTTTCTGGTTGAGAAGATCGGCGTTTGCCTGCCAGGTCAGGAGAAGTTGCCGACCACCTAGGCTCGTACATTGCGCGGGGTCCACGATGACCAGGCTACGGCGCGAAATCCTGAATTGGGCGCTAGTTGTGGGGAAAGCGCTGGCCACTTTGGGCTGCTCGTCGGGCATCCCATTTGAACTGTCTGCCCCAGACGCCCTACCTGCGAATACCCCGGCAACCCACCAAGACATAGTGCCAACACGGCTTTCCGCTAGTGCCGGCCAAGCGTGTGACGTGCGCTGCGAAGCCCTGATGGACTGTTGCGCACTTCACCTGCAGGAGCAAGGGCTTTGCGGCACAATGGCCGGTCAGGTCTGCCGCGACCACTTCTGCCGGCACCGCTCGTGCTTGGACGACGGCTGCCCAAGTGGACAGGCGTGCGCCTTGGACATGGACGGTGTCTGGCGCTGCCGTACTTTCTGTGACCGGGATCGCGACTGCGACGTTGCCAACCAGACCTGCCGAGCCGGCCGATGCGTCGTGCGCGACCCCTGCGCGGGCCTGGACTGCGCAACCACGGACGAGCGAGCCGTGTGTATCGCGGGCCGCTGCGAAACGCCATGCATCTTTGACAGTGACTGCGCCGAGTTGGCGCCCAGTCCGGACATGGATCCCTTCGTCTGCATCCTGGGTCGGTGTCTGCAGACGTGCTCCGAGTTGTCCTGCAACTCGCCCGAGGCAAAGTCTGCGTTTCGATTGGGCCGGGGCTGCGCTGGCCCGGAGACGCGGCCGCAGATGCTGCCGTCCCAGATTGGCTCGCCCTTCATTCGCGAGTAGACTGGCTGGCAGCCGCAGCTCGTGCGCCAAGAGGATCCGATGATTCAGGCCTGCGCCCAACCGCGACGCCACCGCTCCTGCTGGCTGTGGCCATGGCTCACGATCTTGGCGGCGTGCAGCAGCTCTGAAAGCAGTTCCCGTGCCCCAACTTGCGCGATCGCCGACGCTGCCGCCAACGACGCCACGACCGCGGACGGCGTCGCCCTTGCCGACGACTGCACCAGCATCTGCCGCGGCTCGATCAGCATGTGCACCTTCCACGGCCGCTGCTCTGGCACCTCGGACGGGGCCGGCCACTGCCTGTGCACCGCTACGAGCGATGCCGACTGCGGCCATGCGGCCGTCTGTTTCGCCTTTGGCGCGTGTCAGGCGGTCGATGGCTTGTGCGGTGAGCGGCCGCAAAACGTCCAGGTCAGCGGCGGACAGGGCCTCGCCTGCTATGGGGGCCCGTGCTACTTCTCCGGTCGGTGCACGGCGCAGGGCAACCGCTGCGTCGCCGCCAGCGACTTCGATTGCCGTCAGTCGGTGTGGTGCGTCGAAACCGGGCGGTGCACCTCGTGTTTGCAGCACGGCACCTGCGCCAAGACCTCGCAATTCGACCCCATCGACGAGTGCGTGGTAGCCAGCTCCAAGGACTGCCTGGCGTCGCGCCGCTGCAAAGAGGGGGGCTCCTGCCACGTGGCCACCGGCTTGGTGGGCCTGTACTGCGTGGCAACCAGCGACAGCGAGTGCGCCGCCACCAGCGACTGCAAGACCAAGGGGGAGTGCCACCTGTGGGGCGACCGCTGCGCTGCGACCAGCGACGCCGACTGCCAGGCCTCGCAGGCGTGCAAGGAGCAGAAGCGCTGCAAGCACGCGCCCAAGCTGGGTGTTTGTGTCGCCGCGGTGGAGTAGTTGCCGGGCAAACGCGGAAGCTCGCTGGGGAAAACTGTCCGATACGACCGGCTCGTCCGACCTTGGCTCAGGAGATCCGCCCGGCCCTCGCCTGCGAACCCATGACGCAAGCCCCCGACACCCTGTTGCTTTGCCGCCGCGCCCTGCCTAGGCTGTGAAAGGGCCTGACCGCAGCGCGGCGGGCAGGGTGGTGCGTGGCCGACTCGACAGCTGATCCTCAACTGGCAAGCGTAGTTCGCGAGGCCCTGCGTCAGCGGCCCGGCGACGTGGTCGGCGTGCTGCAGGCGATCCAGGCGGCGTGCGGCTACCTGCCCAAGCCGGCGCTGGCGCTGCTGGCGGCCGAGACGGGGCGCAGCCTGGCGCAGCTGTACGGCGTCATCAGCTTCTACGCCACGTTTTCGCTCGAGCGGCGCGGGCGGGTCGTGATTCGGGTCTGCCAGGGCACGGCCTGCCACGTGCGCGGGGCGGCGCGGGTGACCGAGGCCCTGGCCCAGCACCTGCACATCGAGCCGGGCGACACCACAGAAGACTTCGAGTTCACGCTGGAAACCGTGGCGTGCCTGGGCTGCTGCAGTCTGGCGCCGGTGGTGACGGTGGCCGGGCATACCCACGGCCGCGTCGACGGCCCGCACGCGGTGGCGGCGCTGGCGCAAGTGACCGACTTTGCGGAGGACTTGCTGTGAGCGGCGGGTGGCGCGCCACGGTGGGCGCGGGCAGCTGCGGCCTGGCGGCGGGGGCGGCGGCGACGCGCCGGGCCCTGCAAAAGTCGGCACAGGGACTGGGGATCGACCTGCAGGTGGCTACCACGGGCTGCATCGGCCTGTGCGCCCGCGAGGTGCTGGTCGAGCTGCGCGACCCCGACCAAACCACCTGGCTGTACGGCGAGATCGCGGCCGAGCGTGTGCCCGAGCTGTTGCAGCGGCACGTGCAGAAGGGCGAGCCGTGGATCGAGCGGCTGCTGCTGCGCGACGGAATCCCGGTGCACGACAACGACTTCTGGGACCTGCAGACCCGCCGCATCCTGGCGCGCTGTGGCGCCATCGATCCCGAAAGTCTGGAGCACTACAAGCAGCATGGCGGCTATGCCGGGCTGCAGAAGGCGCTGGCGCGTCCGCCCGAAGAGCTGGTGGCGGCGGTGGCCCTGGCGGGGCTCCGCGGTCGCGGCGGCGCCGGCTATCCCACCGCGAACAAGTGGCGGGCCTGTCGCGAAACGGCCAGTGATCTCCGCTATGTGGTGTGCAACGCCGACGAGGGCGACCCGGGCGCGTTCATGGACCGCAACCTGCTCGAGGGCGATCCGCACGCGGTGCTGGAGGGCCTGATCCTGGCCGCCTACGCCGTGGGTGCCGAGCTGGGCCTGGTCTACGTCCGCGACGAATACCCCTTGGCGGCCAAGCGGATGCAGTGTGCCATCGACGCCGCGCGCCAGGCGGGCATCCTGGGCGAGCACGCCCGCGGACCGGGCCAGGGCTTCGACGTGGAGCTGCGCCGCGGCGCCGGAGCGTTCGTGTGCGGCGAAGAGACGGCACTCATCGCCGCCATCGAAGGCGAGCGCGGCATCCCGCAGCGGCGCCCGCCGTTCCCCACCGAGCGCGGCCTGTGGGAAAAACCCACCAGCATCAACAACGTAGAGACCTATGCCAACGTCAGCTGGATCGCCGCCCACGGCGCCGCGGCCTTCCGCAGCCAGGGCACCGCGGCCAGCCCGGGCACCAAGATCTTCTCGCTGGCGGGCGACGTGGCGCGCGGCGGGCTGGTCGAAGTGGGCATGGGCACGAGCATCGCTCAGGTGTTGCAGGACATCGGCGGCGGCGGTCGCGGCGGGCGCAAGCTGAAAGCCGTGCAAATCGGCGGACCTTCGGGTGGCTGCCTGCCGGCGTCGCGCTTCGGCACGCCCATCGACTTCGAGGCGCTGCCGGGCGAAGGCGCCATCATGGGCTCGGGCGGGCTGGTCGCGCTGGACGACACGGCGTGCATGGTCGACGTCGCCCGCTACTTCGTGGGCTTCCTGCGCGACGAGAGCTGCGGGCGCTGCTCGGCCTGCCGCGTGGGCACGCTGCGGATGTACGAGATCCTGACCCGCATCTGCAGCGGCGGCGGCGTGCTGAGCGATCTGGACGAGCTGCAGCGCCTTGCCCAGTCGGTGGGCGACCTTTCGGCCTGTGGCCTGGGGCGCTCGGCGCCGAACCCGGTGCTGTCGACGCTGCGCTGGTTCCGCGACGAGTACCTGGCGCACATCCTGGAGCACCGCTGCCCGGCCGGTCGCTGCCGGACCCTGACGCAATTCGTCATCGATCCGTACCTTTGCGACGGCTGCCAGCGCTGCTACCGCCAGTGCGGCTACGGCGCGATTGCCCTGCTGGGCCGCGGCGTGGCGATGCAGATCGCCGGCGACGTGTGCGGCAGCTGCGGCGGGTGCCGCGACGTCTGCGGTTTTGGCGCGGTGCGGGTGGTGTAGGGGCGAGTACTTGTTCGCTCCTTGCGCTGCCTCGCATGAACGTGCGATTGGCGGATAAATCTATCCAAATACACTCCCTCCAGACTCGGGCGCGGCGCGGCCGCAGGAGGTGGGAGATGCAGTACGATTGCGTTGGAAAGTCGTTGGTTGGGTGGACTCTGGGCGCTGTCCTGGTCGTGGGTGCGGCGCTCCTGGCCCGGCCGGCGGTTGCTGACGAGGGCATGGGCGAAAAAGAGAAGTGCGAGGCTTCGATGGCCGACACGTCGACGGCCACGACGGCCGAGCGCGAGGCGGCGGTCCCGTCCAAGTACCTGGCGCAAGTCCAGGGCACTTTGGGCGGCTACATGGGCGGCGGCTTTGGCGGCAGCTACCACTACGACGGTCCCGCCAAGGACCCGTTCACCTTTGGCGCGCGCTGGAACGGCTCGCTGCGCGGCGACGTGGACTTGCTCCACCCACTGTGGCTGGGCGGTACACTGACCTACTTTGCGGGCGACAACCGCTCGGCCGTGCAACTTGATGCCATTGCTGGACTTTCCTGGCGGACGTATGGCCCGCGCTGGGTCAAGGCTGGCACCCAGGTCACCAGCATGGGCGGCGGCACCTACCACGTGGCCAGCTGGGACTCGCATTGCCAGCTGCGCCGCGAAGAGAGCACACTGTTTGGCGGTTTCAAGACCCAGCTCGCGGGCGGTGCGGCCAAGGGCGAGCCCGACCCGCACAACTGGTTTGCCTTGCAGGTCGGCTACCTGAGCACCTTCCGCGTCAACAAGCTGATCAGCTGGTCGGTGGCCGGCCTGTTCGATCCGTACCATGTCGCCT